>CAZIBD010000034.1:0-31937 GCA_964536935.1 uncultured bacterium | reverse complement strand
GCCTGAAGGTGATGGACGACACCGCCATCACGCTGTGCATGGGGCGCGACATGCCGATCACCGTGTTCGACATCTTCGTCGAGGGCCACCTCGACCGGCTGCTGGCCGGCGATGCGCAGGTCGGCACCTTCATCGGGACCGGAGCGGAGACGCGGTACGCCGACTGACCTCCTTCCACGGCGGGAACCGCCGTCCTGGGCGGGCGCTGCCGGTGCGCGGTAAACTGGCCGCAGTCGCAGCGCACGGCAGGAGGTACCGCTGATGAAGAGCGTCCTGAAGGAAACGCGGGACCGCATGGAGAAGTCGCTCCAGGCGTTCGAGTCCACCATCGCCACGGTCCGTACCGGCCGGGCCAACCCGGCCATCCTCAACCGCGTCAACGTCGAGTACTACGGGAGCAGCGTGCCGCTGACGCAGCTGGCCTCCATCGCCAGCCCCGATCCCCGCACCCTGCTCATCACGCCGTTCGACAAGTCGGCGGCGAAGGAGATCGAGCGCGCGATCCAGGAGTCGGACCTCGGCTTCAACCCGAACAACCAGGGCGACGCCATCTTCATCAACGTGCCAACGCTCAACGACGAGAGGCGGCACGACCTGGTGCGTACCGTCCACAACATGGCCGAGGAGGCCCGCGTCGCCATCCGCAACATCCGGCGCGACAGCAACGACGAGCTCAAGACCATGCAGAAGGACAACGAGATCACCGAGGACGACCTGCGCCGCGGCGAGGCCGAGGTCCAGAAGCTGACCGACGAGTTCACGGCCGACGTCGAGGAGCGCGTGAAGAGCAAGGAAGAGGACATCCTCGCGGTGTGACGGGCGGTCCTCGGGAGGTCGGTCGGGTGGGAACGGGCGCGCGAGGGACTGCGTGAGGTGAGCGCAGGCGGCCGCGAGACAGGCTGGGGCACGGCATGCGCGTGAACGAACGCGCCGACGACACGGCCAGCGAGCGGTTGGGCGTGTCGTCGATCACCCGCGACGGATCCGAGCGCAGGCGAGAGGGAGTTCACGTGGCGCGCATCGCCAGTGCGTTCGCCGCCTTCCTGGCGGCCCTGCTGGTGTTCTGGGTGGGCCTTCCGCTGCTGGCACCGGCCTACCTGGTGCTCTCCCTGATCGCCCTGCAGGAGTTCACGGCGATGGTGGCGCTGCGTGGCATCCGGCTGCGCAAACGGAGCCTCTGGGTGGCGGCGGTCCTGACGCTGCCGGCGTCGCTCCCGGCGAGCTATCCGGGCATGCAGCCGCTCGCGGTCGGCGTGAGCTGGCGCGAGCTGCTTCTCGGCCTGTTCGCGCTGTACCTGATCGGCCTGGAGATCGCGGCGCCGCGCCGGGACTCGCTCAACACCATCGTCTACAGCCTGTTCGCCTACCTCTACATCCCCTGGCTGTTCGGCTACGTGCTCACGCTGCGCTACACGCCCAACGGGGTGCTGGGGCTGTGGTACCTGACGCTGCCGATGCTGGCGATCGTCGCCTCCGACGTCGGCGCGTACGCCATCGGCTCGTGGCTGGGTCGGCGCAAGCTGGCACCGCTCATCAGCCCCAACAAGACCGTCGAGGGCTCGCTCGGCGGCCTCATCCTGTCGGTGCTGGTCGTGGCCGCCGCCACCTTCCTGCTGGAGCGGCTGGCACACCTGCACGTCGATCTCTACGACGGCCTGCTGTTCAGCCTGCTGGTGGGCAGCGCGGCGCAGCTCGGCGACCTCTTCGAGTCGCTGGTCAAGCGCTGGGTGGGCGTCAAGGACGCCGGCATCTTCCTGCCGGGCCAGGGAGGGGTGCTCGACCGCATCGACAGCACCCTGATCGCCGTTCCGGTCACCTACTACTTCGTCACCCTGGTCATCCTGCGCTGACGTCGGCGTCGCGCCTGCCGCAACGCGGCCGCGCACGCGCCCCCACCGGCCGCTGCCGTCGGGTGCGCTATCCTTGGAAACGGCGCGCGACGCGCATGCGGCCGCCCCCGCCGGCGGCCGAGCCGTGACGAAGGAGTCAGCGACGTGACAGCCCCCACCCAGGACCCCACGCCGGGCGCCGAGGCGCCCCGGCGCGTGAACCCCAACTTCATCACCGAGATCATCGACCGCGACCTGCAGGAGGGGCGGCACGAGACCGTGGTGACGCGCTTCCCGCCCGAGCCCAACGGCTACGCCCACATCGGGCACGCGTTCGCGAGCTTCATCGACTTCGGGGTCGCCTCGGACTACGGCGGCGTGTGCCGCCTGCGCTTCGACGACACCAATCCCGAGGTGGAGGAGATGCGCTACGTGCGCTCGATCGAGCAGGACATGCGATGGCTGGGGTGGCGCTGGGGCGCCACGCGCTTCGCGTCGGACTACTTCGAGCGGCTCTACCATCTCGCCGAGCGCCTCATCACCATGGGCGACGCCTACGTCGACAGCATGACCAGCGACGAGATCCAACGGATGCGCGGCACCGCGCTCGAGCCCGGCACCCCGAGCCCCTATCGGGAGCGCACCGTAGAGGAGAACGTCGACCTGTTCCGGCGCATGCGGGCCGGCGAGTTCCCCACCGGGTCGCACGTGCTGCGCGCCAAGATCGACCTGGCGTCGGCCAACATGAAGCTGCGCGACCCGCTGCTGTACCGCATCGTCCACGCCACGCACTACCGCACCGGCGACGACTGGTGCATCTACCCCTTCTACGACTTCCAGCACCCCCTTTCCGACGCCATCGAGGGGGTCACCCACAGCCTGTGCTCGCTCGAGTTCGTCGACAACCGCGAGCTCTACGACTGGCTGGTGTCCCGCCTGTTCCCGGGCGAGCGTCGCCCGCACCAGTACGAGTTCGGGCGACGCAACCTCGAGTACGCCGTCGTCAGCAAGCGCCGGCTCATCCGGCTGGTGCAGGAGGGGCACGTCGAGGGCTGGGACGATCCGCGCATGCCGACGCTGGCGGGGCTGCGGCGTCGCGGGGTCCGGCCCCAGGCGATCCACGACTTCACCAGCCGCATCGGCGTGTCGCGCACCAACCGCACGGTCGACATCGCGCTGCTCGAGCACTCCATCCGCGACGACCTCAACACCGAGGCGCCCCGGGTGATGGCCGTGACCGACCCGCTCCCGGTGGTGCTCACCAACGCCAGCGCACGCGAGACCCTCTCCGCCCCCTACTGGCCACCCGACGTGCCCCGCGCGGGCGAGCGTCCCCTCCCCTTCGGGCCGCGCCTGCTCATCGAGCGCGAGGACTTCGCCGAGCGCCCACCGAGGGGCTTCCGGCGGCTGGCGCCGGGGCGGGCCGTGAGACTGCGGCACGGCTACGTGATCCGCTGCGACGAGGTGGTGAAGGACGACGCCGGCACCGTCACCGAGCTGCGCTGCAGCGTCCTGGAGAACACCCTCGGGCGCAACCCCGAGGGCGTGAAGGTGTGGGCGGCCATCCACTGGCTGGCGGCCGACGACGCTCTGCCGGCGGAGTTCCGGCTCTACGACCGGCTCTTCACGGTTCCGGAGCCTGGCGCCGACGGCAGCGATGCCCTCGAGCACCTGAACCCGGCGTCGCTGGTGGTCCGCCACGGCTTCGTCGAGCCCAGCGTCGCCGGCGACGACCCGGCCACGCGCTACCAGTTCGAGCGCCTCGGCTACTTCTGGCGCGACCCGCAGGACGGCCGGGGCGATGCGCTGGTGTTCGACCGCATCATCCCCCTCAAGGACTCCTGGACGCGGCGCGCAGCGGAAGCGAGCCCTGCGGCCGGCGTACCGGCACGAGACGCTGCCGACGCCCGCGCCGGCGCCGCAACCGGCCCCGGCAACGCCGTTCCGGCCGTGGCGGGCGAGCCCGACCCGGGCGTCTCGCTCGGCCCGCGCCAGCGCGCGGTCTTCGACCGCTACCGGGACGAGCTGGGCCTGAGCGCCGAGGACGCCGCCCTCATCGCCGGCCGCGACGAGCTCGCCGGCTTCTTCGAAGCGACCCTGGCGGAGCAGCCCGACCCGGGCGCGGTCGCCAACTGGGTCGTCAACGACCTGGTCCGGGTGCTGAAGGACCGGCCGATGGAGGAGCTGGGCATCACGCCGGAGCGCCTGGCCCATCTGGTGCGCCTGGTCGGCGACGGCACCGTGACGCTGCCCGTGGCACGGGAGCTGTTCGAGGAGGTTGTCCGCTCCGGCACCGATCCAACAACGCTGGTGCGTGAACGCGGGCTCGAACGCCTCGACGACGAGGCCGCGCTTCGCGAGATCGTCGCCGGTGTACTCGCCGACCACCCGGCCGAGGTCGCCAGCTACCGCGGCGGCAAGCTGGGGCTCAAGGGCTTCTTCGTGGGGCAGGTGATGCGCCTCACCCGGGGGCGCGCCGACCCCGGGACGGTCCAGCGGCTGGTGGCGGAGGCCCTGGCCGGCGCCTAGCGCTCCGCTCCCCGACCGCCGACCACCACCGAGCGCACGGCCAGGTCACCGTCCAACACGACCAGATCGGCACGCATGCCGGGCGCCAGCACGCCCCGATCGTCCAGGCCCAGGTAGCGCGCCGCGACCGACGAGGCCAGGCCGCTCGCGCGCGGCACCGACAACCCGGAGGCCACGGCGTTTCTCAGCGCCACGTCGAGGGTGAGGACGCTGCCGGCGAGCGAGCCGCCCGGTAAGCGCGCCGCTCCCCCCCGGACCAGCACCCGCTGCCCGCCCAGCTCCGTCTCCCCCTCCGGCAGGCCGCAGGCGCGGATGGCGTCGGTCACCAGGAGGAGCCGCCCGGCCTTGGCTGCCGCGACGGCGCGGAAGCTGGCCGCGTGGACGTGGTGCAGGTCGAGGATCAGCTCCGCGTAGGCGTCAGGCTCGGAGAGCGCGGCGCCCACGGTCCCGGGAGCGCGGCTGCCGAGCCCGGTCATGGCGTTGAAGAGGTGGGTGAAGCCGACGGTACCGCCCTCGGAACGAACCGCCTCGACCATGGCGTGCGCCTCGTCGTATCCGGCATTTGTGTGGCCGATGCTGACGCGGATGCCGGCGCGCGCCAGCGTAGCGGCAGCCTCGAGCGCCCCCTCCACCTCGGGCGCCATCGTCACCACGCGTAGCGCGGCCGTCCCCAGCACGGCATCGATGCGCTCGGCGGTCGGCGCCAGGGTCATGGGCGGCTGTGCGCCGAGGCGGTGCGGGCTGATGAAGGGACCCTCCAGGTGAGCGCCGGGGATGGAGGGGAGCGGCCCTTGGCCGGCCGGCTCCGGTCGCTCCATCACCGCCCGGACTCCGTCCAGGGCCCGCAAAACCTGCGGCCAGGGGTTGGTGATGGTAGTGGGGAGGAGCGTGGTGGTGCCGTGCTGGAGGTGGAAGCGCGCTAGCGTACGCACGCCGTCGGCGCCGTCCATGGTGTCGCCGCCTCCACCGCCGTGCACGTGGGCGTCGATGAAGCCGGGAAGGATCAGCGCGCGTTCGCCGCGGCGGACCGGCGCCAGCCGGGCCTCGACCGCCGGGCCCTCGGCAACCGGCTCTTCGGCGTCGATACGCTCGATCCTCTCGCCGTAGTGCAGCGCACCGGCCGCCACCCCGTCGGGCAGCACGAGGATCCCTTCCAGTCGTGAGCTCATGCCACGAGTCTATCGCCGCCCGCCGGCGCCGGCCGGGCGCGTTCGTTCGGGACGGCCCCGGCACGTCCGGGTCAGTCCAGGGTGAAGCCGATCTTGACGGTGACCTGGTAGTCGGTGACCCGACCCTCCTCGAGGGTGCCGCGCACGTCCACGACCTCGAACCACCGCAGCTTGTGGAGGGACTCGCTCGCCTTGGCGACGGCCTTCTGGACCGCGTCCTCGATGCTCGTGGCGGAGGATCCGGTCAGCTCGATCTGCTTGTAGACGTGGTCGCTCATGGGACCTCCCTACCGAGGCCTGCTCCTTGGGGACCAGCCCCAAGGCATTCTAGCGCCGGCATGGGAACGGGCCCGGTGACCTGTACCGGGCCCGTCGAGGTCTGGAGCCAGCTCTAGCGGCCCATGCCGACCTGCGCGGCCGGCCGGCGGCCAGGGCGCGCTGGAGACTACGTCAGTAGCGCCCGCGCCGACCACCGCCACCGGCAGGCGGCCTGGGCGGTCTGGAGCCGGCCTCGGCAGTGCCGCGCCGACCGCCGCCACCGGCGGGCGGCCTGGGCGCGCTGTCGGTCACGACGACGTTCTGCGCCTGCGGCCCCTTGCGGCCCTGCTCGACGTCGAAGCGGACGGCATCGCCCTCGCCGAGCGAGCGGAAGCCGTCCCCCTGGATGGCCGAGAAGTGGACGAAGACGTCGTCGCCGCCCCCGTCCTGGGCGATGAAGCCGTAGCCCTTCTCGTTGCTGAACCACTTCACCTTGCCTGTCGCCATGATCTTCCCTACCGGTCCGACGCCCGGCCGGGCGCAGACCCTGAAGAAATCGTCCCGCCGAGGCCCCACGACCGCCATGCGCGCCGATCGGCCCGAACGGGATGCCGGAGAGAGGCGTGAGAGACGCCCTTTCCGGACGCACGCAGTGTAGGGCCTAGCCGGCCCCCTCGCAAGGACCGGTGCCACGCGGGCGGCCTTCGGCCGTCCTGCTCGCGCCGGAGCGCCTCCGCGACGCGCGCCGGCCGGCACCCCGTGGCCGCGCGGCGGCCGCGGCCGCACGGGCCACCTGCGCGGACGCAGCCGCTAAGCCACCGGCCTGGCCTGCAGCGCCACGCGCAGGGTGAACGCCTGGTCGCCCACGTCCACCCAGCACCGCCGGACGTCGGCGTGGCAGACGCCTGACTCCGACCGCAGCTCGAGCACCGAGCCCGCCGCCGTGCGGCCGAGGAAGGCAGCGAGCTGGCCGGCAGGGATCTCCGCACGCCAGACCCAGCCGTCCTCCGCCGTGCCGATGAGAACGCCGTCCATCCCACCCAGGGTTGCCGATCGCTCCGTGAGGTCCATACGGCGAGTCTGGCAGGTCGGAACGGCAGCGACACCGCAACCTAGGCAAAACCCTAGAGGGTCTGGGCAGATACCATGGTCCGTGCCGCGCACCATCGGCTCCCTCAACGAGACGCCGTTCCATGCGGAGCTCAAGCGTCGCCTCGCGCCACCCGGCAGCCGCTTCGAGGTCGACGTCGACGGTTACGTCGTCGACGTGGTGGCCGACGACCTGCTCATCGAGATCCAGACGCGCAACGTGGCCGGCATGCGCCCCAAGCTGGCCGCCCTGCTGCCGGACCACCGGCTGCGCCTGGTGCTCCCCGTCGCGGAGCGCAAGTGGATCGTGCGCTGCTTCGAGGACGGCACCCGGACCCGCCGCCGCTCGCCCAGGCACGGTCGCCTCGAGGACGTCTTCCGCGAGCTCGTCAGCATCCCCGACCTGCTGTCCCATCCGAACTTCGAGATCGAGGTGGCGCTGACCGAGCAGGAGGAGCTGCGCCGCCACCACCCGGGCAAGGCCTGGCGGCGCCGCGGCTGGGTGGTGGTGGGGCGGGAGCTCGTGGCCGTGCGGGAACGGCGCCGCCTCGTCGAGCCCAGCGACCTGCTGGCCTTCCTGCCCCCCGCCCTGCCCGACCCCTTCGGCACCGCCGACCTGGCAACGCTCGGGAACTTTCCCCGGCGCACCGCCCAGGAGGCCGCCTACTGCCTGCGCGCGCTCGAGCTCATCACGCCGGTCGGCAAGGCGGGCAACGCCGTGCTCTACCGCACCACCGCTCCGCCCTGAAGTCGGCGCGACCGGCCCGGTCAGGTCGCCTCGAAGGCGTCCAACACGCCCTGCGGCACGCGCACGGGGCGACCGCGGTCGGCGTCTACCCACACCCATTCGGTGTCGACCTCGGCGAGCAACGAGCCGTCGGCGGCGCGACGGATGTCCGTGTGGCGGACCGCGCGACGGCTGTCGAGGCGGCGCAGCTCGGTCGTGACCGCCAGGCGATCGCCCGGCCGCGCGGGCTTGCGGTAGCGGATCTCGTGCCGCCTGACCACCGGCAGCGCGCCCAGCTCGACGTACGCTTCGAGCGGAAAGCCGCGGGCGGCCGAGTGGGTCCGCGCGGCCTCCTCGGCGTAGCGCAGGTAGTGCGCGTTGTTGACGTGGCCCAGCTCGTCCAGATCGGCGTCCTGTACGTCGAGCTCGATCGTCATCCGACGCGGCGAGGCCTCGCTCACGCGCCGCCGCCCTCGACGTTGAGCGCGAACGCGGCGCGCAGCGTGGCATCGTCGACGGGCACCACCGTGCCGCTTCGCAGGTAGACGAGCTGAGCACTGGGTCGCACGCCGAGCGCGCGCTCCACGCCGTGGGCGTACAGCGCGAGCTGGAAGGCGTAGCGCTCGGGCCTCACGCTTCTGTCGGTCTTGTAGTCCTCCACCGTCCATTCCCCCTTCGCACGGTAGAGCCGGTCGATGACGCCCTGCCAGACCGTGCCGCCGTACGGTACCGCCACCGGAAGCTCGGAGCGGTCGTCCTGGCGGGCGCCGAGGGCCGGAAGCGACGTGCCCAGCAGCGAGCGGTAGGTGTGGAGGTAGCCGAGCACCTCGTCCACGATTCCGCGGCGCTGCTCCGCAGAGAACGCGAACATCACCTCCTGCGCCGCCAGGTTGACGGCGGTGGCACCGTCGTCCGGGTCCCAGTCCTGGCCGATGGCGTAGTGAACGAGCGTGCCCACCGCGGTGGCGCGGCCGGGCGGCTCCGCCCCCACCTCGGGGTCGGACGGCGCCACGGGCTCCCCCTCCGTCTCCGTCGCCCCCTTGCGCGCCGCCCCGCGCTCGAGGCGGGAAGGGCTGAACACCGCCGGGTACCGGTGATGCGGGAACCGCCGTGCCAGCCACGGCGCCGCCGTCAGCCTCTGCTCCGCCGGCAGGGGCGGAGAGGGAGCGGCCGGCGCGGTCCGCTCCTCGAAGGGGTGGACATGGATTGCCATGTTCTCGAGGTCGTCGGGCGCTGCGGCGTCGGGACCGAAGCCGGCCGCGGCCAGCGCGGAGGCCCAGCCCTGCGGGTCGCCCGCCTTCACGCTGCCGGTGAGGACGAGCGTGTCGCGCGCGCGGCTGGCGGCCACGTAGAGCAGGCGGTAGCCCTCCTGCTCGTCGCGCGCCTGCGCGCCCGCGCGCGCTGCCTCGTACCCCTGCGAACCCGCCACGCGGGGCCGGCCGTCGCGCGGGTCGAGGTAGAGCGGATCGGACCGCGCCGGGCTCATGCGTCCGGCGTCGAACACGGCGACGAGCGCGAACTCCAGCCCCTTGGAGCGGTGCACCGTCAGAAGACGGACGCCGTCGCCGCTCTGCGGCACGTCCCCTGCGTCGGCCTGGCGGCTGAGGAGCTCGAGACGGCCGAGCAGGACCTCCAGGTCGCGTGGTGGGCGGGCGGCCACCTCGAACAGCAGCGCGTCCACGTTCTGACGGGCGCGCTCGTCGAGGAACTCCACGTAGCGCCGCCCTCCCACCCAGCGGTCGCGGATGAGGCGCTTGAGGGCCTCCAGCGGTGCCAGCCGGGCGATGCGCCGCAGCGTCTCGATGCGCTCCGCCACGTCCGGCGCCTGCTCGGCGACCGCCTCCAGCGGCCGCTCGGCACGCATCACGCCGTCGATCAGCGGCAGGCCGAGCTGTCCGAACGGGCCTCGCAGGAACGCCGCCAGGCTGACCCCCTCCGGCCGGATGCCGACCCGAAGCGCGTGCACCAGGTCCCGGATCTCGCTGCGGTCGTAGTAGCCGCGTCCCTGCAGCATCACGCACGGGATGCCGGCGGCGCGCAGGGCCTCCTCGGCCGCGGTCAGCCCGCCGTAGCTGCGGGCCAGCACGGCCATGGCGTCGAACGGCACGCCGGCGTCGCGGTGGCGCCGCAGCACGTCGGCCAGCACCTCCGCCTCGCGGGCTCGCAGCCGCGCCATGCGCTCATCGCCGACTACCCAGTGGACCTCGACGCGGCCGGCGTTCGCCGCCTGCGGACCCGCAGGGCTGACCGGCGGCGCCTCGCGCGGCCCGAAGCCCAGCGAACGGGCGGCCAGGCCGTCGGTGAGGCGATTGAGGAAGCCGGCCACGGCCACGGCGTGGCGACGGGACTCGGTGAGCGGCGGCAGCACCTCCCCTCGCGCCACGGCAGCGTCGAGCGCGCGGCGAAACACCTCCACGTCCGCATTGCGGAAGCCGTAGATCGACTGCTTGGGGTCGCCCACCACCTCGACCTGCACGCCGGCCCCCTCGAGGCGCTCGAAGAACGCGCCCTGCACTGGGTTGACGTCCTGGAACTCGTCGATCAGGGCCACGGGGAAGCGCGTCACCACGCGAGCGCGCGCCTGCGGCACCTCCAGCGCCTGCAGCGCTCGCCGCTCGACCTCGCCGGGCGCCACCAGCGCCCCGGCCAGCCTCCCCAGGTACCGGGCGTACGCCGCCTGGAACAGCGCCAGAAGGGCCCGCTCCGGCGCCGACTCCCCCGCGGCCAGCGACGGAGCCAGCGAGCGCTTGGAGAACAGCGCCATCAGCAGCTCCGGCGCCCGCTCGCCCAGCAACGCCGCGTCGGCGTGCCGCGGGTGCGCGGCGTCGGCGGCCAGCAGGCGCAGGCTGCGCACCTCCTCCTCGAACATCGCGGCAGCCTCCCACTCGCCGAGCACCCCGAAGTCGGGGTCGAGCCCCAGCACCGGAGCCGACAGCCGCAGCGTGGCGATCATGAAGCCATGGATGGTGCTCAGTACGGCGCCGTCGAGCTCGCGCCGCGCCTGCCGGAAGGGCGCTGCGTCGGCCGCCGGCCGGAACACGCCGCCCAGGTAGCCACCCTGCGCCAAGACCTCGTCGATGCCACCGCCGACGCGCTGGCGCAGCTCGTCGGCGGCCGCCCGCGTGAACGTGACGCCGGCGATGCGCCGGAGCGGCCGACCCTCGTCCACGAGCTGCAGGTAGCGCAGCACCAGGCTGGTGGTCTTGCCGGTGCCGGCGGAGGCGACCCGGACCTTCACCGTCCACTCCCCTCCCGACAGACGTCGACGATGGCGCACGTACGGCAGTGGAAGCCGGGGTTGGGAGCGACCTCCCCCAGCGTGAAGCGCTCGAAGGCGGCGGTCGCGCGCCGCTCGCGGGTGCCGATCTGGCGCCAGCGATAGGTGATGCCACGCTCGAAGACGTCGATGGGCTCGCCCAGCAGCGGCCACACCCACACGTCGACCCGGCTCACCCGGCCGCGGTAACGCTCCAGCAGGTGGCCCGCGGCCCACAGCTCGGTCCAGCGGTCCTTGATGGTGCGCTCGGCCTCGGCGGCGTCGCTCGCGGCGTTGGGCGCGACGAAGCGCACCAGCGTAGCGTGGGCGCCCTCGCGAACGGCACCGTCCAGAACGGCGTGGACGCCACCGGCATCCTGGGGCAGCCGGACCCCGTAGGTCAGCGCGAGCAGCGTCTCCCGGTGCCGCTCGAGCCAGGCGCCGGCCTCCGGGTAGGCTTCCGCCAGCGCCGCCAGACCGTCGTCCGTGAGCCTGGGGGCGCGGCGCAACGCTCGGCGCAGGCCCCTCCACCACGGCTCCGCATCGCGGGAGCGCTCCTCGAGCCGGCTCTCCCCCCAGAAGCGGAGCGAGCAGGCGTCGAAGCGTCTGAGCGCCTCCACGCTGGGCGGGCCGAGCTCGACCGCCCCCGGCTCGGCGCGGAAGCGGGCCTCCGCCGGCAGCTCGAGCGAGCTGCCGGCCGGTACCTCGGGCAGGGGAGCGGGCGCCGCGCCCGCGAGCACGGGCTCGGGCACCAGCGGGCCCCCCTGGTCGGCCTCGGGGACGGTCACCACCAGCTCGTCGGCGCGGGCGAGCAGCTCCTCGAGCACCGCCCGGTCCCGGCCCTGGAAGCGCCGCGGGAGCCGGAGCCGCTCGTGGCTCGCTTCCATCTCCTCGCGGTCGTCCTCCGGCACGAAGTAGTCCTCCCGCTCCGCCGCGCCGTACACCCCCTCGCTGGCGCCGAGCAGGTAGGCCCTGCGGAAGTGGCGGCCGCTGGCCAGCGTAGGGGTGAGCAGCGCCACGCCGCCACGGAGGTCGCGTGCCACCGCTGCCTGCCGTAGGAGGGCCGCCCACCAGGCGCGGAAGCCGGGACCCTGCGCCAGCCGCGACGCCTCCTGGGCGGCGCGCAGGGCCGCCTCCCGGAAATCGTCCAGCCCGCCATCGGCGCCCTCGGGCGCCCGCAGCAGCACGGACGGCAGCACATCGTGCAGCAGGTGACGCGCCCACGCCACGGGCTCGCCCTCCACCTCGAGCGTGGCGAGCCACGCCCGCACCCGCGCCTCGACCCCGAGGCGGTCGGCCAGCGCCAGGATGGCGTCGCCTCCGGCCACGCCGGCATCGAGCGCGGCGTCGGCCAGCTCGGCCAGCTCGGGCACGGCCAGGAGGCCGGAGGGCGTGGGGTGGTCGGGGAGCTCGAGCAGCTCCACCAGCAGGCGCCCGGCCGGCGTGTCGGCCAGCGAGCGCGGCGTCTCGTCCGTCAGCGGCACGCCGTACTCGTCGGCAAGGGCATCCAGCGCCCGCACCCGCTCGGGCGGGGCGATCAGCGCGAGATCGAGCGCGTCGTAGCCGCCGACGGCCAGATCGCGCTTGAGGGCGCGAAGGACCCAGCGTGCCTCGGCCACCGGGTTAGGCGCACGGTAGCGCTCGACGGTCCGCTCGGGCGGCCGGTCGGCGCGCTCGGGGGCGGGCCAGCCCGCGCCCGGAGGTGGCTCGGGCAGAGTGAGATGCACCTCGCGAGCCCGCGCCAGCGCCTGGACGATGCGCAGCTCGAGCGGTCCGAGCTCGCGGAAGCCGTCGACGATGACGACGTCGGCCTCGCAGGCCTCGGGCCGCGCCTCGGCCAGCCGGCGGGCGGCACTGCGGAAGTCGTCGTAGTCCCAGGCGTCGTCGGCGGCGCGCTTGCGCCGCTCGTAGGCCGCGAACACCTGCGCCAGGCGGCGGCGCTCCGGATCGTCCGCGCCTTCGACCTCGGCGGGTCCCACGCCGTAGCGCTTGGCCTCGGCGATCGCCTGCGCGAAGAGCCGGGCCTCCCCCGGCGTCGGCACCGCGCCGGCGACCTCGGCCAGCGCCTCCCCCACGAGCACCAGCCGGCCGCTGCCGATGACCAGGGGACGCAGCTCGCGGCCGCGGGCGAGCATCCGGTAGTAGACCTGCTGAAGCGTGAGGAACTCGAGCCCGAGGAGCGCCGTGCCCTCGGTGGAGCCGTTGCCCTCCGGCAGGGTCGCGCGGCGGTAGACGCTGGCGCGCTGCGCCGGCAGCCCCACCCACCACACCCGGAGGCCTGCCGCGCACGCGCTGCGGGCGCGCTCGAGCATGGCACGCGTACGCCCCGAGCCGGGCGGTCCGACCAGCAGGGACAGCGCCATCCGGTCATGCTATCAGCGGCGCCGTGGCGCCGGAGATCCTGGACCGCGCCTCAGCGCGCTTCGACGCCCTCGAAGAAGACGCTCTCGATCAGCTCCACCACCGCCGGCACGCGCTCCGGCGTGGCCGACAGGCCGGAGAAGGCCATGCCGAGAAGCAGCCAGGTGGCCTGCGCCGGGTCGACGGTGCGGAGCTGGCCCCGCTCGACGCCCTGCTGCAGGATCGCCTCGATGGGCCCCACGAACCGCCGACGGTAGGCCCGGTGCATGCGCTCGCGCGACTTCGGCCGGAGGCTGGCCGCGTCCTGCTCCGCCAGGCGGATGAACCGCTGGCTGCCGCGCATGTGGGTGAGGATGTTGGTCAGCAGGCCGCGCACCTGGTCACGCGCGCTGCCGCCGCCGGCGCGCGCCTCGTCGACCAACGCCCCCACGCGATCGATGTAGTGCAGCAGGATCGCCAGGAACAGCGCCTCCTTGTCCTCGAAGTGGTAGTACAGCCCCGCCTTCGAGACGCCCACCGTCTCCGCGATCTGACGCATCGACAGGCCGTGGTATCCGTGCGTGACGAACAGCCCCGCGGCCTCGTCGAGGATGCGGTCCTTGAGGCTCTCGCCGTTGCCGGCGTCCGTCACCGACGGCCCCCCGGTTCCGGCCGGCCGGCGGGTGAACCCGCCCGCTGGGCTGTCGTCGTCACGCCCGTCCTCACCCCAGCCCGGGAAGCAGCGGCCGCCACCAGGGGATGCCGATGAAGACCAGCACCATCGCCACCGTATAGAAGATGGCGGCGGGGCGGGCGCTGTCGAGCCGGCGCCCCCGCGCGGCGCCGATGTGGATGAGCACGATGGCGATGATCATGATCGGCAGGTGCTCCACCAGGAAGAAGCGCGTGTGGTCGTTCTTCATGGCAGCCCCGAAGTCGCGGAAGGCACCCGTGGTGATGGGGCTGAACACGAAGTACAGCAGCAGCCCGACGAGGAGCTGCAGGTCGACCGAGATCGTGAACAGGCGGCCCAGCGCGTTCTGCTGCCCCGTCCATCTCGCCCGCGCGAACGCGCCGCGGAGCGCCATCGCCACCGCGATGACACCGACGATGATGATGACCCACCGCAGCAGGTTGTGAACGTCCAAAAGGAAGTGGTACATGGTCGTGTCGGTCCTCTCGCGATATCGGCCAACCGGCCCCGTGGATCGGCGCTCGGTCGTCCTTCGGTCCCATTGTGCCTCAGTCGGCCGCCCGCGCTGCGGTGGCGCGGCGCCGCACCCCTGCCGGGCGCCCGCGAGACAGCCTCGGGCGGCCCCATCCGCGCCGCACCGGCATCGTCACGACCGACGGGCGCCAGCTCCCGTCGGCACGATCCCTACCGCGTCCAGGGCCTCCTCGAAGGCTTCCGGCGTGGTCACGGGCAAGCGGCACGTGCCCGCCTCGCAGACGTACGCGGTCGCCCTCCCGTCGAGCCGGGTGCGGTCCTGGAGCAGCGGGGCCCGCTCGACCAGGGGATCGGCGGCGCCGGACACCAGCACGGCGGCGACCGACGGGTCGGCCCGGCGCCGCCACACGGCCAGCAGGGCCGCGGTCGTCTCTTCTCCCGGATCGCCCACCAGCACCACCTCCCGCGGCGGCGCCGTCAAGGCGAGGCGTGCCGCCAGCGCCGAAGCGAAGGCCTGCGGATGGCGCGCCGTGGCGGCGGGGAGCGGCGCCAGGGCGGCCTCGGAAGCATCGGCCAGCTCGGGGTCGCCGGTGAGGCGCGAGAGGAGGGCGAGCAGCTCTGCGGCGGCGGCGTTGTCCGACGGGACCGACGCGTCGGCGAACGAGCGCGGTCGGATCAGCAGGCGCTCGGCACGCGCGGAGGTGGAGTAGAAGCCGCCGTCGGGGGCCGCGAAGTCGCGGCGCACGGTTCGCGCCAGGTCGAGGGCCCAGATCAGCAGGTCGGGCTCGAGGGTGACCCGGTGCAGGGCGAGCAGACCGAGCCCGAGGTAGGCGTAGTCCTCCAGCAACCCTTCGACGTGGGCCGTCCCGTCACGCCAGGCGTGCAGCAGCCGCTCGTCGCCGTCCGCCAGGTGGCGCCGGAGGAAGGCGACCGCGGCGCGGGCTCGCTCGAGAGCCCGCTCCGAGCCGAGCACGCGGGCGGCATCGGCCAGGCCCGCGATCGCCAGGCCGTTCCACGAGGTGAGCACCTTGTCGTCGAGGGCCGGGCGCGGCCGCTGCTCGCGCGCCGCAGCCAGCGCCCGCCTGCCGCGCGCGAAGCGGGTGGCGGCCTCTCCCGGGTCGAGCCCCAGCGCCTGCGCCGCCGCTCCGAGCGGCTCCGCGATCCGCAGCACGTTGCGGCCCTCGAACGGCC
Source organism: uncultured bacterium (assembly GCA_964536935.1). Lineage (GTDB taxonomy): Bacteria > Deinococcota > Deinococci > Deinococcales > Trueperaceae > JASBRS01. Next base: position 16,381 of record CAZIBD010000034.1, on the reverse strand, counting down.
CCGGCGTGCGAACGGCGTAGACCCGCTTCAGCAGCGCAGCGTCCTCGCCCGCGGCCACGTCCAGCTCCTGCTCGCTCCAGCTGTAGAAGCGCCCCTCCTCCCCCTCGCTGTCGGCGTCGAGCGAGCTGTACAGACCTCCGCCCGGCGCCGTGAGCTCACGCTCGAGCCAGTCGATGATGCCCTCGGCGACCTCGGCGTAGCGCGGCTCGCCGGTACGCCCGTACGCCTCGACGTAGCGCTGCAGAAGCTGGGCGTTGTCGTAGAGCATCTTCTCGAAGTGGGGAACCTCCCAGCTGGCGTCGACGCTGTAGCGTGCGAAGCCGCCGCCGAGCTGGTCGTGGATGCCGCCGTCCGCCATGGCGTCCAGCGTGGCGGTCGCCATGGCGAGCGCGTCCTCCTCGGGGCGGCCGAGCAGGAAGCGCAGGACGCCATGGGGAGGGAACTTCGGTGCTGCCCCGAAGCCGCCGTGACGGGCGTCGAAGCTCGCCGACAGCACCGCCAGCGCCCGATGCGCCGGATCGTCGTCGTCCGGCCCACGGTGGTCGGATCCCTCACGCGGCGCGCCCCGGAGGGGCGCCTCGAGCACGCGCAGCTGCTCGCCCAGGTCGCGGGCCGCGGCCTCCACCTCGTCGCGCCGCTCCTGCCAGGCCCTGCGCAATCCCTCCAGGACGCGCCGGAACGACGGCTGCCCCCAGCGCTCGTGTGGGGGGAAGTAGGTGCCCCCGAAGAACGGCGCGCCCTCCGGTGTCAGCGCCACGGTGAGCGGCCAGCCCCCGCTCCCGGTCATCGCCTGCACGGCGTTCATGTACACGGCGTCGACGTCGGGGCGCTCCTCGCGATCGACCTTCACGCACACGAAGTGCTCGTTCATGAAGGCGGCGACGTCCTCGTCCTCGAACGACTCGTGTGCCATGACGTGGCACCAGTGGCAAGAGGCGTAGCCGATCGAAAGCAGAACCGGGCGGTTCGTGCGCCGTGCCGCCTCGAACGCCTCCTCGCCCCAGGGTTGCCAGTCGACGGGGTTGTCGCTGTGCTGCAGGAGGTAGGGGCTGGTCGAGGACGCCAGGCGGTTGGCCATGCGCCACCGTAGCACCGGCCCAAGAAGGGGCTCCTCCCCCGTGAACACGGCATAGCACGGCCTATCCGGGACACTCCCGGGCGAAGACGACGGCCGGTTCAAGGGAAGGAGCCGGTGACGCGCTGGAAAGAAGACGCAGCGGGTTGAAGAGGGAGACGTAACAGGGTTTCCAACGCCTCGATAGGACTGTACCTCTTTCCGCCTTACGGGGTTCTTACTTGAGAGCGGAACCGTCACGCACGCGTACACTGGCCCCATGGGCGCCGACGCACCGCGCAAGAGCTACCGCTTCGGACGGCTCGAGCCGTCCGATCTCGACCCCGATCCGTTGCGCCAGCTCGAGGCTTGGCTGCGCGACGCGCTCGATGCCGGCCTGCCCGAGCCCAACGCGATGACGCTGGCGACCGCGGACGCCTCCGGGCGTGTCTCGGCCCGGATGGTCCTGCTCAAGGGCATCGTGGACGCCGGCCTGGAGTTCTACACCAACTACGGAAGCCGCAAGGCGCGCGACCTGGAGGCCAACCCCCAGGCCGCGGCATGCTTCTGGTGGGATCGCCTGGAACGCCAGGTGCGCCTCGAGGGCGGCGTGGCACGGCTGTCCGAGGAGGCGAGTCGCGCCTACTTCACCAGTCGTCCCTACGGCTCCCAGCTCGCCGCGTGGGCGTCGCAGCAGAGCCAGCCCGTCGCAAGCCGCGCAGCGCTGGAGGAGCGATTCGCCGAGGTCCGGGAGCGCTTCCCGGAGGGCGAGGTCCCGCTGCCGCCGTTCTGGGGCGGCTACCGCCTCGTGCCCGAGCGCGTCGAGTTCTGGCAGGGGCGCGAGAACCGCCTCCACGACCGTGTGGAGTACCGCACCACCGAGGTCGGCTGGGAGGTCGGGCGGCTCTTCCCCTGAGCGAACGGTCGTGCACGCATGGCAGCGGCGCGCAGCGGAGAGCCGCGCGCCGCTCGTGTGCTCGAAGGCACCGGCTCGAAGGCCCGGCCCCGAGGCCCCAGGCCGGCGAGCGAGGTCTTGGAAAGCCTTCGATCCCGGGCGCTAGTTGCCGGAGCCGCTCGAGCTGCCGCCGCTCGACCCGCTGCTCGAGGGCGTCGAGGTCGGGGGCGTGCTGCTCGAGGGCGTCGAGGTCGGGGGCGTGGTGCCCGAGGGCGTCGAGGTGGTCGGCTGGGGCGGCTTCGGCAGGAAGTTCGGGAAGGTCTGCACGCCCGAGGTCTTCACCAGCGCCTGCACCTGCTGGTTGGCATGCTCCTGGCGGAGCTTCGACTCGACGTCACTCTTGACCTGGTCGAAGGGCTTGGTCGTGGCCGGGGTGTGCTTGGTCACGAGGATGACGTGGTAGCCGTACTGGGTCTTGACCGGCCCCACCACCTTGCCGACCTTTGCGCTGAAGGCCGCGTCGGCGAACGGCTTGACCATCTGGTTCTTGCCGAAGCAGCCGAGGCTGCCGCCCTTGGAGGCGCTCGGGCCGGTGCTCTTGGCCTTGGCCTCCGTGGCGAAGTCGGCGCCGTTGGCCAGGTCCTTCATGACCGCCTTGGCTTCGGCCTCGGTCTTGAGCAGGATGTGGCTGGCGCAGACCTGCTCGGGCGTCGTGTAGTCCGACTTGTGGGCCTGGTAGTAGGCCTTGAGCTGGTTGTCCGTCAGCTTGACGGCGGCCTTGATCTTCGCCATCTCCTGGTTGATCAGGTCGGACTCGTCGATCAGCGTGACGAGCTGCGCCTTGTCCTTGAAGCCCGCCTGGGTCAAGAGGTCCTGGAGCTTCTTGCCCTTCGGAACGTTGCTCTGGACCCGTGACAGCACGCTGTCGACGTGCTTCTGGTCGACCGTGAGGCCATCCTTCTTGGCCTGCGCGAGCAGCACCATCTCGGTGGCACGCTGCTGCAGGTACTGCGGCTGGTACACCGCGAGCTGCTGGCGGAGCTGAGAGGTCATCGGCATGCCCTGCTGGGCTGCGAGGCTGCGGATGGCGATCTCGAAGCGGGCCTCGAAGTCGCTCAGGGTCTCGGTCTGATCCCCGAGCTTGATCACCACCGGGTCCTTGCCGGAGGCGGCGGTCGAGGAGCTCGGGGACGTCGTCTTGGTCGTGTTCTGGGCGCTCGCGAGCCCCGCCACCACGGCAAGAGCCAGCAGCGGCAGCAACAAGCGGCGGAGCCGCGCGGAGATTTGAGTCATGACCGACAGCCTACCACCCCCTTCCGGCTTCCGGTGGGGGATAGGGACACGTTCGCGTTGTCGCGTCCGGGTGCGGGCCGAAGCCCCATCGGACCCTGCCGGGGCAGCTCCCGCCGTCGCCGGGCCTGCCGCCGCCCGCCCCGCCGCCGGGCGACGCCTACGCCGCCGCCTGCTTGCGGCGCTTGCCCTTGCGTTCGCGTTGCTCGGCCAGCGCTTCGAGCTCGCGGTAGAGCTCCTCCTGCTCCGGCGTGGGCGCGTTGGGAACGACCACGCGGATCTCGGCCAGCTCGTCGCCGCGTCCTTCGCCCTTGCGCGGCCAGCCCTGGCCGCGCAGGCGCAGCACGCGGCCGCTGGTGGTGCCCTCCGGAAGGGTCATCTCCACCTCCCCATCGAGGGTGGGCACGCGGACCGCACCCCCCAGGGCGGCACGGTAGTCGGGCACGTCGACACGCACCCGGACATCGTCCCCCTGAACGGTGAACACCGGGTGCCGCGCGTGCCGCACCACGAGAATGAGGTCCCCTCCCCCTGGCGCCTGGCCGCGCAGCCGCAGCCGCGCTCCGTCTCGCACGCCCTTGGGAAGGGTCACGGTGAGCGCCTTGCCGTCTACCCGGAACGTGGTCTCGCCACCGCGGTAGGCCTCCTCGAGACCCACCTCCAGCTCGGCCTCGATCCCTCGTGCCCGCGGTCGTCCGCGCGCGCCCTGCGCCGGATCGTACGCGCGGCCCGCCTGCTGGAACCCGGCCTCGCCGAAGAGGTCGCCGAAGCCGCTCTCGACCGTGAAGCCACGGCCGCCCATCATCCCGCCGAAGAGCGACTGGAAGAAGTCGCTGAAGCCGGCGAACTCCTCGGCCGAGACGTTGCGGACGCCACCTCCCTGCTGAGCGAAGGGGGGCACGTTCCCGGTGGTTCCGTACTGGTCGTAGATCTTGCGCTTCTCGGGATCGGACAGCGCGGTGTAGGCCTCGTTGATCTCCTTGAAGCGATCCTCCGCGCTCGGGTCGTCGGGGTTGCGGTCCGGATGGTGCTTCGCGGCGAGCTTGCGGAACGCGGCCTTGATGTCCTGCTGCGAAGCCTCGCGCGGGACACCCAGGATCTTGTAGTAGTCCTTGAAGCTCGCCACGTCGATCACCTCTCGACCGGGCCGCCCGCGGCCCGGCCGGCGCCTATCCTTCCTCCGACTCCTTGTACACCACCACGCGCGCGGGGCGCACCAGGCGGTCGCCACGCTTGAAGCCGGCCTGGAAGACGTTCGCGATGGTGCCCGGCTCCGCGTCCTGTACCAGCGGGACGGCGGTCAGCGCCTCGTGCTGGTTGGGATCGAACGGCTCGCCCGGCTCGCCGATGGGGCGGATGTCGAGGTTCTCGAGGTGGCGCTCGAGCGACTCCTTCACCGCCCGCACGCCCGGCACGATGCTGTTCGGATCATCCGTGGCCTCGGCGGCCTGCAGCGCCCGCCCCAGATCGTCGAAGACCGTCAGCACCGTCAGCACGGCGCTGTCGAGCCCCGCCTCGCGCGCCCGCTCGACGTCATCGGCCACGCGCCGCCGGTAGTTCTCCAGCTCGGCCCGGGAGCGAAGGTAGCGGTCGCGGAACTCGGCCACTTCCCGCTTCGCCTCCTCGAGTTGCTCCTGGACCCTGGTCAGCTCGCTTCGCAGGATGGCTACCTCCTGGTCGACCGCCTCCGGTGCGGGGCCGGCCTCGTGGGGTGCGGCTTCGGCGTCGGAAGGAGAGCCGTCCGGCGCCCCCGGGCCGCCGCCGGAGCCCGTCCCCGGCTCGCGCACGTCGCGGCGATCCTCGTCGACCGTGCCGACGGTGCTTTCGTCGTGTTCGTTGCGATCGTTCATGGCGTGGTCCCAGGGGTCAGTGCACGTCGCGGCCGGAGCGGTGCCGCGCGCTGACCCATGCGGCTCGGTCCCCCCACCTCAACCGGCCGGCTTGAAGTCGGCGTCGATGACGTCTTCCTCGTCCGCGGCGGCGCCGTCGCCACCACCGGACTCGCCGGCTCCGGGCTGGCCGTCTTCCGGCCCACCCTGCTGCGGCGCGGTGGCCTGCTGGAACGCCTGCAGCTTCTCGGCGAGGGTACGGGTGGCCGTCTCGAGGCGGTCCTTGCCCGCGCTCTGGTCGAGCGCCTGCTGGGCCTCGGTGATGGCGTCCTCCACCGGCTTCTTCTGCTCGTCGGTGGCACCTTCGGCCTCGTCGACCACCTTGCGGGCCTGCAGGCGGAGGCTGTCGAGCTGGTTGCGCGACTCGGCGAGCTCGCGGGCCATGCGGTCCTCGTCGGCATGGGTCTGGGCATCCTGCACCATGCGGTCGACCTCGTCATCGCCCAGGGTGGTGGTGTTCTGGATGGTGATGTTGGCCGCCTTGCCGGTCGACTTCTCCTTGGCCGTCACGTGCAGCACGCCGTTGGCATCGATGTCGTAGGTGATCTCGATCTGCGGCATGCCGGCCGGCATGGGAGGCAACCCCTCGAGCTTGAAGCGTCCCAGCGACTTGTTGTCGTTCGCCATCGAGCGCTCGCCCTGGAGGACGTGCACCTCGACACCGGTCTGGTTGTGCTCGGCGGTGGTGAAGGTCTCGGTCTTGCGGACCGGCACCGTGGTGTTGCGCTCGATCAGCTTGGTGAACACGCTGCCCTTCGTCTCCACGCCCAGGCTGAGAGGCGTGACGTCGAGCAGCACGATGTCCTCCACGTCCCCGGTGAGCACGCCCGCCTGGATGGCCGCGCCCAGCGCCACCACCTCGTCCGGGTTGACGCTCTGGTTGGCCTCCTTGCCCAGCAGCTCCTTGACGATGCGCTTGACCGCCGGAACGCGGGTGGCGCCACCGACCAGGATGACCTCGTTGATCTCGCCCTTGTCGATCTTGGCGTCCTTGAGCGCCTGCTCGACCGGGTGCCGGAGCCGCTGCAGCAGCGGCCCGACCAGCTCCTCGAACCTGCTCCGTGTCAGCTTCTGCTCGAGGTAGAGGGGCGCGTTGGAGGCCGGGTCCATGGCGATGAAGGGCAGGCTGATGGTGGTCTCGGGGAGCCCGGACAGCTCGATCTTCGCCTTCTCCGCCGCTTCGATCAGGCGCTGGAGCGCTTGCTTGTCCTTGCGGAGGTCGACGTTGTACTCCTTCTTGAACTCCTCCGCCATCCAGTCGACGACGGCGTGGTCCATGTCGGAGCCGCCCAGGTGGGTATCGCCGCTGGTCGAGCGCACCTCGAAGACGCCGTCGCCCACCTCGAGGACCGACACGTCGAAGGTGCCGCCGCCGAGGTCGAAGACCAGGATGGTCTCGTTGCCCTTCTTCTCCATGCCGTAGGCGAGCGCCGCCGCGGTGGGCTCGTTGACGATGCGCAGCACCTCGAGCCCGGCGATCTTGCCGGCGTTCTGGGTGGCCTCGCGCTGCGAGTTGTTGAAGTAGGCGGGGACGGTGATGACCGCCTGCGTGATGTTCTCGCCGATCCGCTCGCTGGCGTCGTCCACCATCTTGCGCAGCACCATCGCGGAGATCTCCTCGGAGGTGTACTTCTTGTCGCCGACGACGAAGCGCACGCCGCCATCGTCGCCGCGCACCACCTCGTAGGGGGCCCGTTCCGCCTCGTGCTTCACCTCGTCCCAGGTGCGGCCGATGAAGCGCTTGACCTCGAACAGGGTGCCCTTGGGGTTGAGCACGGCCTGCCGCTTGGCGACCTGCCCGACCAGGCGGTTCTCGTCCTTGAAGGCCACCACCGACGGGGTGGTGCGGTTGCCCTCGCTGTTCACCAGGACCGTCGGCTCACCGCTCTCCATGATGGCGATGACGCTGTTGGTGGTGCCGAGGTCGATGCCTACTGCCTTTGCCATGGTTGGAACTCCTCTTGCCTCGGGAATGCACTCAGGACAACCTACACGCTACGTCACAAAACCTGAGTATAGTCGACGCAAACCTCACTGCTAGCGAGTATAGCCAGGTCACGGTCCATTGTCAACAGATGTGAGTGCGGTTATATCAAGTTTGGAGGCCGTGAGCGGCCGGACCGGTGGTTCGCGGACGCCGCTCCGACGCCTCCCCAGCCGACGCGCCCGCGGTAGAGTAGCCCCAGAACACGTTCCGGGAGGTTCCATGCTCTACTTCGTTGTGGCCCACGACGGCACCGACCCCGAAGCCCCCGAGCGCCGCCGGCGCGTGCGGCCCGAGCACCTCGAGGCCATCAAGCCGTCGGTGGAGTCCGGCACGGTGCAGCTCGGGGGTGCCATCCTCGACGATGACGGCGGCATGATCGGCTCGATCCTGTTGATCGAGGCCGAGGACGAAGCGGCGGCACGCCACCTGATCGACAACGACATCTACAGCCGCGAACGCGTCTGGCAGAAGATCGAGATCTACCCCTTCCGACGAGCGGTGTAGGCGACCGTGGATCCCACACGTCCCGACATCGCCGTCCTGGGCGGAGGCATCGTGGGTCTTGCCACCGCCCTCTCCCTGCAGGATCGGCACCCGGAGCTCCAGCTCACCGTCCTCGAGAAGGAGCCGCAGGTCGGCCGCCATCAGACCGGGCACAACTCCGGCGTGGTGCACTCCGGCATCTACTACCGACCCGGCTCCCTGAAGGCCCGCCTCTGCGTCGAGGGCGTCGGCCTGCTCCGCGCATTCTGCGAGCGTCACGGCATCCCCTACGATCCGGTGGGCAAGGTGATCGTCGCCACGCGCCGCGAGGAGCTCCCCCGGCTCGACGACCTCATGACCCGCGGCACCGACAACGGCGTGCCGGGCCTTCGCATGCTGGACGACGAGGAGCTCCGCGAGATCGAGCCGCACGCCACCGGCCTGCGCGCCATCCACTCCCCCTCCACGGCCATCACCGACTACGGCGCCGTCACGCGGGCGATGCGCGAAGCCTTCGAGGCCAGGGGCGGCCGCGTGCTGACCGGCGCTCGGGTCCAGGGCATCCGCGCGAACGCCGACGGCGTGCAGCTCGCTACCCTCGCCGGCCAGGTCGACGCAGGCCATCTCATCACCTGCGGCGGGCTCTACGCCGATCGCATCGCGCGCCTGGCGGGCGTGGACCTCGATGTGCGCATCATCCCGTTCCGCGGGGAGTACATGGTGCTCGCGCCGGAGCGGCGCGAGCTGGTGCGCGGGCTCATCTACCCCGTACCCGATCCCACCCTGCCCTTCCTAGGCGTGCACCTGACGCGGACGGTGGCCGGTGAGGTCGAGGCGGGACCGAACGCCGTGCTCGCCTTCGACCGCGAGGGCTACAGCGTCCTCGACGTGAGTCTGCGCGACACCGCCGAGAGCCTGAGCTACCCGGGCCTGTGGCGCATGGCCGGCCGCTTCATCGGGGTCGGTCTCTACGAGTACTACCGCTCCTTCTCCAAGGTCGCTTTCGTGCACGCCATCCAGCGCCTCCTGCCGGACATCGACGTGAAGGACGTGCGCCGCGGCGGAGCCGGCGTGCGCGCTCAGGCGCTCGGACGGGATGGCAAGCTCCTCGACGACTTCGTGATCCGCGAGAGCGAGCGAGCGATCCACGTGCTCAACGCGCCCTCCCCGGCCGCCACCGCCTCGCTGGCCATCGGGCGGCACCTCTCCGACCTGGCCGACGAGCGCTTCGGCCTCTGACGCCGCCCCGATCCGCTGGAGGTCCGTTCGGACCGACGCCTCAGGCGCCACCTCTCCCTCGCCGGCGCAGCGTGACGGCCAGCGCCAGGCTGAGCACCGCCAGCGCCAGCGACGCCCCGATGAACCCGGGGCGCACGTGCACGGCGGCCGCACGGAAGCCTTCCCCGTGCATGGCCGCACCGGCGAGCACCCCGACCAACGTTCCCGGCAGGCCGCCCAGCGCCGTAGCGAGCGCGAACGGCACGAACGGCAGCGCCAGCCCACCTGCCACGCCGTTCACCAGGTCGCCCGGCACGAAGCTCAAGCGGCTCACCAGCACCGTCTCGAAGGTGCGGCGCCGCAATCGCTCCGTCCAGGCCGGGTCGGCGGCCAGTGGCCGACTGCCGCGCCACCAACGGACCGCGAGGTAGCCGGCCGTGGCAGAGGCCAGGGCCGCCGTATGGGCGATGGCCACGCCCCACAACGGACCGAAGAGGTACCCGCAGAACGCCGTGAGGACCGTGACCGGCAGCAGGAGCAAGGGCCGCACCAGGTAGATGCCGGCGAGCAGCGCCAGCCCGTCCGGGGATCGCCGGATGGTCCGCAGGGCCGCTTCGAGCATGCCCAGCACGCCGCCGGCATGACGGCTCGCGGCTGCCAGGAACGCTGCCAGCATCGCCAGCCAGAGCAGCAGCGCCACCCCCTTGCGCACGGCCGGCGTCCTGGGCATGCGCCAGTCTACGTCGCACCTGCAGGCGCGAGCCGACCGAGCCGTCCTAGAATGGCGCTCGCATGGGAGGCTCTTCCCTCGACGCGGCGCGCGATGGTCCCGCGGTCCCCAGCCTGGAGACGATCACGGGAGCGGTGCTGTGCGGCGGACGCTCGTCGCGCTTCGGTGCCGACAAGGCGCTGCACGTGGTGGCGGGACGGACGCTGCTCGAGCGTGCGCTGGCCAGCCTCGCTCCGGCCCGCGAGCGCCTGCTGGTCGGCCGTCGCTACCCGGTCGAGGGGGCGCGCCAGGTCGCCGACCTGCGGCCCGGCCTGGGCCCCCTCGCCGGCCTCGAAGCCGCCCTGGTGGCGGCCTCCGAGCCCTGGGTAGCGCTCGCCGCCTGCGACCTCCCCTGTCTGACGCCGGCGTACTGGCGGCTGCTGTGCGCCCGCGCCCAGCCCGAGCGCGTGGTAGTGGTGTGCGGGCCCGAGGACCGGCTCGAGCCCCTCGCCGCTCTTTACCCCCGCTCCGCGCTGCCCCACGTGAGCGCCCGGCTCGACCGCGGCCTGCGCGACCTGCAGGGGCTCCTGCGCGAGTTGCCCGCGGTCGCGGTGCCGCGCACCGCAATAGAGGCGGCGTGCGGCCCCTCCGTGTTCCACAACGTGAACCGGCCGGGCGACGCCGGCGGAGACCCATGCGGCCGCTGACGCGGAGAACCGGGCGCTCCGGGTGGCACCTCCACCACGTCCCCGCGCTGCGCCGTCGCCCGGGGGCGTCGCGGCGTCCGCGGCCGGATCCGCCCGAGCGGGATGCTAGATTGGCCCCGCGGCCGCGCCCCCCGGCCGGCCGCCCACCGGGAGACCGAGCGTGACCCTCTTCGGGACGACCCGTACCCACATCGGCGGCCGGCACGCGCTGATCGCTCCGGACGGCCACATGCCCTCCGTCGTGCCAGGCTGGCACGACACCTCGGTCATCGTGCTGGTCTCGCCTCGGCTCTCCGCCGGACCTGCGCCCGCCTTCGCCCAGCTGCTGGCCGAGCTGCACGAGGGCGCCCGCGTCGACGCGCCCGCCCAGGGGCTGGAGCGCTTCGTGTACGTGCTCTCGGGTGCGCTGGAGGTGCTGGCGGAAGGCACCCGGCAGGGCCTCGAGCGCGGTGGCTACGCCTTCCTGCCCGCCGATCTGCCGCACGAGTTGCGCGCCCTGGCGCCCACGCGCGTGGTGGCCTTCGAACGGCGCTACCAGCACGCGCTCCGGCGCGCCGCCGGAACCCCGCCCGTCGTGGTGGCTACCGCAGCCGACGCCCCGGAGCACGAGGCCCCCGGCGCGCCCGGCGTCCGGCTCAGCCCACTGCTGCCCGACGACCCCGCCTTCGACGTCGCCATCTCGATCGTCACGGCTCGACCCGGCGCCGCCCTGCCCCTGGTGGAGACCCACGAGCCCGAGCACGGCCTGTTCCTGCTGGCCGGGACCGGGATCCTGCGCCTGGAGGACGCCTGGTACCCGGTGCGCGAGGGAGACGCGGCCTGGCTTGGCCCGTACTGCCCGCAGTGGTTCGCGGCGCTCGGGCAGCAAGACGCCTCGTACCTGCTCTACAAGGACGGGCTGCGGGGGCCGTGGCCCCCGGCGGAGCGCGTGTGAGCCCAGCGCCCATCGAGAGCGGCCGCCACTATCGCGACACGGCGTTCCAGCAGCTCAACCAGACCGCCGCGATCGAGGGGTGCACCTTCGTCGGCTGCACGTTCGACGCCTGCCATCTCCGCGAGATCACCCTCCAAGACTGCCGCTTCCTGGCGTGCGCCTTCGTCGCATGCGACCTGAGCCTGGTCGACGTCAGCGGCAGCGCCTTCCGCGACGTCAGCTTCGACGCCTGCAACCTGACCGGCGTGAACTGGGCGCGTGCCACCGCCACACTCCACGACCCGCTGGAGGTCGACTTCCGCGATTGCACCCTCGACTTCGCCGTATTCCAGGGCTGCGCCCTGGAGGGGCGCCGCATCGCCCACTGCGTCGCCCACGAGTGCGACTTCCGCAACGCCGTTCTGATCGACGCCGTGTGCCGAGGCTCCGACTTCGCGGGCAGCAACTTCGACGGCGCCGACCTTCGCGGCATCGATCTACGCAAGGCGCGCAACTACGCCATCGACGTCCGCACCACCCAGGTGAAGGGAGCGCGCCTCTCGCTGCCGGAAGCCGTTGCCTTGCTCAAGGGGCTGGAGATCGAGCTGGACTGAGCGCCGCTCACGGCGGCACCGCCCCGGCGCCGCCCGCGTCAAGACCGCCGCGCTCGCTCGGAACTCCGCCGTGCACCGGCGTGCCGCCGACACGCACCTCCTCCACGCTCTCCTCGCCGGCGAGCGTGAGGACGGCGGCAAGCGCCGATTCGGCGCCCTCGGCGCCTGCCAGCAGCGCCTCCAGGGTGGACCCGGCCGGCGGCCGCAGCACCAGCAGGTCCGCCTGACGACCCGGGCCGAAGTCGCCCACCACGCCACCCAGCCCCAGCGCCCTGGCGCCGGCGCCGGTCGCCAGGTAGAGCAGCCTGGCGGGATCGAGCCTCTCCCCGTCGTCTCGAAGCATCTGCACCTGGTGGGCGGCCAGCGCCTCCTTCAGCACCCCGAAGCCGGTGCCGGCTCCGACGTCGGAGCCGAGCGCAACGCGCACGCCGGCAGCCAGATGCCGCCGCAGGGGGAACAGCCCGCTGCCGAGCGAGACGTTGCTGGTAGGGCAGTGCACCACTGTGGCGTCCGCGGTCGCCAGCCGCTCCAGCTCGGAAGCGCGGGGGTGGACGTCGTGGGCGAACAACGACCGGTCGGTCACCAGCCCGAAGCGCTCGTAGGTGGCGAGGTAGTCGGCCGCCCATGGGAACAACTCCGCGACCGCCCGAACCTCCTCCGCGTTCTCGTTCAGGTGCGTGGTGAAGAGCGCGCCCGGAACGGCCCGCAGCAGCTCGCCGCAGGCCTCCAACAGGCCCTCCCCCGCCGACAGGGCGAAGCGCGGCGTGACCGCATAGCGCAGGCGGCCGCGACCGTGCCAGCGCCGCGTCAGCTCCAGCCCCTCGGCCAGCGCCCGCTCCGGCGACGTGTGGAGCTCCGGCCGGAGGTTGCGGTCGGCCACGTTCAGGCCGGCCGCGATGCGCAGCCCGGAGCGCTCGGCCGCTTGGAAGAAGATCTCCATCGCGGACGCGAAATGCGCCCCGAACACCAGGGCCGTGGTGGTGCCGCTGGCGGCCAGTAGACGCAGGAAGGTGTCGGCCCGGGCCGCGGCGTAGCCCTCGTCGAGGTAGCGCGCCTCCTCGGGGAGCGCACGCCGCTCCAACCAGGTCAACAGCTGCATCCCGACCGCCCCGAGCACCGGAACCTGCGGGAAGTGCACGTGTGCGTCGACCAGGCCCGGCAGGATCACCGCCCCGCGCCGGTCGTCCACCGGAGCCTGCGGAAACCGCCGCCGAAGCGCCGCGTAGTCGCCGACGGCGACCACCTCGCTGCCGTCGAGGGCCAGGGCGCCGTCCTCGAATGCTTCGAGTGCGCCCTCCCCGCGAAAGGGGTTGCCCGGCACGTGCATGAGCGTGCCCCGCAGCAGCGTGGGCCCCGACATCTCAGTCTCCGGCGGCGAACGGCACCAGACGGCCGGCCACCACATCCACCAGGCCCAGGTCGGTCAGTCGGAGCTCGGGGATGACCGGGAGCCCGAGGAAGGAGAGGGCCATGAACGGCGAGGGCAGCGTGACGCCCAGTCGGGCAGCCGCCTCGTCGAGCGCACGCATGCGGGCCCGCACCTCGGTCAGCGGCGCGTCGGTCACCAGGCCCGCGATCTCCAACGCGAGCTCGGCCAGCACGCGCCCGTTTTGGACGGCCACGAATCCGCCTCCGAGCTCCTCGAGGCGCCGGGCCGCGAGGATCATGTCGCCGTCGTCGGCGCCGACGGCAAGCAGGTTGTGGTGGTCGTGACCCACGGTCGAGGCCAACGCCCCCTCCTGCAATCCGAACCCCGTCACCAGCCCGACCGCCACCCCTCCCGTGCGCCCGTGGCGCTCCACGCACGCGAGCTTGAGCAGGTCGCGACTCGGGTCGGCCACGACCGCGCCATCCCGGATCGTCGGGGGGAGGTCGAGCGAGCGGGTGAGGATCTGGTTCGGGATCGCCTGGATCACCCGTACCGGACGGGCGGTGCCCTCCAGGCGCAGGGCGGTCGCGCCGAGGGGAGGCAGGTGCACGGTGTCGGTGACGGCGGCGGCGTAGCGGCCCGGGTCCACGGCGTCGCCGGCCGGGAGCGGGCTCCGATCCGTTCCTGCGGCGCCGGCGCGCTCCGCCGGGTCGGCGGTAGCGGCGCTGCGCGCCCCGGTCTCTGCCGGCTCGAGGCGGCCGTCCACCGCGACGCGGCGCCCCGCCTTGTAGACGGCGCGCGCGCGGAACGACGGCAGGTCGTCGAGAACGATCAGGTCGGCCACGAAGCCGGGCGCCACCGCCCCACGGCGCGCCAGGCCGTAGTGACGCGCCACGTTGTAGCTGGCACAGCGTACGGCGTAGACGGGGTCGGCCCCGGCCTGCACGGCCCGGCGCACCAGGCAGTCGACACCGCCCTCGTCGAGGAGGTCGTGCGGCAAGCGATCGTCGGTCACGAACCCCACGCGGTCGGCATGCTCGGGTCGGACGAGCGGCAGCAGCGCGTCGAGGTCGCGCGTCACCGAGCCTTCGCGCACCATCAGGAACACCCCGGCCGCAAGCTTCTCGCGTCCCTCCTCCAGCGTCGTGCTCTCGTGGTCCGAGCCGATGCCGCTGGCGAGGTAGGCCTGCAGCGCGCGCCCGCTGAGCGCAGGGGCGTGCCCTTCGGCCGTCTTGCGGGCAGCCTCGGCGAGCGCCACCTTGCCGAGCTCGGCGTCGTCGCCGGCGACGACGGCGGGGAAGCTCATCATCTCCGCCACGCCGACGACCTCGGGGTGCTCGAGCAGCGCCGCGATCTCGGCCAGCCCCAGGGCGGCGCCCGCGGTCTCCAGCGGGGTCGAGGGAACCGAGCTGGGAACCGTCACCCAGACGTCCAACGGGAGGCCGCGGGAGCGGTCGAGGAGCCACTCCACACCCGCTACCCCGGCCACATTGGCGATCTCGTGGGGATCGCACACCACCCCGGTCACGCCACGCGGCACCACACCCTCGGCGTAGGCGCCCGGCGTGACCAGCGACGACTCGATGTGGACGTGGCCGTCGATCAGACCCGGGGCCAGGTAGGCGCCGTGGAGGTCGACGACCACTTCGGCGGACGGCTCGTCGTCGGCCGGGCCGACGGTGGCGATGAGGCGGCCGGCCAACGCCACGGACACGCGGCGGATGCGGCCGTCGAAGACGTTGAGGAGGCGGGCGTCACGCAGGACCAGGGAGGCGGGGCGCCGCCCGGCAGCCACGTCCACCGCGAAGCGCACTTCCTTCGTCGTGATGGCGTGCCCGCCTGGCACCTGGCTTCGATTCGACTCCATACGCTCCGTCCTGGTCGGCCCGGAAGCCGGATGCGGCGAGTATACCGCCGGCACGGGCGCCGCCCGGAGCGCCGCACGGCCATCCTGCGGGCGACCGCGCGAGGGGCCGTGTACGCGCCTCCAACGCCGTCCAGGAGGCCGTTGTCAGATTCCTGTAAGAGTCCCGAGCCTATCGTCGAGCATGGGTGTGTCAGGCCGTACTGTATTGGTGGCGGACGACGATCCCGGTCATCTTCGCTTGCTGGAGCTCGTTCTGGGCGCGTACAAGTTCGATGTCGTCAGCGTCGAGAACGGGCACGACGCCCTCACGTACCTCCAGTCGCACACCCCCGACATGATGATCCTCGACGTGAACATGCCGTTCATGACCGGGCTCGACGTGTGCAGCCGGGCCCGGCGGCTGACCCGCCTGAAGGGCATCCCGGTGATCATCATGACCGCGCTCAGCGACGACCAGACCCGCGAGCGCGCCGAGGCGGCGGGCGCCGATCTGTTCCTCAACAAGCCCCTGACGGGGACCGACCTGCGCGGCGCCATCAGCTCGCTTCTGGCGGCCACCTAGGCCGGCGACCCCCTGCCGCAAGCGAAGACTCAGGACAGCGGCGACTCCTTGGCACCGTCGGTCGACACGTAGAACGGGCTCACGCCGGCGGCGTGGTCGGTGCTGTCCCGGACCGCGGTGATCTCGGGAACGTGCTGCTTGAGGATGCGCTCGACCCCGCCCTTGAGGGTGAGGTCGGCCGCGCCGCAGCCCTGACACCCACCGCCGAAGGTGATCGTCGCGACCGTCCCCTCGACGCCCGCGAGGGTGACGTTGCCGCTGTGGGCGGCGACACCGGGGTTGATGACGGTGTCGATCACGTCCTGTACGCGCTGCGCCAGAGGATCGCTCCAGGCGGGGCTGGGGAAGAACACCCGGAAGCCGCTCTGCATGACCCCTTCGACGAAGTCGACGGTCGCGCCCGACAGCCGCTCCGACGAGAGCGGGTCGAGGTACACGTCGAAGTCGTCGACCCGGAACACGACGTCGGTCTCCTCGCGATCGGTGGGCTTGACCAGCCACAACCGCTGCGACGACCGGTCGCCGGCGATGCGCAGCGCGCTCACCTCCTGGTCCTTCTGCAGCTCGAGGAAGTGCGCAACGCGCTTGCGGGCGATATCGGTAAAGGTCAACATGCCATCTCCAAGTATAGGAGTCTCTGGTCGGGAAGGCGTCGCCCCGGACCACGTGCGGGCTGCCGCCGCTGGGAGCGCGCGCGTGCGCGAGGAAAGCGGGTCTCGCCCAGGGCGTGGCCTTCCGCCAGCGGGTCGGCGTCCGGCTCCCCATGAAACCGCCCCGGCTCCTAGGGGAGCCGGGGCGGTGGAGAGTGGCGGTGAGGGGGCGCT
>CAZIBD010000033.1:0-33548 GCA_964536935.1 uncultured bacterium | reverse complement strand
AGCTGCGACGGCACCTTGCCGATGAGCTCGAGGCCCAGGAAGATCGCCATCACGAAGATGAACAACAGAAGGAGCATCGTCATTTGGACCCCTCCACGACCGGACGGACGCGCTCGTCCCGAACCTGTCCTTGGTGCGTGAGCAGGGCGGCCCCTACGACGTCGTCCTCGGTGTCGAGCTTGAGCGTGCCCGCCTCCTTGTCGAAGGCGTGCTCGAGCAGGAAGTACACGTTGCTGGCATACATCTGGCTGGCGTCGCGCGCCACCTCGGCCGGGAAGTTCTCCAGGCCCACGATGAGCACACCGTTGTCGCTGCGCACCTCTTCATCGGCCTTGGTGCCCTCGACGTTCCCACCGGTCGACGCCGCCAGGTCGACGATGACCGAGCCGGGACGCATCCCCGCGACCATCTCGGCCGAGATGATCTTGGGCGCGGCCCGCCCGAACACCTGGGCGGTGGTGACGATGATGTCGGCGCCGGCGCAGATCTTGGCCATCTGCTTGCGCTGCATGTCGAGCTGTTCCTCGGTGAGCTCCTTGGCGTAGCCCTGCTCGGTCTGGCCGGTCTCGCCCACGTCGATCTCGACGAAGCGCGCGCCCAGCGACTGGACCTGCTCCTTGACCACGGGCCGCGTGTCGTACGCCTCGACGCGGGCGCCCAGGCGTTTGGCCGTGGCGATGGCCTGCAGACCCGCCACCCCGGCACCGACCACGAACACGCGTGCCGGCGGGATGGTGCCCGCCGGGGTGCTCATCATCGGCAGCGACTTGTCGATGCGTTCCGCCCCGATGATGACCGCGGCGTAGCCCGCCAGGCTGGCCTGGCTGGACAGCGCGTCCATCTTCTGCGCGTAGGTGGACCGAGGGATCAGCTCCATGCAGAAGGCGCTGACCTTCGCTTCGGCCAGCGCCCGCACCGTCTCCGGGCTCCGGAACGGGTCGAGGAAGCTGACGCTGACTGCCCCCTCCCGCAGGCCATCGATGGTGTCGGACGGGGGTTTGTTGACGGCGACCAGCACGTCGGCGTGTTGCAGCAACGCGGCACGATCCGGCTCGAACGTGGCCCCGACCTTCTCGTAGGCCGCATCCGCGAGGTACAGCGTGTCGCCGATGCCGGGTTCCAGCGTCACCGACATACCGAGCCGCACGAGCTTGTCGACGACCTGGGGGGTGAGCCCCACGCGCCGTTCTCCTGCAGCTGTTTCCTTGAGCGCGACGATATTCATTTGGCTTCGACTATGACACACTCCGCCGACCGCGAGCCACCGGACATTCGTCCCACGTGACAATCATCACGACAACGCGGGGACACCGACCCCGCCGGGAGAAGCGGCCCTCACCGGCCTCGGGCCGCCTGCCGTCGCGACGGGCAACGGGACGGACGCCCCGCCGGGACCGAGCGGCCCGGGGGCTATACTGGGCGGCCGATGAAGCACGTGGCCATTCTCACCAGCGGGGGCGACGCTCCCGGCATGAACGCGGCGATCCGCGCCGTCGTCCGCACCGCTGTGTACGAGGGACTCAGGATCTCGGCCGTGTACCGCGGCTACCAGGGCCTGATCGAGAACGATATCGTCGAGGTCGGGGCGCGCAGCGTCGCCAACATCATCCAGCGCGGCGGCACCATCCTCCGGACCGCGCGCTCGAAGGCGTTCATGGAGCCCGAGGGGCGCGCCGTCGCGGCCGCCAACCTGAGGAATCACGGCATCGACGGGCTGGTCGTCATCGGAGGGGACGGCAGCTTCCGGGGCGCCTACCGCCTCTTCGAAGAGCACGGCTTCCCGGTCGTGGGCATCCCGGCCACCATCGACAACGACATCTACGGCACCGACGTGTCGATCGGCTTCAACACCGCCATCAACATCGCGCTGGACGCCGTCGACCGGCTGAGGGACACGGCGGCCAGCCACGACCGGCTCTTCCTGGTCGAGGTGATGGGGCGCCACTCCGGCCACATCGCGCTCCACGTGGGCGTGGCGGGCGGCGCCGAGGCGATCCTGCTGCCCGAGGTCCGGATCGAAGCCGACGAGGTCGCCGACATGATCGTGGCCGCCCAGCAGCGCGGCAAGAGCTCGAGCATCGTCATCGTGGCCGAAGGCGCCTACGAAGGCGGCGCCATGAACCTGCAGATGCGCGTGCGGGAGCGCTGCGGCTACGAGGTGCGCACCGTCATCCTCGGTCACACCCAGCGCGGCGGCTCGCCCTCGACCCGCGACCGCGTGCTCGCCTCACGCCTCGGCTTCCACTCCGTGCGCAGCCTCGTCGAGAGCCGGCACGGAGTGATGGTGGGGGTGGACAAGCGCGGCATCGTCCATGTGCCGCTCAAGGACGTCTGGGAGCTCCACAAGGACATCGACTGGGAACTCGTCGAGCTGGCGGGCGTGCTGGCGATCTGAGCCGGGAGCGTGGGCTCCGTCAGTCGCCGCGGCGCACGCGCACGAAGCGGTCGCGGCCGCGCTGCAGCACGACGGGGGCGTCGAGCTCGAGCCAGAGCTGGGGGTCCTCGATCGGCTCGCCGTCCAGACGCAGGCCGCGGTTCTGGATGAGGCGCCGAGCCTCGCCGTTGGAGGCCGTCAGCCCGGCGAAGGTCGCCAGCCGCAACACCCCGACGCGGCCCTCGCGGAACTCCGACGCCGGGATCTCCACCTCGGCCATGCTGTCCGGGATCCGCCCACGGGCCACCTCGTCGTACCTTCGCTCGGCTGCCTCGATGCGCTCCTCGCCGTGGTAGACGCGGACCAGCTCACGCGCCAGGCGTCGATGAGCCCCGACCGGGTCGCGGGCCGCCAGCGCTTCCAGCGCCTCCAGGTCGAGCAGCGTGCACAGCTCCACGTAGCGACCCAGCAGGGCGTCGGGAACCTGCATGGCCTTCTTGAACATCACCTCGGCCGGCTCGGCGATACCGATGTAGTTTCCCAGCGACTTCGACATCTTCTCCACGCCGTCGAGCCCTTCGAGCAGCGGCGTGGTGAGCGCGACCTGCGGCTCCTGGCCGTGGGCCCGCTGAACGTCGCGGCCGACGAGCAAGTTGAACAGCTGGTCGGTGCCGCCGAGCTCGACATCCGCGCGGATCGCCACCGAGTCGTAGGCCTGCGCCAACGGGTAGAGCAGCTCGTGCACGCTGATCGGGGTGCCTTGCTGGAAACGCTTGGTGAAGTCGTCGCGCTCCAGCATGCGCGCGACCGTGTAGGTCGAGGCCAGGCGTACGACGTCACCGAAGCCGAGCGGCGCAAGCCACTCCGAGTTGTGCCGGATCTCCAGGCGCTCGTCGGCGTCGTCCAGGATGCGGGTTGCCTGGGCTACGTACGTTTCGCCGTTACGGCGCGTCTCCTCCAGGGACAGCACGGGCCGGGTCTTGCTACGCCCCGAAGGGTCTCCGATGGTCGCGGTGAAGTCCCCGATGATCAGCACGACCCGGTGCCCGAGATCCTGGAACTGACGCAGCTTCCGGAGCACCACGGCGTGCCCCAGGTGCAGGTCGCTGCTGGAGGGATCGACGCCGAGCTTCACGCGCAGCTGGCGCCCCTCGGCCTCCGCTAGGCGCAGCTTCGCTTCCAGCGCGTCCCCGGGCACGATGCTGTCGGCGCCGCGCCGAAGTAGCGTCATCGCCTCCTGGATGTTCACGTCCGTCCTCCCGGGCGAGCCGATCGTTCGGCTGCTCCTCCTCGCGCCGCCCACCGGTCCTCCTCGGACGGCGCCACCTGCCTCGCAGGGCACCCGCCTCGCTCCGATGCAGCGGCCGCGACAGTCTAGCATGCGTCGCAGACACGTTCGAGGGGGGACGGCCGAAGGTCTTCCCTGCCGGCCGGCAACGCCCTGGCCCTCTCGCCGGCGCGCCCTCCACCCGACAGGCGCGCGCGGATCGCCCTGCTAGCATCGAGGGCGGCGCCGAAGGGCGCCTGCAAGGGAGGCCAGCATGCACCTGGGAATCGTAGGGCTCGGTCGCATGGGCGCCAACATGACCCGGCGCCTGATGAAGGACGGACACGCCCTGGTCGTCACCGATATCGACGAAGGACACGTTGCGGAGCTGGTCGAGGAAGGAGCCACCGGAGCGGCCTCGGTATCGGAGCTGATCGCCGCGCTCCCGACGCCCCGCGTGGTGTGGCTGATGGTCCCGTCGGGCGAGGCGACCGAGTCGGTCTTCCGCGAGGCCCTCGACCACCTCGGGCAGGGAGACGTGGTGGTGGACGGTGCCAACTCGCACTTCACCGATTCGATCCGCCGCGGCGAGGAGGCCGAGCGACGCGGCGTGCGCATGCTCGACGCCGGCGTTTCGGGCGGCGTCTGGGGGCTCGCGGAAGGGTACAACCTGATGGTGGGCGGCGAGGACGGCGCCTTCGAGACCGTCGAGCCTGCCCTGAAGACGCTGGCGCCCGAGGACGGCTACGCCCACGTGGGACCGGTCGGCGCCGGACACTTCGTCAAGATGATCCACAACGGCATCGAGTACGGCCTGCTGCAAGCCTACGGCGAGGGCTTCGAGGCGCTGGCCGCCTACCCGCACGCCGATCTCGATCTCGAGAAGATCGCCGAGCTCTGGACGCACGGCGCCGTGGTGCGCTCCTGGCTCCTGGAGCTCCTCGTCGGCGCGCTCTCCGACGACGCCAGCCTGGACGCGATCCGCGGCTACGTCGATGACAACGGCATGGGGCGCTGGACCGTCGACTACGGTGTCGACCAGGCAGTTCCGCTGCCTGCGATCAGCGCCGCTCTCTACGCTCGCTTCCGCAGCCGGCAGGACGACAGCTTCAGCGCCAAGGTGGTCGCCGCGCTGCGCAACCAGTTCGGTGGGCATCCGGTCAAGGAGGCCTGACATGCGGCGGGCGCCTGCAGGGGCGTTCGTCATCTTCGGTATCACCGGCGACCTGGCGGCCCGCAAGCTGCTGCCCGCCCTGTTCCAGCTCCACCGCCAGGGGGCGCTCGACGAGGGCACGCTCATCGTCGGGTACGGCCGGAGCCCGCTCGGGGACGACGCCCTTCGCGAGCGCCTTCACGAGGCCCTGGCCCAGCACGCCCAGGGGCTCGACGATGGGGCGTGGAATTCCCTGGAAGAGCGCATCCGCTACGTTCAGGGCGGGTACGACGACGTCGATGGCTTCAGGCGGCTGGCCCGCTGCCTGGAGGACTGGGGCGTGGGCAACCGGGTGTTCTACACCGCCACGCCGCCCGAGACCTACGAGGCCATCGTCCGTTGCCTCGAGGAGGTGGGATTGCACCAGGAGGGTCGCGGCTGGGCGCGCCTCGTCATCGAGAAGCCCTTCGGCGACGACCTGGAGAGCGCTCGTGCGCTCAACCGCCACGTGCTGGACCGCTTCCGTGAGGACCAGGTCTACCGCATCGACCACTACCTCGCCAAGGAGACGGCGCAGAACCTCGCGGTGCTGCGCTTCGCGAACAGCATCTTCGAGCCGGTGTGGAGCAACCGCTACGTCGACCACGTGCAGATCACCATGGTCGAGCCCATGGGGGTGGAGGGGCGGGGCGGGTTCTACCAGTCGGCCGGCGTGCTGCGCGACGTCTTCCAGAACCATCTGCTGCAGCTCGTGGCCCTCGTCGCCATGGAGCCGCCCGCCCGTTACGACGCGCACAGCGTGCGCGACGAGAAGGTCAAGGTGTTCGACGCTCTGCGCTGCGTGCGCCCGGGGGCCGCCGTGCTGGGCCAGTACGTGTCCGGCAACGGCATGATGGGCTACCGCGAGGAGGAGGGGGTCGACCCCCGCTCGAAGCAGGCCACCTTCGCCGCCCTCGAGATGGAGCTCCGGAACTGGCGCTGGTCCGGCGTGCCGTTCTACCTCCGTTCCGGCAAGCGCCTGGAGATGAAGGCCACGGAGATCGTGCTGCAGTTCAAGACCCCGCCGCACGTCCCGTTCGACCTGCCCGCCGCCCTCAAGGCCGACCGCCTCGTCCTGCGGCTGGTGCCGGACGAGGGGATCGTGCTCCGGTTCAACGGCAAGCGGCCCGGTCAGGGGATCGAACTGGATCGGATCAGCCTCGACTTTCTCTACGGTCGGAGCTTCGACCGGCCCAATCCGGACGCGTACGAGACGCTCCTGCTGGACGTGATGCTGGGCGATGCCACGCTCTTCATGCGGGCGGACGAGGTCGAGGCGCAGTGGCAGGTGATCACGCCGCTGCTCGACCACATCCGCGAGGCCCAGCCCACCCCGCTCTTCTACGAGGCCGGCAGCATGGGGCCGGACGCGGCCTACGCGCTGCTCGAGCGCGAGGGCCGCTACTGGCACCGCCCCGCCCAGGACTGAAGCACGGCACCTGCAAGCGACACTGCAAGTTCCCTATGCAGAGTCGCATACACTTGCACTGATTGCGTCCTGGACGCACATCGTGGTATCTTCCGGCGTGGCTAGCATCCGTATACTCGGCATCCCGATGGACCTCGGCGCGGGCCGCCGCGGCGTCGACATGGGCCCCAGCGCCCTCCGGCTGGCGCGCCTGGCGCGGAGCCTGACCGAACTCGGACACCGTGTCGTGGACCTCGGCAACGTCGAGGTTCCCGTCCCCGAGGCCGTCCCCAATCCCAACACCCTGCACTACGTCGACGCCATCGCATCGACCTGCACCGCCACCTACGAGCGGCTCCGTACCCTCGACGGGGACGACGCCTTCGTCATCTCGCTCGGCGGCGACCACTCCGTCAGCATGGGCACGATCCCGGGCGCGGCGGCCGGCAGGCGGACGGGCGTGCTGTGGATCGATGCCCACGCGGACCTCAACACCCCCGACACCAGCCCGTCCGGGAACATCCACGGCATGCCGCTGGCGCACCTGCTCGGTCGTGGCGATCCGCGACTGACGGGCGTGTGGGGCGGCGGAGCCGCGCTGCGACCCGAGGACCTGGTGTTCGTGGGCCTCAGGAGCATCGACGAGGGAGAGCGCGTCTACATCCGCGACCGGGGCATCACCGCCTATACCATGAAGGAGATCGACCAGCGCGGCATAGCCAGGGTGGCCGCCGAGGCGATCGAACGGCTGGCGCACGTCGATCGGCTGCACATCTCCTTCGACGCCGACGCGCTCGACCCGGACCTGGCACCCGGCGTGGGCACGCCCGTCCCGGGCGGCCTCAGCTACCGCGAGGCCCACCTGCTCATGGAGCTGCTGGCCGACTCCGGCCGCACCACGAGCCTCGACCTGGTGGAGGTGAACCCCATCCTCGACAGCCAGAATCGAAGCGCCGCCATCATGGTGGAGATGGCGGCGAGCCTGCTGGGCAAGAAGATCCTCTGATCGGCGAACGCGTGCCGCCTACAACGGAACGGCGCTCGCCATGGCCTGCTGGATCTGCGGCATGAACCGGTCCAGCGCGTCGTCGCCGGCCCGGATCGCGGCCTCGGCGCGGTGGAAGTTGAGCCAGTGGATGGGCGGGCGCGTGTGCACGTGGAGCGCCGGACCGTCGCTGACCTCGGTCAGCCAGCCATCGGCGGCGTACGCCAGCGCGCGCCCCAGGCGGGCAGCCACGCTGCGGCCGCTTCCCTGCCCCAGCGAGCGGTGCAGCCGCTGTCCCATATCGGTCAGCAAGAAGCGACGAGCCGCCCGGATGGCGCGGGAATCCTCCGCCTCCATGCCGGCGCCGATGCCGATCGAGAGGTCCACGTCGAAGCCCCGCAAGGTGTCGAGCGGGACCGGCGAGCCGATGCCACCGTCCATCAGGCGCCGGCCGTCGAGGACGACGGGCGCAAACACCCCGGGGATGGAGGCGCTCGCGCGCAACGCCGGCGCGAGCGGACCGTGCTGCAACAGCACGCGCTCACCGGTGTCGACATCGGTCGCCACGACCACGAGGGGACGCCGCAGGTCCTCGAAGGAGCGGCCTTCCACCATGGCGTCGAAGTAGGCCTCGAGGCGCCTTCCGTCGAAGAGCGCCCCCTTGTGGAGCCCGAAGTCCGCGATGTGCGGGAAGACGTCGCGCCGCCGCATCGCGGCGGCCTCCTCGCGCAGGTTCGCGGGGCTGCGTCCGGAGGCGTACAGCGCACCGATGACCGCGCCGAAGCTCGTGCCGACCACGATGTCGGGGGCGAAACCGTGGCGTTCCAGGCTCGCCAGCGCGCCGATGTGAGCATAGCCGCGCGCGCTGCCCCCGCCGAGCGCCACGCCGACCCGGTAGCGACGCTCAGGCGAGATAGGTTCTTGGGTAGCATCCATCGCTCCCAGTGTACGGGAGCGGCGATGAGATCTTTGTCACTCGGCGCGTTCACGGGCGGTCGTGCCATAGTGTCCAGCGTGATGGAGGACCTCAGCATCGTGGTCGTGCACCACCGGACTCCCGAGATCCTCGAGGTCTGCCTCGAGCGGCTCGCGGAGGGAGCGCCGGGCGCTGCCATCGTGCTGGTCGACACCGATCCGGATGCGGCGGCGCTAGCGCGCCTGGTCGAACGCTACCCCGACCTCGAGGTGGTGCAGGCGCCCAATCACTCGTACGCCCACGCGGTCAACCTCGGCCTGCACCGCACCCACACCCGGCTCGTGGCCCACATGAACGCCGACGTCTACGTCGAGCGCACTACCTTCGCGCGCCTCGTGGCCGTGCTCGAGCAGCACCCCACGACCGGCGTGGTCGCCCCCCTTGCGCGCACGCCGTCGGGCCGCCGCCAGGATCACGGCCCCCTCTACCATCCCCACTACCTTCGCCTGGGGCTCCGACCGGGAGGCAGCGTGCGCGTCCCATGGCTCACCGGTTGCCTGCAGGTCGTCCGGCGCGAGGCGGTGCAGCGCTGCGGCGGATTCGATCCCAGCCTGCGCTTTTACAACGAGGACATGGAGTTCTGCTTCCGCGTCCGCTCGGCCGGCTTCGACTGCAGGCTTGTCGACGTGCCGGTGCTCCACCTGGGGGGAAGCTCGACCCCCGCGTCGGCCGACTTCCTGGTCGAGGGCGTGCGCGGGGGGTACCAGCTGACGCGGCGTTACCTTCCGCGACCGGCGCGAGCGGCGCATCGTGCCGCGCTGTGGGCCTGGGGCGCTGCCGGGGGTAGACTCGCCCGCGACGCCGAACACCGACGAGCGTTCCGACGCATCCAAGCCATGGCCCGGACCGGGCACGTCGACGACGGACCTTTCGGGCCGACGCTCCAGGACCTCGAGGACCCCTCCCTTGACCGTCCCTGACGACGTTCCTGCCAGGCAGGGGCGTGGTAGATTGTCACCATGACCGCCCTGCAGCGGCTGCTGGACGCCGTCCGGCACGATCCCGTCTTCGCGTACTCATTGCTCGCCGCCGGGTTGCTCGCCCTGGTGTCGCTCGGCACCGCTGTGGTGCGCCGGGACGTCGTGGTCCTGGCTCGTCCGCGCATCCTCCTGAGGGTGGTCGGCGCCGTGGTGGTGGCCTTCCTGATCGCGGTGCTGGCGGGCGACCTGACCCAGGCGTTCGGCGCTTCGCAGTGGACCCGGCTCGCCTCAGGGCTCGAGCGCATTCCACTGGCCCTGGTCACGCTCGCCTACGGCCCGGGCGTAGGCATCGTCACGGCCGCACTCGTGGTGGGTTTGCAGGCCAACGGCTGGCTTCCCGGTTGGCACCAGGCGGTGTTCGCGCTCGAGCTGGCCGTGCTCGGCTGGCTTGCCATCTACCCTTCGCCGCGCAGCAGCCGCTGGGCCGGTCCGTTCGATCTGCTCCTCGCCTACGCTCTCGCCTGGGGAACGGGCGGGCTCGCCCTGCTCGAGTCCCATACCGGCGCGGTGACGCCGGCCGCGCTGTGGGCACAGCAGCGTCCCGCCCTGCTGGGCTTGGCTGCGACCGCCTTCCTGCTGGCCCTGGTACCGCCTGCCGCCTACCGACGCGCGTTCCCGCACAGCCGCATCGCGCCGCCCGAGGCGCCCGAGGAGCCGACCACCCCCGAGACGTCCGGCGTCCGGCCCGCACGAGACCCCATGAAGCTGACCTATCCCGACCTGCCCCGCGTCCTGGCGCGCGGGCGCCAGCGCCGCGAGCTGGAGCCGCTACCTCGCTTCCTCGATGACGACAGCTCCGAGCCCGGCTGAGCACAGCGGGGTACCGTCCCCCGCGCCTTCGAACCGGTCACACAGGACGGCTCAGCCACGCAGGCGCGTGCACGGCACGCTGAAGCCGAAGGCGTTCCCGGGCGCGCTGCGCTCAGGCGGAGCACCGTCCCCGACGGCTTCATGGCGCGGCCCTCCCCACGCTTCGCCGCCCCAGCCGCGGGCGATCGACCGCACGATGTAGAGCCCCAGCCCGGTGCCCTTCGCCTTGGCGCTCCGGCCCCGCGAGTGCGGCTCGAACAGCTCCTCCACCCGTGCCGGGTCGAGGGGCTCCCCTTCGTCCCACACCTCGATCCTGGCCATGGGTCCGTCCGCCCAGGCGGCGAGCGTCACCGTCGCCCCGCTGGGTCCGTGGACGGCGGCGTTCTCCAGGAGGTTGATCAACAGCTGCAGGAGCTTGTCCTCGTCGGCCCACAGCTCCAACGCAGGGAGCGCCGTGTCCAGCCGCACGGCCTGGCTCTTGAGCACAGGTTGGACCACGGCCGCCGCGCGCTGCGCGACCTCGCCGAGCACGAGGCTCCGCTCACGTGGTGGGCGGACCTCGACGGTGAGGTCCTCCAGTAGCCGCACCAGGCGCTCCGCCTCCTGGGTAGCCCGTGCCAGGAAGCGTTGCCGAAGCGTGTCGGGCGGCTCGCCGGCAAGCGCTTCCAACGCGGCACGGATGGCGGCGACGGGCGTGCGCAGCTCGTGCGACAGCACCGCCAACAGCTCACGTGCGTCCTCCCTGGCACGCCTGAGGTCGGTGAGGTCCCTGAGCAGCAGCGCTCCGTCGACCGGTACCGCCTGCAGCCAGCGCCCGCGCGTCTCCAGCTCGACCGTGCGCCCCTCGGCGACGGCCTGCTCGAGCCGGTGGTCGCGCAACACCCAGATGAGGGGAATGCCCGCCGCCCGCCGCGCATCCACCTCCAGGAGCCGTGCCGCCGCCCGGTTCACGAACGACACGCGCTCCCCGTCCGTGAGGACGACACCCTCCTCGAGGGCATCGAGCAGCGGCGCCGCCGCGGTGTCGGCGGCCGCTCCGGTCACGGACCGGACCGCCCCGCCGACGCCCGTACGAACTCCGCAAGCCGGTACCCGCGCCCTCGGACCGTCTCGATCCAGCTCGCTCCGAGCCGCGCACGGAGCTGCGCGACGTGCTGATCGACGGTGCGTTCCGAGCCTACGAAGTCCTCCCCCCACACGCGGTCGAGGAGCTCCGTCCGACCGAACACGCGCCCCGGGTGCGCCGCCAGGAAGGCGAGCAGCTCGTACTCGCGGCGGGTGAGCTCCAGCTCTACGTCGCCGAGCGTCACCCGCGCGCGGTCGCCGTCGACGACGAGCTCGCCGACCTCCAGGCGCCGGCTGGGCGGTGCCCGCCTGAGAAGCGCGCGCACACGCGCGGCCAGCTCGGCGGCGCTGAAGGGCTTGACAAGGTAGTCGTCCGCTCCTCCCTCGAGCCCTTCCACGCGATCCACCTCGCGTGCCCGCGCGGTCAGCATCAGCACGGGCAGCTCGTGGCCACGTGTCGAGCGCAGCCGCCCCAGCCACTCGAGGCCCGACTCGCCGGGCAGCATCCAGTCCAGGACCACCACGTCGATACCGTCCAGAAGCGCCCAACCGCTCTCCCCGTCACGGGCCTCGATGACGTGGAATCCCGCCTGCGACAGGTGGTACGCAACGAGCTCGCGTACGCCCTCGTCGTCCTCGATCAGCAGCACGGTCGCGCCCCTCACGGTCGCGCCCGACCTCGGCGTCGCCGGTCCATGCCTCCATGATACGGAGCGCGGTCATGCGAGCGTCATGGCGCCGCGACTCGTGGCGCGCGCCTGACGGAACCCTGACCGGGGCCTGCGACGCTGTACGGTATGATGCGCCCGTCCACCATGACGCAGCTCGACCAGGATCTTCAGGACATCAACGCGTCGCTCGTGCGCATGCTCAGCCAGGTGCGTGAAGGGTGCGACCTGGCCCGCAGCGCCCTGATCGAGACCGACCTGCGGGCCGCGGAGCGCTGTGTCGAGAACGACGAGCGCATCGATGCGATGCAGTCCACGCTCGAGCTCCGCATCCTCACGGTGATCGCCAGGCGCCAACCGGCCGCGCGCGACCTCCGTTTCCTAGGCGCCGCCTACCAGTCGCTGGCCGACATCGAGCGTGCGGGCGACTATGCCGAGCACGTGGCCCGCGCTGCTGTCACGCTGGCCGAACACCCGCCGCTCAAGAAGTACCTCGACATGCAACGCATTCTCGAGGTGCTCGGAGGCATGATCGACACCACCATGAAGGCCGTGGCGGAGGCCGACGTCGACGCCGCGCGCCGGGCCCACGCCATGGATCGCGAGATCGACGAGCTCTACGAGCAGATCCAGCGCGAGCTTCTCACCTACATGATCGAGGACCCGGCCACCATCGGTCGGGCCACGCAGCTCCTGTCGGTCGCGCGCTACCTCGAGCGGCTCGGCGACCACCTCGAGAACGTCGACGAACACGTGATGTTCTGGCTGACCGGGGAGCGCCCCTAGCCGGGACGCGCCGCGGCGTGGGGCCGTTCACAGCCCGTGCCCCGTATGCCTCGTGTACGTTGGGTAGCGTGCTG
This sequence comes from uncultured bacterium, assembly GCA_964536935.1. Lineage (GTDB taxonomy): Bacteria > Deinococcota > Deinococci > Deinococcales > Trueperaceae > JASBRS01. The sequence continues at coordinate 20,963 of CAZIBD010000033.1, read as the reverse complement.
GGACGTGATCCCATCCAGGAGGGGCCCCTCCTCGGCGCGCCGCGCCGCTCGAAGGCGGTGGGGGTGGACCCGGCATCGGACATCCTCTTGCCTCCGGGCGGGCCGACGCCGCGTCCGCAACGCGAGCCGGCCACGGGCCGGCGCCGCAGGCGGCGGTGGCTCGTCGCCGCGTTCGCCACGGCGCTGCTGGCGCTGGTCGGGCTCGACTGGTCGGTTGCCGTCCCGCGGGGGACGGGTACGGCGGGTCCGCTCGTCACGAGCCTGCGGGACGCCGTGAACGGCCTGCGCGGACCGCCCCGCATCGGGCTCCAGGTGGGTCACCTCGACGCCGCGGCCATGCCCGCCGAGCTGGCCACGCTGCGCACCTCGACCGGGGCGCAGGCCGACGGACTCGAGGAGGTCCAGGTCAACCACGCCATCGTCCGCGCCCTCGCCGCGCGGCTCCGCCGCGACGGCTTCCGCGTCGACGTGTTCGACGCCACCGTGCCCATCCACTACCGTGCCGACCTTTTCCTCGCCGTTCACGCCGACGCCAATGCGAACCCGGGACGCGAAGGGTACAAGAGCGCCCACTTCCTCCCCCTGCGCAACGGACGGGATCCGCTGCTCAAGCTCGACATCGATCGCGCCGTCCTCGAAGAGAGTCCGCTCGGCGACGACGACCGCAACGTATCGCTCGACATGCTGAAGTACTACGCCTTCAACGCCCGGCGCTTCCGGCACGCGCTCGCGCGTAGCACGCCCGGCCTCATCGTCGAGATGGGCTACCTCACGAGCGCCCGGGACCGTGCCTACCTCGAGCGCCCCGCGCTCGCGGCGCGTGCCCTGGCCGATGGCGTCGTCACCTACCTCCATGCCGTCGGGCGCATCCCGCCGGGCTCGCCGGGTCCGAGCGCGCGGCGGGCGCCGTGAGCCTGCGCCTGTTCCTGGCCCTGACGCCCCCCGACGCCGTCCGCGCCGAGGCGCGCCGCGCCGGCGAGCATCTGAGGACGGCACTCCCGGCCTTGCGCGCACGCTTCGCTGACCCTGCGACCGTCCACCTGACGCTGGTGTTCCTGGGGCAGGTCGAGGAGGTCGATCTGCCGCCCCTGAAGCGTGCCGTCCTGGGCGTCGCAGCCACGACCCGACCCTTCGCGTGCGCGACGACCGGGCTCGGTGCGTTCCCGGCGGCGCTCCGACCCAGCGTGCTGTGGCTCGGGCTCGACGACCCGGCCCAGGCGCTCTCCAACCTGCAGCGCGACCTCGCCGGCGCACTCGGCGCGCATGCGCCCCACGCCGATCGCAAGCGCTTCGTGCCCCACCTCACGCTGGCCCGCCTCTCGGGGCTCGGACGGACGCCGCGCGACGCCGTGCCCACGGCCCTCCAGGCGTTCGATCCCGCGGCCGTGCCCTGGCTGGTGGCGGAGGTGATCCTGTTCCAGAGCGAGCTCGATCCTCGCGGCGCCCGCCACACGGCGTTGCTTCGCGCGCCCCTGCGAGCGCCGGCTTGAAGCTCGCCGTCTCGGAGCGGCACCGTTCGCACCCTCCGGGTGGCGGCCCGACCTCGGCGGCTCGGCTCCGGGCCAGGCGCCGCCACGTGGTAGCATCCCCCCCAACATGACCGTGCTGCAAGAGACGTCGGGGACCCTGGTCAACATCGGCACGGTGATCCTCGGCTCCTCCCTGGGCCTGGCCCTGCGCGGTCGGCTGCCCGACCGCATCATCACCGTGGTCATGCAGGCCATCGGTCTGGTCACGCTCTACATCGGTATCGACAACGCCTTCGATCTCGGCCGCGTCCAGCGCCCGCCAGGCATCATCCTCGGCTTGATGGCGCTCGCCGTCGGGGGCGCGCTGGGAGAATGGTGGCGGCTCGAAGAGGGGCTGGAGGCCGTCGGGGCCGCCCTCAAGCGCCGCTTCCGCGGCCAGGGGCGCTTCACGGAGGGCTTCGTGGCGGCCACTCTCCTGTTCTGCGTCGGTCCGTTGACGCTCATCGGCAGCATCCAGAACGGTCTCAGCGGGGAGACCAGCTTCCTGCTGCTCAAGGCCACGCTCGACGGCTTCTCCTCCCTGGCCCTGGCGACCACCTTCGGGTTCGGCGTCATCTTCTCGGTGCTGGTGATCGCGGTCTACCAGGGAGGTCTCTCGCTGGCCGCGGGCCTGTTCGCCTCCCTCATCCCGGATCCGGCCCACGATCCGCGTGTGCTCCTGGTCAACGGGGTGGGCGGGCTGCTGATCGTGGCGCTGGGCCTCGGGCTGCTCGACATCAAGCGCCTGCGCACCGCCGCGCTCCTGCCCTCGCTCGTCCTGGTGGTGGCGTTCTACTACGTGGGGCGCCTCTTCACCTGAGGGGCTCGGCGCCCGCGTCCCGACCCGTGCTAGCATCGCAAGCGTGAGCGCCCACGACGTCGATATGGAGCACCTGCAGCGGCTGGCGCGCCTCGAGCTCGAGCCCGAGGAGGTCGAGGCGCTCGCACACGATGTCGCCGAGGTACTGGCGTACTTCGACCAGCTCGCCAGCGTCGACACCGATGGCGTGCCGGAGCTGGCCCGTCCGGTGATCCCCACGCGCACCTGGCGCGAGGACGCCGTGGCGCCGTCGCTCGATCGCACGCGGGTCCTGGAGCTCGGCAATGCTAGCCAGGACGGCTTCCTTCGGGTCCCCCGCACGGTCGACGAGGACTAGCCGAGCTTCCGGCTCAACCCAGCAGGTCGCGCCCCAGGTAGGGGCGCAGCGCCTCCGGCACCCGCACGTTGCCGTCCTCGGTCTGGTAGACCTCCAGGATGGCGGCCACCGTGCGCGGAAACGCCAGCGCGCTGCCGTTGAGGGTGTGCACCGGCCCCGGGCGCCCCTTGCCGCCCACGCCTCCGGGCCGCGCCCGGGTCTTGAGGCGCGCCGCCTGGAACGCCTCGATGTTGCTGATGCTGGACACCTCCAGCCAGCGTCCCTGGCCCGGGCTCCACACCTCCAGGTCGTACTTCTTCGCCTGGGTGAACCCCATGTCCCCGCTGCACATGAGCAGCCGCCGGTAGGGAAGCTCCAGTGTCTCGAGCATCGCCTCTGCGGTACGCGTCATCTCCTCGAGCACCTCGTAGCTGCGCTCCGGCAGCGTGAACTGGACCATCTCGACCTTGTCGAACTGGTGCACCCGGTTCAACCCGCGTACGTCCTTGCCGTAGCTGCCGGCCTCGCGCCGGAAGCACGCCGAGAACGAGGCGTACTTCAGCGGCAACGCCTCCGAGTCGAGAATCTCGTCCCGGTGCAGATTGGTGACCGCCACCTCCGAGGTCGGGATGAGGTAGTAGCCATCCGCGACCTGGTACATCTGCCCCTCCTTGTCCGGGAGCTGCCCGGTGGCGGTGGCGGAGTCGGCGTTGACCATGAGCGGCACGATCAGCTCGGTGTAGCCGGCGTCCTCGAGCCGGTCGAGGAAGAAGCGTTCCAAGGCACGAACGAGCCGCGCGCCGGCGCCGCGGAAGAGTGGGAAGCCGGCCCCGGTGATCTTCACGCCCGCTTCGAGGTCGACCCACCCGGCCCGTGCCGCGATCTCCCAGTGCGGGCTGGGCTCGAACGCGAACGTAGGCGGCGTGCCCCACTCCTTGACCACGACGTTGTCGTGCTCGCTCTCGCCGTAGGGCACGCTCTCGTGCGGCAGGTTGGGGATCTCCAGGAGGAGCTCCTGCAGTCGCGCATCCAGGCTGCGCCCGCGCTCTTCGAGGTGCTTGACCTCGGCCGCGACCTCACTCATCTCGCGCATGAGCGCCTCGGCGTCCTCACCGCGCCTCTTCATCTCCCCGATGCGTTTGCTGTTGGCGTTGCGCACGGCCTGCCTCTGTTCGAGGTCATGCCTGAGAAGGCGATGCTCCTCGTCCGTCAGCAGGAGCTGCTCGAGGCTCTCGAGGGCGTCGGGAAGCTGCTTGGCGCGGATCGCCCGGCGCACCGCGTCCGGGTTCTCACGAATGAACCTCAAGTCCAGCATGCGTACCAGTCTACGGGTTGGCGGCCCGGCGGGCGCACGACCTGACAAAGAGGGCCCTTTCCCCGCCGAGCCGGCGCTCGGCGCCTCCGGCCGCCGGTGCTAGACTGACGGCCGACGCGCGCTCCGGAGGCCGTCCGCGTTGGAGATCGGAGGAACGCCGTGAAGGTGGAACCGAGCTCGACCGAGACCGTCCTCGAGCGCCATCACCGCTACCTCTTCCCTGCCGTCCACCCCTACTACGGTGACGACGCCCTGATCGTGGACCGGGCCAAGGGCCACACGGTCTGGGACGTCGAGGGGCGGGCCTACCTGGACTTCTTCGGCGGCGTGCTGACGGTGTCGGTCGGCCACGGCAACGATGAGGTCGTCGCGCGCGTGACGGAACAACTCCGCCGCGTCCAGCACACCTCCACCCTGTACGTCAACGAGGTCATGGTGCGCCTGGCCGAGAAGGTCGCCGCCCTCACGCCAGGCCGGCTCCAGAAATGCTTCTTCACCTCCAGCGGCAGCGAGGCGAACGAGACCGCCGTGACGGCCGCCCGCATGGCGACCGGGAACCGCACCATCATCACGCTCCGGCACGCCTACTCGGGTCGGACGCTGGAAGCGATGAGCCTCACCGCGCATGGCTCCTGGCGCCTCGGTGGAACGTTCGACGGCGACGTCCGCCACGTCCGCAGCCCGTACGCGTACCGTGCGCCGCTGGGCCTCAGCGAGCAGGAGCTCGTCGATCTCTGCGTGCTGGACCTGGAGGAGACGCTCGCCACCGTCACGGACGGGCGTATCGCAGCCTTCATGGCCGAGCCGATCCAGGGGGTGGGCGGCTTCGTGGTGCTCCCGCGCGACTACCTGCGCCGCGTGGAGCCCCTGGTGCGCGAGGCGGGAGGGCTCCTGATCATCGACGAGGTGCAGACCGGCTGGGGGCGCACCGGACAGCACCTGTGCGGCATCGAGCACTGGGGCGTCACGCCCGACATCATGACCTTCGCCAAGGGGATGGCGAACGGGGCGCCGATCGGCTGCACGGTCGCTACGCCCGAGGTCGCCGACGCCATGGTCGGCACCACCTTCTCCACCTTCGGGGGGAACCCCGTCTCGATGGCGGCTGCGCTGGCCACCCTCGAGTACATCGAGCGACACGACCTGCCCGACAACGCTCACCGTCAAGGGTTGCGGCTGCGCACGCGGCTCGACGACGCCACGGCATCCTACGCCTTCGTCGGCGACGTGCGGGGGATGGGGCTCATGCAGGCGCTCGAGATCGTAGTCCCGGACGGCTCCAAGGCACCCGACCCGATGCGGACGGACGCGCTGCTGGCAGCGGCGCGGCGGCGCGGCCTGCTCATCGGCAAGGGCGGCCTGTACAACAACGTCGTCCGCATCGCTCCCCACCTGACGGTCGACGCCAAGGAGATCGACGAGGGCGTCGACCGGCTCGCGCAAGCCCTCCGGGACGTCGCCTGAGGGCAGCCCGGAGCGCGGGCTCAGGGCGCCGCGCCCGCGAGCCCCATCCAGCTCTGGACGATGGGCACCACCGGCGCATCGCGCGCGGTGACCAGGTCGACGTGCGTCACGGCCGGTACCACGTAGCGGGTGAACGACGAGCCCAACCGGGCATTGGCATACGCGGAGAACCCGTCGACGTCGCGGATCATGCCGCGCCCCGCGCCGATCGCAAGGGTCGGCACCCGCACCGACGCCGTCGGCACGAAGCCGGGGGCGTCGTGGAGGTCGACGGGCAACCTGGCCATCTCGATCAGGAGCCTCACCGGGAAGTACCACTCGGCGCGATCGGTATCGGGGCCGGTCACGCTGCGGACGTAGCTCGCCAGGTCGGTCGCCTCCGGCGGATCGCCCTCGGACCACTGGATCCGGTCCGCGCCCGGCGCGACGCCCACGACGCTGCGGCTCCGGGCGCCGAGCACGCCCTCCAGCAGGAACGGAAGCACGTAGCCGGAGGTCTCGGCATGGGTGGCTTCACCGAGCGCCGGCGCGAAGCTGGGCAGCTCCGCGTAGGTGTCGTCGGCCGCCACCCCGGCCAGCGCGAAGTCGGTGATGCGGAGGTCGGTCAGCGCAACGGGTGCCAGCGCGTCCGGACGGTAGCGCGCGTACGTAGCGATGACCGCCGAGCGCACGATGCGCTGGGGCACGATGCCGGGGCCGAGGTAGGGGACGGCACGTCCCGATTCCAGCTCCGCGAGCGAGGGAACGATCGTGTAGCCGGCGAGCCTGCGCCCGTCGACGGCGTCGGCCAGGTCGAAGGCGCCGGTGCGGCCTGGCGCGCCGTCCAGGAGCACGAGCCCGGCGATCTCGTCACCGCCCGCTCGGCCGTCTTCACGAAGATGCGCTACGTAGAGCGCGGCCAGGCTGGCCCCCAGCGAGTGCCCTCCCAGGTACACGCGCGGCGCCGCCCGGTGCGCGCGGTCGACGATCGCATCGAGATCCCGGAGATGCACCTGCAGGCCCCAGTACGCCATGAACCGAATCGACTCCGGTGTCGGCGGCGCGAACGACGGCGGCCAACCGGGCTCTCCGAGGTAGTAGCGCAGCGCCAGCTCGGGATTCCTGGCAACGCGTGCGGCGTCGAAGCCACGGTGGTCCTCCAGCGCGTTCGAGCGCCGGTCGACCAGCCACACCTCCAGTCCCGGCGTGGCGGCCACGAGCTGTCGACCCAGGATCTCGAGGCTGCCGGCGCCGCCGAACAGGCCCGGGACCATCACCAGGACCGCCTTCGGTGGCTCGGCCGCCCGGAGCCGCAGCACGCAGCTCCGGTCGAGGGCCGCCGGCGTGTGGGGCTCGTCGGCGCCCGGTATCGACAGGTAGTCGGCGGGCACGGCATCGGGCGCCATCCGGTAGGTGGGCGCGGGCAACGCCAGAGGCACGTGCGCCCGCGGGATCGGCAGGCACGCCGGAACCAGGATCAGAACGAACCATCCAGCCAGCGCGAGCAGGCGCAGCATCATCACGCTCCAGGGGACGTGGCCGCGAGCGTCCCTCCCTCAAGGCTACGCGCCGCCCGCCGTTCGCACGGTGACCACGCGCTCCCTGCCGTCGTCCTCCCAGGCCACGGCGCTGGCGCTGCGCTCCGGGTCCCAGCGCGCGTCGATCTCGGCGCCGTCCAGCTCGACCCGCTCTGGGCGGTGCTCGAGCCGCAGCTCCACGACCAGTCGCCGGCGCGCCGGCTCGAACCCTCCGTCGCGCGGTCCGACCCGGAGCGTCAGCTCACCGTCGCGCATCGACGAGCGCAGCGGCGTCCGCGCCACCGCGCCCCCCTCCCAGGCCCGCGACCGGCCGTCGTCCTCGACCACCGCGTAGGCGCTGGTCCCGGCCGGGGGCGTCGCCACGATGCGGAGCTCCGAGAGCGGCTCCGCCGTGCTCGGCCGGACGTTGCCCAGCGGCACCAGCGCTCCCTGGCGCAAGAGCAGCGGCGGCCGTCCGAGCGGAGCCGCGACGATAGCAGGCCGCACGCTCTCGGCGCCGTCGTCCGCCAGCGGTCGGCCCGTCCAGAAGTCCAGCCAGCGCCCCGGCGGCAACACCACCTGCCGCCAGCGGGTCCGCGGCGTCGTCACCGGAGCGACGAGCAGCCAGCGGCCCAGCAGGAAGGCATCATCGACGTCGAGCGTCCCCTCCTCGTGGGGAAACTCGTAGCCCAACGGGCGAAGGAGCGGGGCACCCGTGGCGGCGGCCTCGTGCGCCAGCGTCACCAGGTAGGGCAGCAGCCGGTAACGGAGCTCGAGCGCGGCCCGGGCCGCCCCCTCGACCTCGTCGCCGAACGCCCACGGCTCCTGCGCGCGCGTCCCCTGCGCCGTGTGGTCGCGCATGAACGGGTAGAACGCGCCCAGCTCCATCCAGCGCGCGAACAGCTCCCCTTGCCCGTTCTCGAAGAAGCCACCGATGTCCACGCCGACGTGCGGCGAGCCCGATAGGCCCATCGAGAGGAGCTGTGGCACGCTCATGGCGAGGTGCTCCCACCAGCTGTTGTTGTCGCCCATCCAGGTGGCGCAATACCGCTGGCTGCCAGGGTAGGCCGAGCGCGTCAGCACCCAGGGGCGCGCCTCGGGCGCGTGCCGCACCAGTCCCTCGTAGGTAGCGCGCCCTTCCAACGTGGCGTAGAGGTTGCGCACCTCGAGGTGGCTCGCCTCCTCCCCGGCTCCACCATGCCGGATCCCAAGCGGGAAGGGGCGGTTGCGTGCGGCCCCCGTCGCGAACGGCTGGTCGAAGGCGGTGGGTTCGTTCATGTCGTTCCACACACCGTCGATGCCGGCAGCGACCAGGCTGTCGCGGTGCTGGTCCCCCCACCAGGTGCGCACCTCGGCGCGCGAGAAGTCCGGGAACAGCGACCGCTCGGGCCAGACGTAGCCGCGGAAGGGCGAGCCGTCGTCGTTGCGAAGCGCGAAGCCGCGCGTGAGGAGCTCGTCCGCCACGGCGTAGCCCGCGCCCGGCTCGTCCTTGATGCCGGGATCGATGATCGTCACCACGCGCGCGCCCCGCTCGTGGACGGCGTCGGTGAACGCCTTCGGGTCGGGGAACGCCGCCGGGTCCCAGGTGAAGGAGCGGAACCCACGCATGTAGTCGATATCGAGGTGCACGGCGTCGAGGGGTAGCTGCCGACGGCGGAATCCGTCGATGATGTCCACGATCTCGTTTGCGCCGGTGTAGCCCCAGCGGGACTGGTGGAAGCCGAGCGCCCAGTGCGGCGGGAGCAGCGGCCGACCCGTCAGGCGGGTGAGCTGCTCGAGCACGGCGGCCGGCGTGGGGCCAGCGAACAGGAACAGGTCGAGCTCGCCGCCGAGCGCGTCGATCCGCAGCAGGTCCGGATCGGCGTAGCCGGCATCGAAGCGGCTGAAGTGGCTGACATGGAGGAAGGCGCCGAAGGCGCGGCGCGGCTGCACTGCCAGGAACAGCGGGTGTGCCTGGTAGAGGTTGTCGGTGCCGCGGTGGTGGCCGATCCCGAAGGAGTCGGAGGTCCAGTTGGTGAGGCTCCGGTTGCGCCGGTCGAGCCCGGCGGTCCGCTGACCGAAGCCCCACAGCCGGTCGGCCGGATCGAGCCGCAACGCCTGCCGCACCAGAACGCCGTCGGGTCCTGGGGGCAGGACGTCTCCGTCGACGTGCGGGAGGTCGAGCCGGTCCAGGAGGGCGCGTGCCCACCGCGCCGGCCCCGCCTGCTCGAGCCAGGGTGCGCCGTCCTGCCCGCCGACGACGAAGCCTCCGGTCTTCCCGTCGAGCGTCACGCGCATGCCGTCGAGCTCCAAGACCGTCCCGCCGTCCGCGCCGGTCACGCTCGGCTCCGCGGCCGGCAAGCCGACCTCGAGCACGTCCCACGATCGCGATGGAGCAAACGCCTCCTCGGCCAGACGCAGCCGCACGATGCCCGGGCTCACGGCCTCCACCAGCAAGCGGGCGCCGTCGAAGGTAGCGAGGAAGCCGTCCGGCTGGAGCACCACCTCGCGCAGGGATCCGGGGGTCCGGGGCGCGGTCTCGAAGATGTCGGTGTCGTCCATGGCACCTCCCTCCCCCGAGCTTACGCACGCTGCGCCGCAGCCATCGTCAGGGAGGTCGTCGGTGTAAGGATTTCCTTAGGCGCGACCGGGGGGACGGGAGTACACTCCGGGCACAGTCGGTCGGGCACGACCCGGCCCGAGGGGATGATGTGTTCAAGCGTCTCTTCTCCAACACGGAAACGGATGGGGGCTCCGACGTCCTGGTGGCCGTCGAGCGGTTGCTGCGGCTGCCCAGGGCCGAGGAGCGCAGCGCCGAGGCGCTCCGGGTCCTCGCCAAGACCCTTCCGGGCGACGTTCGGGGCTACTGCGTGCGCGGCACCGAGCGCGGCGCCTACGCCTTCGAGGCGGTTCACGGCTACAGCCCGTCGATGCTGTCGCTCACGCCGGAGCATGGGCCGTGGCGGGAGCCGGGGCCGCGCATCATCGGCAATCTCGTATCCGAGATGTTCACCCCGAACATGCCGGAGACCCGGGCCGCCTTCGGAGAGCTCGGTATCCGCAACGCCACCAGCAGCCTCGTCGTCCCCGTGGCAGGGCTGTTCCTGCGCCACGGCACGCTCGTGCTGCATCGTCATGGCGGTGCTGCCTTCGACGACGACGAGCTGCACACCGCCGCCCACTGGGGCTCCATCCTGGGCGAAGCCCAGAGCAAGGAGTTCGAGCTCAAGCGAACGAAGCTCAGCCTGGTCGAGTTCACCAAGGCCTTCGTGGAGGCGATGGAGGCCCAGGACTTCGCTCAGCTCGGGCACGCCGAGCGCGTCACCGCCTATGCCCAGGCCCTGGGCCGCACCCTCGAGCTCGCGAACCAGGAGCTCGTCGACCTCTACTTCGCGGCGATGCTCCACGACATCGGGAAGCTCGGCGCGGGGCTCGACCTGTCGATCGAGGACATGGAGCACCCTCAACGCGGCGCGAACCTGGTGGCCTCGGCAGCGCTCCTGAAGAACGCCTCGGAGGGCATCCGTGCCCACCACGAGAACTGGGACGGCTCGGGCTTCCCGGCCGGGCTCCGCAAGGAGCAGATTCCGCTGCTGGCACGCGTGGTCGCGGTGGCCGACGTCTTCGACGTGCTGTCCAGCGAGCGCGGCCAGGCGATGCCGATGCGCGAGGTGGAGAAGGCCCTCGAGGCGCGCAGCGGCCGCGAGCTCGATCCGTCGCTGGTGCAGCTCTTCATCAACATCCTGCGGCAGGGCAAGAACACGCAGCAGCTGTCGAGGCTCGAGGAAAGCGACCTGCCGTTCTAGACCTTCGTTTCTGACAGCGTTCCCGGGCCGTGGTGGTGGCGGGGGGACGGAGCCCGTCTCCGGCCCTGCAACGACGAGCCCCGCCTCAGGCTCCCACGTAGGCGGCGAGGTGGTCGCCGGTGAGGGTGGAACGGGAGGCGACGAGCTCGGCGGGGGTGCCCTCGAACACGATGCGGCCGCCATCGTGGCCGGCGCCGGGACCGAGGTCGATCAGCCAGTCGGCGTGCGCCATGACCGCCAGGTGATGCTCGACGACGATCACCGATGTGCCGGCGGCGACGAGTCGGTCGAGAAGCTCCAGCAACTGCTCCACGTCGGCGAGGTGGAGGCCGCTAGTGGGCTCGTCGAGGACGTAGATGCCGCCCTTCTCGGCCATGTGGCTGGCCAGCTTAAGCCGCTGACGCTCGCCGCCAGAGAGCGTGGTGAGCGGCTGGCCGATGGTCAGATAACCCAGGCCCACGTCCGCCAGCCGCGCGAGGATCTTGTGGGCCGCAGGGTTCTTCGCGGGCCCGGACCCGAAGAAGGCCTCGGCCTCGCTCACCGGCATGGCGAGTACCTCGCTGATGTCCCGTCCCGCGAGCCGATACTCCAGCACCGAAGGCTGGAACCGCTTCCCCTCGCACTCCTCGCAGGGGGTGACGACGGTCTCCATGAAGCCCAGCTCGGTGGTGATGACCCCTGCGCCGTTGCAGGCCGGGCAAGCGCCCTCGGAGTTGAAGCTGAACCATGCCGGCTTGACGCCGTTGGCCTTGGCGAACGCCTTGCGCACCGGGTCGAGCAGCCCGGTGTAGGTGGCGGGGTTGCTCCGGCTGGAGCCGTGGACCTGGGCTTGATCGATGGCCACCACGCCCGCGCTCCGCGGGATCGAGCCGTGCACGAGCGAGCTCTTGCCGGATCCGGCGACGCCGGTCACGACGACGAGGACCCCGAGCGGGATGTCGACGTCGACGGCCTGCAGGTTGTTGGTCGTGGCGCCACGGATCTCCAAGGCGCCCTTTCGCGCGCGCACCGTCTCCTTGAGGGCGGCGCGGTCACCGAGGTGACGGCCGGTCAGCGTGTCCGAGGCCCGGAGGCCGTCGACCGTGCCCTCGAAGCAGATCTCGCCGCCCCGCGTCCCCGCGCCCGGCCCGAGATCGACGACGTGGTCGGCGATGCCGATCGTCTCCGGCTCGTGCTCCACCACGAGCACCGTGTTGCCCTTGTCGCGCAAGCGCCGAAGAAGCTCGTTCATGCGCCCGATGTCGTGCGGGTGCAGGCCGGTGGTGGGCTCGTCGAAGACGTAGGTGACGTCCGTGAGCGAGGACCCGAGGTGACGGATCATCTTGACGCGCTGCGCCTCCCCACCCGACAGCGTGCCCGAGGGGCGCTCGAGCGAGAGGTAACCGAGCCCGATCTCGTCGAACGCGTCGAGGGTGTGCTGGAGCGCCGCCAGCAGCGGCGCCACCGACGGCGCATCGAGGCCACGCAGCCACGCAGCCAGGTCGCTGGTCTGCATCGAGCAGGCATCGGCGATGCTGATGCCGTCGATCTTCGACGCCCGGGTCGCCTCGCTGAGGCGCGTGCCGCCGCATTCCGGGCACGTCTTGAAGGTCACCGCCCGCTCGACGAACGCGCGCACGTGGGGCTGCATCCCTTCCCTGTCCTTCGAGAGCATGGACCGCTGGATCCGCGGGATCAGCCCCTCGTAGGTCATGTTGATGCCCGCGATCTTCATCCTGACGGGCTCGTGGTGCAGGAGATCGTGCAGCTCCTTCTCGCTGTACTCGGCGATGGGCTTGTCCGGATCGACGAACCCCGAGCTGGCGTACAGCCGGTAGTTCCATCCACCCGCCTTGTAGCCGGGGATGGTGAGCGCACCCTCGGCGAGCGACTTGCCGTCGTCATACAGCTGCGAAAGGTCGATGTCCGAGACCGAGCCGCGACCTTCGCAACGCGGGCACATGCCGCCCACCCGAAGGAACGTCCGCTTCTCCGTCCTGGGCTTGCCCTCGCCGCGCTCGACCGTGATCGCGCCGCTTCCCCGGACCGACGGGACGTTGAAGGCGTAGGCGCTGGGCGATCCGATGTGAGGCTCGCCGAGGCGGCTGAAGAGGATGCGCAGCAGGGCGTTGGCATCGGTCACGGTGCCCACCGTAGAGCGGGGGTCGGCGCCGAGGCGCCGCTGATCGACGATGATGGCGGTCGTCAGGCCCTCGAGCACGTCGACGTCGGGCCGAGACAGCGTGGGCATGAAACCCTGAACGAAGGCGCTGTAGGTCTCGTTGATGAGCCGCTGCGACTCCGCGGCGATGGTGTCGAACACCAGCGAGCTCTTGCCGGAACCGGAGACGCCCGTGAACACGGTGAGCCGCCGCTTGGGGATCTCGAGCGAGAGCTCCTTGAGGTTGTTGACCCGCGCGCCGTGTACGCGGATGCGATCGTAGGTGTCGGCGACGCGGGGTCCCGATGATCCGATGTCAGCTCACCGCCGTCTCGGCAGCCGCCGCATCGGTTCCTCCGGGGAGGCCCGCTCCGCGCCCGTGAGCCTCCTCGCCGTCCGGCAGGCGAGACTCTAGGCATCGCTGCGGAACCCGAGCCATAGCGCAACGCGTAGGGAAGGCCAGGGACGCGTCCGGGTGGTGGTGTGGCCGCGTGCCTGCGTGCAGGCCGGAGTCCATGTCCGTCACTCTAGGGGCGCTTCGGGCGCCTGCGCTTCTCGATTCCCGACCGGTCGGCGCTTGACGGGCCGCGTCACCTGCTTCGCCACGCACGGCGGCATCCCCGCGGTTGCGCCCGCTTGCGAGCGCTGGTAGGTGCTGGGCGGCATCCCGACCAGCTCGCGGAAGCGGGTGCTGAACGAGCCCAGCGATGAGCATCCGACCTCGAAACAGATATCGGTGACGCTGGAGCCTCCGCGCCGGAGGAGCGCCATCGCGCGCTCGATGCGGCGGGTCATCAGGTAGCTGTACGGCGACTCGCCAAAGGCCAGCCGGAACTGGCGGCTGAGGTGTCCGGCCGACATGTGCACATCCCGGGCGAGCGCCTCGACGTCGAGCGGCCGCGCGTACTCGCGGTCGATCCTGTCGCGGACACGGCGGAGCCGGGCCAGGTCGTGCAGGTGCTGCGCACCGGCGGATCTTGCGACCATCACGGCGATCATGCCACGGCGCACGGTGGTCGGAGCGACGACCGGCTACAGGCCCGAAGCGTCGGGCGCCCGCACGGGCGGGCACGACGACGCTGCCACCGCTCGGCCGGCCGGGCGCCGCGGAAGGCGCGCGTTCACCCCCGGTCGGCCTGCCGCGAGACGCTGAAGCGGTACTCGATGACCTCGCAGTAGCGCCGGCCCGGCTGCAGCCATACCGGGGGGACATGCGGAAGGTTGACGGCGTTGGGAAACGCCTGGGCCTCCAGGGCGATGCCCGCGTGGCGCCGGTAGCGCACGCCCCCCTTGCCGACGATGCCGCCGTCGAGGCCGTTCCCGGTATAGACCTGAAGCGCAGGTTGCGTCGTCCATACCTCGAGCGTGCGGTCGGAGGCCGGGTCGCGCAGGCGGGCGGCCCGCCGCAACGTCCCCGGCCGACCCTTCACCACGACGTTGATGTCGTAGCCCTGCGCCGCGACGGGGGGGGCCATGGCCTCGCCGATCGTCTGGGGAGTGCGCAGGTCGAAGGGGGTCCCGTCGACCGACCGGACCTCCCCCGTGGGGATCAGGTCGTCCGTCACGGGCGTGTAGCGCTCCGCGAGCAGCATCAACTCGTGGCTCAACACGTCCCCCGAGGCGTGGCCGGCGAGGTTGAAGTACGGATGGTGGGTGAGGCTCACCGGGGTCACCGCGTCGCTGACGGCCCACAGCTCGAGCCGCAGCACCGGTCCCGGCCGGAGCCGGTACGCGGCCCCTGCCCACACCCGGCCCGGGAAGCCCTCCTCGCCGGACTCGGAGAGGTAGCTGAGGGCCAGGCCGGGCTCGCTTTCGTCGGCCAGCGGCTGCGCCGCCCACGTGCGCGCGTGGAAGCCGCCGGCGCCTCCGTGCAGGAGGTGCTCGCCCTCGTTCGGCTCGAGATGCACCGTGCGGCCGTCGAGCTCGAAGCGGGCCCCCTCGATGCGATTGGCGACCCGGCCGATGACGGCGCCGAGGTAGGCCTGCTCGGGAACGGGCTCCACACCCGGGTGACCCCCGGCCTCGCCGAGGCCGAGGACCACGTCCACGCTCCCTCCGGCGCCGGTCGCGGGGACCTCCAGCGCCACGAGACGGCCCCCATCGTCGCTGATCCGAGCGACGGTGCCGTCTGCGCCGAGCAAGCTGAACAGCGTCGCCTCACGCCCGCGGTGGGTCCCCCACGGCCGGCGTTGCCAGCCCGGACCGCTCTGCTGCTCCGTCATCGCTCCTCCATCCGCAACGCCCGCACGCCGGCGCCCCACCGCATGCTACCCGCAGGTGCGGCGGCATCCCGTGAGAGACGCTTCCAATGGGGCTCATGGTAGGTTGGGGGCATGCCCGTCGAGGTGTGCAGCTACCGCCTGACCCACAAGGGGAAGCCGGTGGGCAGCCACGAGCTCAAGACCTTCCACCGCGGCCGCGTCACCCTGCTCGAGGGGCGGGCGCAGTTCCAGGGTTTGCTGGGGACGACGACCATCGTGCAACGCAGCCGCTGCGGCGGACGCGAGCGCTGGAGCCAGCGATTCCGCGAGGAGACCAAGGAGCGCTCCGGTCAACGGACGTTCGACGTCAGCTTCGATGCGAACGAGGGCCTGGTCACGGCCTCCAAGGGACGGGAACAGGCGACTGCGCCCTACCTCCTGCCCTACCGCGACCCGCTCTCCCTGCTGCTGGAGCTTCGGGAGCTCGGCGATGCCGACCATGCGGTGGTGCCCATGCTCGGCAAGGACGTCACGATCCAGCGCGTCGGGGAGGTCGAGGTCGACACCCCCATGGGAACGCGGAAGGCCGTCGCCTACCTGCTGCACCCGGGCGGCAGCGTGGTCTACGTAGACCGCGAGCCGCCACACCTGCTGCTCAAGTTCACCCAGCGCCTCGTCGACGGTTTCGTCGACGCCGTCCTGGTCAAGGTCGACGAGGAGAACGAGCTGGAGGACTTCGAGGGTTCGGGGAGCGAAGGCGGGTCGCGGCACCGTGGCAGCGGCAAGCGCCGCCGGCGCTCCCGTCGGCGCCGGCCGAGGCGCGGCAAGCGACGTGACGGTTAGCCTCCCCGACAGCTATGCCTCGTCCCGGCGCCCCACGTACCGTGATGCCCTGGCGTGGCTCTACGCGTGTCGCCGCGACGGGGCGCCCCGCGACCCGGCGCGCATGGCCGGCCTCGCGGGTGCGTTGGGCCTGCAAGCGCCACCTCGTCTCGTCCACGTCGTCGGCACGAACGGCAAGGGGACCGTGACGGCCATGCTCGACGAAGGCTTGCGCGCCTGGGGCCGGTCGAGCGGCCGCTTCCTGTCGCCGCATGTGGAGGACTTCCGGGAGCGCATCGCCGTGAACGGGCGCCCGGTCTCCCGCGAGACGGTGCGCCGCTTCGTGGCGCGGGTCTCCCGGCTCGAGCTCGAGCCGTCGCCCGCCTTCTTCGAGTGGACGCTGGCGCTCGCCCTGTCGGCTTTCGCGCGGGACCGGGTCGAGTGGGCGGTCGTCGAGGCGGGGGTGGGCGGCGCTCGCGACGCTACGCGCGCGCTCGAGCCGGTCCAGGTGGTGGTGCTGACCAACGTCGGTCTCGATCACCTGGCGACGCTCGGCCCGGACCTCGCCGCCATCGCGCGCGACAAGGCGGGCGCCTTCCGACCCGGCGTGCCGGCCCTCACCGGCGCGCGCGGCGAGGCGCTGCAGGTGGTCGAGGCGGAGGCGCGCCGCGTCGGCGCGCCGCTCACCATCGACCGCCCGGGCGATCCACTGTTCGAGCTGCCGCCCGTGAGTCCCCGGCCCTCGGCCACCCGTTCCGCCAACGCCCGCCTCGCGGCGGCTGCCCTGCGGTTGTCGGGAGCGCCCGAGGAGGCGGTGCGCCGGGCCGTGGCGGCACGCCCCCTGCCCGGGCGTGGCGAGCGCTTCGTGGTGCACGGTCGCGAGGTCCTGCTCGACGGCGCCCACGATCCCGGGGCGGCCCTGGCGCTCGCGGCGTCGTTGACGCCCGGCTACGTCCTGCTGTTCGGCGCCCTGGAGCGTAAGCAGGCGGGCGCGATGCTGGCCGCGCTCGAGCCGGGAGCCGCGGAGGTGGTGCTCACCGAGGCCGCCGAGGGGGACCGTCCCGCGGTCGACCTCGCCGGCCGCTGCTTCGTACCCGAGCCGGGCCGGGCGCTCGACGTGGCGCTCCGGCGCTGCCCGCCGGGCGGCCTGGTCGTCGCGGCCGGCTCCCTCTACCTGGCAGGGCGCCTGCGGCCGCTCCTGCGACGCCGCGCAGCACGCGCCGGCCACGACGCCGACGACCTGTCGAAGGGCGCGCGGTCGTGAGCGGCCGCGTCGGGTTCGTGAGTCTCGGCTGCGCCAAGGCGCTCGTCGACAGCGAGCGCATCCTCACCGAGCTGCGGGCCGAAGGCTACGAGCTGGTGCCCGGCTACCAGGAAGCGGATCTTGTGGTGGTCAACACCTGCGGTTTCATCACGCCCGCCGTCGAAGAATCGCTGTCCGTCATCGGCGAGGCCCTCCAGGCCAACGGCAGGGTCGTCGTCACCGGCTGCCTGGGCGAGCGCCCGGAAACGATCCTGGAGCGCCATCCGGCGGTGCTGGCCGTGACGGGCCAGGCCGATGTCGACGGCGTCTTGCAGGCGGTCCACGGGGTGCTGCCGCCCGATACCGACCCCTTCACCCGGCTCCTGCCGTCGAGCTCGGGGCGTCCCCCGCACACTTCGGCGGCTCCCCAGGTCAAGCTGACGCCGCGCCACTACAGCTACCTCAAGATCGCCGAGGGCTGCGATCACCGCTGCAGCTTCTGCATCATTCCGCAGCTCCGCGGCCAGCAGCGCTCGCGCGACGCCGCCGACGTGATCTTCGAGGCCACCCGTCTGGTGGCCGGCGGAACTCGAGAGCTGCTGGTGATCGCGCAGGACAGCGCCGCCTACGGCACCGACCTGCGCCACCGCGCGAGCGAGGTCGGCGGCCGCGCCATCCCCGCCCGCTTGCCCGACCTCGCCCGGGAGCTCGGCAAGCTGGGGGTCTGGGTTCGCCTGCACTACGTCTACCCCCATCCCCACGTGCGCGACCTGCTGCCGCTCATGGCGGAGGGCCTGCTGTTGCCGTACCTCGACGTACCGCTCCAGCACGCCAGTCCCTCCGTGCTTCGGGCCATGCGCCGCCCGGGCGGTCCCGAGAGCCACCTTCGCACGCTGCGCGCGTGGCGGCAGGCCTGTCCCGATCTGACCCTTCGATCCACCTTCATCGTGGGCTTCCCCGGCGAGACGGAGGAGGACTTCGCGCTGCTGCTCGCCTTCCTCGAAGAAGCGCAGCTCGACCGCGTCGGCGCTTTCCGCTACAGCACCGTCGACGGCGCAGCCGCCAACGAGCTCCCGGGCGCCGTTCCGGAGGGGGTCAAGGACGAGCGCTTCCACCGACTGATGGAGCTGCAGCATTCCATCAGCCTGGAGCGCCAGCGCGCCAAGGTGGGACGGTCGATTCCGGTCCTGATCGACGCCTACGGCGACGAGCCCGGAACGGTGGTGGGCCGTAGCCCTGCCGACGCGCCCGAGGTGGACGGCACCGTCGTCGTGGAGACCGACGGGACGGTCAAGATCGGCGACCTGGTGGAGGTCCTCGTCACGAACGCGGACGCCTACGACCTGTCGGGCCGCGCGACGCGCGTCCTCCCCATCACACCCAACGTTCCCGGCTTCTAGACGGCCGCGGCGGGGCGGTCGGCTGCGTTCAGCCCAGCGGGCCGCGATGGCTCTGCAGGAGCTTGTCGAACTCTGCTTCCTCGCGTGGGTCCATGCCGCCCTGGCGCTGCGTGATCATCAGGCGCAGCTCGTGCGGGCTCGTCGCCATGAAGGTGGCGTCTTCCAGGGTGACCTTCCCCTCGAGGTAGAGCTCGACCAGATGCTGATCGAAGGTCTGCATCCCGCGCAGGTTGTCCTGCATGAGAGCCTCCTTGATCAACGGAGTCTTCTCCTCGTCCTTGATGTAGTCACGGATGAGCGGCGTGTTGACGAGCACCTCGATGGTGAGGGCGCGCCCCGCCCCGTCGGCGCGCGGAAGCAGCCGCTGGCTGAGGATCCCGAGGAGCGACTCGGCCAGCATGATGCGGATCTGCCCGCGCTCGTGCGGCGGGAAGAAGTCGATGATGCGGTTGACGGTGCGGATCGTGTCGAGCGTGTGGAGCGTGCTCAGCACCAGGTGGCCGGTCTGGGCCGCGGTGATGGCCGCCTCCACGGTCTCCTTGTCGCGCATCTCGCCGACCATGATGACGTCGGGGTCCTGGCGCATGGCGTACTTGAGGGCGCCGACGAAGTCGGCGGTATCGAGGCCGATCTCCCGCTGGATGACGAGACTCCTGTGATTCTTGTGCAGGATCTCGATGGGGTCTTCGATGGTGATGATGTTGCGCGCGAAGCGCCGGTTGATGTAGTCGATCATGGCCGCCAGCGTCGTCGTCTTGCCGGACCCGGTCGGCCCCGTGACCAGCACCAGCCCGCGCGGCTGGCTGGAGAACTCGGTGACCACCGAGGTCGGGAGCCCCAGCGACTCGAAGCTGGGGATGGCGTCGCCGATGACACGCATCACGACCCCGATCGAGCCGCGCTGGCGCAGCACGTTGCAGCGGAAGCGCGCGACGTTGGGGATGGTGAAGGCGAAATCGACCTCGTGGCGATGCCGGAACAACTCGCGCTGGCTCTCGCTCATCATGGCGAGCGCGATCTGCTCGGTCTGCTCGGGGGTGAGGGCGGGCACACCTTCGAACGGGATCAACTCGCCGTCGATGCGCATGTGCGGCGGAGCGCCCGCCTGCAGGTGGACGTCCGACGAGCCCTTGGCGACCATGGTGCGGAGCAGGTCCGCGATGCGCATCCCCCGCCCGGCGGACGGGTCCTGCGTGGCGTCAGTCATGCGAAAACCTCGCTGGGAGCGGTACGCGCCATGGCGTCAGCATAGGCGCGCGCGCCTCTTCCGGGCTGTGAGATTCCCCCGCTAGAGGATCTTCGAGAGGAACGCCTTCGTGCGTTCCTCACGAGGATTCTGAAAGAAGTGCTCGGGCGTCCCTACCTCCACGATCTGCCCCGCATCCATGAAGATGACCCGGTCCGCCACCTCGCGCGCGAACCCCATCTCGTGCGTCACCACCGCCATCGTCATCCCTTCCTTGGCCAGCGTCACCATCACCTCCAACACCTCCCCGATCACCTCCGGGTCCAGCGCGCTGGTCGGTTCGTCGAACAGCATCACCTTCGGCTCCATCGTCAACGCCCGCGCGATCGCTACCCGCTGCTGCTGACCCCCCGAAAGCTGCCCCGGGTACTTCCTCGTCTGCTCCGGGATCCCCACCTTCTCCAGGAAGTACATCGCGCGCTCCTCCGCCTGCGCCTTCCGCCACCTCCTCACCCGCACCGGTGCCAGCGTCACGTTCTCCAACACCGTCAGGTGCGGGAACAGGTTGAACTGCTGGAACACCATCCCCGTCTCCCGGCGAACCTGATCGATGTTGCGAA
The DNA here is from genome assembly GCA_964536935.1 of uncultured bacterium. GTDB lineage: Bacteria > Deinococcota > Deinococci > Deinococcales > Trueperaceae > JASBRS01. The sequence goes on along the minus strand of CAZIBD010000033.1, from coordinate 647 downwards.
CGTCGTCCGTGAGCTCGATCCCGTCCACCACGATCCGTCCCTGCTGATGCTCCTCGAGGCGGTTGATGCAACGGATCAGGGTCGACTTGCCCGAGCCCGATGGACCGATGATCACCACCACCTCTCCCCGGTTCACCGACAGATGGATGTCCTTGAGCACATGGAACTCCCCGAACCACTTGTTCAGGCCCTCCACCTCGATGATCCGCGCCCCCCCTCGGGAGCCTCGGCCCGCACCGGGTCCCTTGGTACCGCTCCCTCCGTCATGTCTCTCCTTCCACGGCGACCGTCGCGCGCCGCCAGACCTGGCTACCGCTCTCCGACACCGAGTTGGCGCTCCAGCTGGCGGGACGCGACGCTCATACGATAGGCGAAGAACCAGTAGACCACAGCGAGGAACAGCGACAGCTCCAGGCGCACCCCTCCCGGGACGAGCAAGGAGGCGCTCTGGTTGGCCACGATGTTGCCGACGTTGAAGAAGTCGAACAACCCCACGATGAACACCAGCGACGTGTCCTTGAACAGCGCGATCGCCTGCCCCACGATCGCCGGGATCACGGCCCGCAGGGCCTGCGGCAGGATGGTCAGGCGCGTCCTCTGCCAACCGGACAGGCCGAGCGCCTGCGCCGCCTCGTACTGCCCCTTGG
>CAZIBD010000032.1:0-34419 GCA_964536935.1 uncultured bacterium | reverse complement strand
ACCGGGCTGTCGCCGGGGTGGGCGACCTGCCACTCGTACAGGGTGGGGTACTTCGAGCGGCGCGTGAGCGTGTCCTGGATGACGTAGCTGATCGCCACGGCCAGCATCGTGGGCACGATCAGGCGATAACCGCCGGTCATCTCCGCCACCATGATCAGGGTCGCGAGCGGCACGCGGGCGGCGCCGGCGAAGATGGCGGCCATGCCGACGACGGCGAGCGCCTCCGGGCTCGGACCCGAGGGCACGAGGACGTGCATGAAGCTGGCGAGCGCTCCGCCCAGCATGCTGCCCACGAACAGGGTCGGGCCGAACACCCCGCCCGAGCCCCCCGAGCTGATCGTGAACGACATCGCCACGATCTTGCCGAAGGCCAGAACGATCATCAGCCACAGCGCCAGCTTGCCGTCGATGGCGAGCTGCATGAAGCCGTAGCCGCCGCCCAGCAGCTGTGGCAGCGCCATGGCGAGCAGGCCCATCATCAGGCCGCCGATGGCCGGCTTGACGTGGTTGGGTACCGGAAGCGCGCGGAACCAGTCGCGGAGACGGTAGAAGACCCAGGGGATGAGCGTGGCGACGAGTCCTGCGGTCAACCCGAGGAGGGCGAACCAGATGAGCTCGCGGACGCCGGTGAAGTCGAGCGGCGCCGGAAGCGTGAACAGCGGCGTCCAGCCGCTGAAGCTGCCGGTAACGGCGTAGGCGGTGGCGGCGCCGATCAGGGTGTAGACCAGCGCGCCCCCCTCGAAGGCCATCTCCCGGTAGAGGATCTCGACGGCGAAGATGGCGGTCCCGAGCGGGCTCTTGAACACGGCCGAGAGGCCGGCCGCCATACCCACCAGCACCAGGTACCGCCGCTCCTCGGCGGGAAGCCTGAGGAGCGTACCGGTCACCGAGCCGAAGCCGGCGGCGATCTGTGCGGTCGGGCCTTCACGGCCGGCCGCACCCCCGGAGCCGATGGTGATCGCGCTCGCGATGGTCTTGAGGATGGGCACCCGGGCGCGCACGAAGCCATCGAGCCGGTGGTAGGCCTTCACCGCCGCATCCGTGCCGTGGCCCTCGGACTCGGGCGCGAAGGTGTACACGAGGATCCCCACGATCAAGCCGCCAAGGGTGGTGGAGACAGGGATGAGCCAGTTGAGGTAGTGCTGCGTCGGAGGCCCGGTCAGGGTCGCTGCCGTACCGGTCGACAGGATCGGGTTGTGGGCCAGCCCGGCGATCAGGTAGTGCGACACCCACTCGATCATCCACTCGAACAAGCGGGCGCCAAGAGCGCCTACGACTCCCAGGAGTACGCTGAGGAGGACGAGTCTGGAGGTTCGATCGAGTCGGAGGAGCCAGGTCACGTGTCGGTTTCCGAGCCAAGGCGCCCGGATGGTTTCGGTGGGGGTCCACCCACCCATCCGGAGGCGCCAGGGCGCCAAAGGCAGATTGTACATACAACGCCCGGCACCCGCAACCGGACAAATGTCATGGCATCATGGGAACGCCCGGGGAATGCCCGAGCCGCGCGAAGGGAGGTGGCACCGAGGTGAAGGACGAGCACACGATTCCCGGGTCGGTCCGGGGTGACAGGTCGTCATCCGCCAGGTCGCCGGCCGGTCGGGCCGATGCCACGCCCGCACGCGGCGAAGGCCGGCCCGGACGCGAGCCGGAAGGGCTGCTCTTCGTGGTGCGGCCCGCCCCCGAGCTCGCCATCAAGGCGCCCACCACCCGCAGCGCCTTTCGCAGGCGGCTGAAGACCAACCTCGGCGACGCCGTCAAGCGCTGGGGCCTACGCGCGGAGGTCCGCTCGCTGTACGGCCGCCTGATGGTGCGCGTCGACCCGGACGGCGAGCCGGTCGAGCTGGTGGCGGAGCGAGCGCGGGACGCTCTCTCGAGGGTCTTCGGGGTGGGTTCGTTCTCGCCCGCCGAGGGGCACTGCCATGCCGACCTGGACGAGATCGTGGCGACGGGCCGTGAGCTTTTCGCCGAGCGGGTGAAGGGGCGCCGCTACGCGGTGCGGTGCAAGCGCACCGGCAGCCACAGGTTCGGCTCGATGGACGTCGAGCGCGGGCTGGGTGCCGCGCTCAACGCGGGCGCCACCGTCGACCTCACGGATCCCGAGGTCACCGTGTCGGTGGAGGTCACCGGGGAGCGCGCGGTGTTCTTCAGCGAGCGCATCCCCGGGCCCGGTGGCCTGCCGCTCGGGACCGGCGGGCGAGCGCTGGCGCTTCTCTCGGGCGGATACGACTCGGTGGTGGCGGCCTGGTACGTCATGAAGCGCGGCATCGAGGTCGACTTCCTGCACTGCCGCATGGGCGGCGGGGCTTCGGAGCGTCTCGCCCTGCAGATCGCGAAGGTGCTGACCGACCAATGGGCCATGGGCAGCCGGCCCGACTTCTACGCCGTCGACTTCGCCCCCATCGTCGAGGAGCTGCAGGCCTCGGCCCGCCCCGCCTTCTGGCAAGTGGTGTTGAAGCGTCAGATGCTACGTGCGGGCGACGCGCTCGCCGCGCGCATCGAGCACGACCTCTTCGAGCGCGCGCGGGAGCGTGGGGAGCGGCGCAGGCCGATCATGGTCGACGCCCTGGTGACGGGCGAGGTGCTGGCCCAGGTGTCGTCGCAGACGCTCAGCAACCTGCGCGCGATCGACGGCGCCGCCTCCCGGCCGGTGCTGCGGCCGCTGGCCGGACTCGACAAGCTGGAGATCATCCGCGCCGCCGAGCGCATCGGCACCGCGGCACTGTCCGCGCAGGTGCGCGAGTTCTGCGCCATCACGCCGGGCCATCCGGTCACCTCGACGCGCCCCGGCGAGGTCGAGCGGCAGGAGGGAGGGCTCGATCCGGAGCGGCTCCACGCGGGGGTCGGCGGGGCGCCGCGCCGCCCGTTGCGGGCGCTGTCGCAGGCCGATCTGATGCTGCCCTACCTGTTCGTGGAAGACGTTCCCGACGGCGCGCTGGTGCTCGACTGCCGTCCCGAGGCGCTCCACCGCGCCTGGCATCCCGACGGCGCCGTCCACGCGCCGCTGCCCGAGCTGCTGGGGCGGCTGCGCGAGCTGGACAAGGAGCCCACCTACGTCCTCTTCTGCCAGTTCGGCACCCGCAGTGCGCAGGCGGCCGAGGTGATGCAGCAATCGGGCTTCGAGGCCTACTCGTTCAGGGGTGGCGAACGCGCGCTGCGTGCCCACCTCGAGCAGCGTGGAGGCGTTCCCGCTCGCTAGGCCCCACGGCGTCGTCGTGGCGCGCCCTAGACGTCGCTCGCCGTCGCCGCGCCGCGGAGCAGGCGCTGCAGCGCTCGCCGGGGTGCCGGCGCCAGCCCGCCTCCGACGATCAGCCACACGTCGACGCGATCCTCACCCGGCTCGACGGCCACGCGGGCAAGCCAGCCCGCCTCGCTCTCCGGCGCGACGTACGACCACACGGTGACGCCGATCCCTTGACCCGCCAGCACCGCGGCGCGCACCGCTGCGGGGCCGCTGAGCTCCAGGGTGCGGCCCGGCTCGAGCCCGGCGTGGCGCATCTCGGCCCGCACGTGGGCGTTGAGGTTGCTCGCCCGCGACGGCAGCAGGAGCGTCTCGCCGCGCAGGGCGGCCGGGTCGACCAAGCCTTCCCGCGCGACGGGGTCGTCGGGAAGCATGGCGAGGCAGACCCGCTCCGAACCGAGGCGCTCGACGCGCAGCCCCACCTCGGCGGCCGGTGGCGAGCCGAGCGTGATGGCGGCATCGAGGTCGCCATCGCGGACCGCCTGCCACAGCCGGTCCGAATACCCCTCCTGCAATTCCGGCTCCACCAGCGTGCCCGTCTGGGCCAGGCGGCGCGCCTCCTTCAGGAGCGCGCCACTGAGCCGCGGCACCAGATGGTGGCTGAGCCCGATGCGCACGGCGAGCGGGGTCGGTCGAGGGTGCGCGAGCGCCGTGGCGGCTCCCTGCAACGCCACCTCCAGCGTCCGTGCGTGGGGCAGCAGCGCCCGGCCCTGCGCTGTCAGGGCGATGCCCTGCGGGCCGCGGCGCACCAGGTGGGCCTGGCTCTTGCGCTGCAGGGCGGCCAGGCGCCGGCTGACCGCCGATTGGCTGATGCCCAGCTCGGCTGCGGCGCCGCTCTCGCTCCCGGCATCGGCGACCGCGAGGAGCGTCAGCAGCTGGATGGCGTCGGGGGCGTCATGCATGGACCCATTATGCTCTAAACGCATAATGGTGCCTCCGAGATCGTGCTGGTGGGCCTCGTGTCGGTCCCAGGTGCCGTGGTGAACGCCTCGCCGTAGGAGGTGGCCGGGATCGGCGAGGGTGCCCGGTGCCGGGGGGCGCAGGTGGCCGTGCAGCGTTGCGCGCCCCCGCTCGAACGCAGGCGTAGCCGCGGCCTCGCCGACGCTGCCAGGCCGGGCCCGTGCGCAGCCGGCACGCGACCAGCACGCACCCGGTGCGCCGGCGACCTTGGCAGCGGCGCCCTACCGCTACCATGGCCGGGACGCGCACCGAGCGGTGCCATGGTCCGGGAGGATACCGGCGCGGCGGGCGGCCCCATCATGCGCTCGACGCATGGGTGGTCGCACAAGTCGTTGACCATATCCGGGAGGGGTATTAGGCTCGGTCGTGTCCAACCGGGCGGGGCGTCGCGCTAGCGCCGTGCCCGGAGCAACCGCGCGGCCCGTTGCCACCCCGACGGACGGGCACGCGCCCCAGGCGGAACGACGACGCGAACTGCAACGTGACCCCGACCGCGAAGCGAAGGCGAAGCGAGGCACGAAGGGAGCCGGATGTTCTTCAAGCACTTCTACGACACGGACCTGGCCCAGGGCAGCTACCTGATCGGATGCCAGGCCAGCGGCGAGGCCATGGTGGTCGACCCGCGCCGAGACGTGCGCGTGTACATGGAGGAAGCGGCGGCCCAGGGGCTGCGCATCGTCGCGGTGACCGAGACGCATGTCCACGCCGACTATCTGTCGGGCTCGCGAGAGCTCGCCCGGGTTGCTGGAGCGCGGCTCTACCTCTCCGGGGAGGGCGCGCCCCGGCGCGAGGGCGACACCGACTGGAGCTATGGCTTCGACCACGTGGCGCTATGTCACGGCGACGCCGTCAGGATCGGCAACGTCGAGATGGAGGCGTTGCACACGCCCGGCCACACGCCGGAGCACCTCTCCTTCCTCGTCACCGACGGCGGCCTCACCGACCGCCCCGGGTACCTGTTGAGCGGCGATTTCGTGTTCGTGGGTGACGTCGGCCGGCCCGACCTCCTCGACGAGGCGGCGGGCGGTGTCGACACCCGTTTCGAAGGCGCCCGGCAGCTCTTCGCCAGCCTGCGCGACATCTTCCTCCGGCTCCCCGACCACGTCCAGGTGTGGCCCGGCCACGGCGCCGGATCGGCCTGTGGCAAGGCGCTGGGAGCGGTTGCGAGTACCACGGTGGGGTACGAGCGGCTCACCGCCTGGTGGCGTGACTACCTCGAGGCGGGAGACGAGGACGGCTTCGTGGCCGCCCTGCTGCAGGGCCAGCCCGACGCGCCGCGGTACTTCGGGCGCATGAAGCGCCACAACCGCGAAGGCCCGGCGTTGCTGGGCGAGCGCCCGGCACTGCGCCGCATCCGCCCCGAGGAGATCGGCCGGCGCGCGGGGCACGACCTGCACCTCTTCGACACCCGGCCCGAGGTCGAGCAGCGCATGGCCGCGGTGCCGGGCGCGCTGACCGTCCCCGGCGGCAAGAGCTTCGCCACCTTCGCCTCCTACGTCCTCGACCCCGAGCGTGACGAGCGCGACATCGTCCTGCTCGCTCCCGACGAGCAGGCCGCCGAGCGCTTCCGCGACCGGCTTGCCTACGTGGGGATCGACCGCGTCGTCGGGTACCTGCCCTCGCTGGACGGCCTGGCAGTCGAAGCGCTGCCGCTGGTGTCGCCCGCCGAGCTGGAGTCCGACGCCGACGTTTTCGTTCTCGACGTTCGCACGGCCAACGAGTACGACGAAGGCCACATCCCGGGGGCCGTCCAGCTCCACGCCGGCCGCGTGGCCTGGGAGCTCGACCGCCTGCCGCGGGACCGTCGCCTCATCGTCCACTGCCAGAGCGGGGCCCGCTCCGCCGTGGTGGTCAGCCTGCTCCGGATCGAAGGGTTCGAGCGGGTGGCCGAACTCGACGGCAGCTACCTCGGATGGTTGGCGTACCAGAGCCAGAAGACCCAGACCCCCTCGCCGTCCACGCAGCCCGCTGCGGCTGCCGCTACCGGAGGTGCCTAGCATGTTCGATGAGATCTATCCCGACGACCTCGCCGCCTGGTTGGACCAGGGCGCCCAGCTCGTAGACGTCCGCGAGACGTGGGAGTTCGGAGCCGGCCACGTGCCGGGCGCCGTCAACATCCCGCTCGACGAGCTGGTCGGACGCATCGAAGAGCTCCGCGAGCCGCTGGTGCTGGTGTGCGCCAGCGGCAGCCGCTCCGCCATGGCGGCCCAGTACCTGACGGCGCGTGCTGGCTTCCAGAAGGTCGCCAACCTCGTCGGCGGCACCTACCTCTGGGTGGCGCGTGGCAAGCCGCTCCACAAGCCCGGCGAAGCTCAGCCGACCCGCTCGGCCTAGCCCGTCGTTGCTGAAGCGTCCTCCGAGCCGTCATTGAGCCCCTCCCCGATCCCGCAGCCGCACGCCGGCGCCGAGCGGGCCCCTACGCTCGAGCGCTGGCTGCCGGCATGGGGCTGGTTGCGGCGCTACCGCCGCCGCGATCTGGCCGGCGACGTCATTGCCGGCATCGTGGTGGCGGTGATGCTGGTGCCGCAGGGCATGGCCTACGCCATGCTCGCCGGCATGCCGCCGGTGGCGGGACTCTACGCCTCGGCGATCCCGGTGCTGGCCTACGTGCTGTTCGGGTCGTCGCGCCAGCTCGCGGTGGGGCCCTCGGCTCTGACGGCGTTGCTGACACTGGCCACGGTGTCGCGACTGGCCCCTCCCGGCAGCGCCTCGTTCGTGGTCTTCGCGGGCGCGCTGGCGCTGATGGCGGGCCTGGTCCAGCTCCTGCTCGGAGCGCTGCGCGCCGGCTTCGTCACCAACTTCCTGTCCAGCGCGGTCATCAACGGCTTCACCTCGGGGGCGGCGGTCATCATCGCGGTCAACCAGCTCAAGGACCTGCTCGGGGTGCACGCCGGCGCCGGCTCGGGCTTGATCGGGTTGGTCCGTGGCCTGTTGCCCCACCTGCGTGAGACCAACCTTCCCACCCTCGCGGTCGGGGTGGGCAGCGTGCTGCTGCTGCTGGCGCTCAAGCGTTGGCGCGTGCGGGCGCTGCCGGGCCCGCTGGTGGCGGTCGTGCTCGGCACGATCGCGGTGGCGGCGCTGCACCTCGAGGCCGCCGGCGTGGCCGTGGTCGGCCACGTGCCGCGCGGCTTGCCGCTGCCGGCGCTACCTGCGATCGACCCCGGCGTCCTGCCCACGCTGATCCCCGGCGCCATGGCGCTCGCCTTCGTCGGCTTCATGGAGGCCATCGCGGTGGGACGCTCGATCGCCGCGCGCGAGCGCTACCAGGTCGACGCCAACCGCGAGCTCATCGGGCTCGGCCTCGCCAACCTCGTCTCCGGCGTGGTCCGCGGCTATCCACTCGGCGGCGGCTTCGGGCGCTCGGCCGTCAACTACGAGGCGGGGGCGCGCACGCAGCTCGCCTCGGTGGTGCGCGCCGCGCTGCTGGTGCTCACGCTGGTGGCGCTGACGCCGCTGTTCACCTTCCTGCCCCGCGCCGTGCTCGGCGCGATCGTGTTCGTGGCGGTGATCGGGCTCATCGACCTTCGCGAGCCCGCTCGGCTGTTCAGGGTGCGGCCCGCCGACGGATGGACGCTCGTCGTCACGGCTGCGACCACGCTTCTGATCGGCGTCGAGGTCGGCATTCTGGTGGGGGTGGCCTTCTCACTGCTGGTGTACGTGGCGCGCAGCGCCTACCCTCACGTGGCCGAGCTCGGCTGGCTGGAGGATGGCGGGGTGTTCCGCAACGTCCGGCGCTTCGCTGCCGCCCGGCGCTACCACGGCGTCCTGGTGGCGCGTCCCGATGCCGCCCTGTACTTCGCCAACATGGCGTTCCTGGAGAGCTGGCTCGAGGACGCCGTGCGGCGGCGCAGCCAGGAGGACGGGGAGGCGGTGCGCGCCGTGGTCCTCGACTGCTCGGCCGTCAACGACGTGGATGCGGTGGCGTTGGAAGCACTCGAGCGACTGCTTCAGGCCTGGGACCGCGCCGGGATCGCGCTGCACCTGGCCGGAGTGAAGGGGCCGGTGCGCGATGGGCTCGCTCGCGCCGGCTTCACCGAGCGTCACGCCGACCGGGTTCGGCACCTCAGCGTGGCGCACGCGCTGACGGCGCTCGGCGCCGAGCTCGAGGTCGCCGCGGAGCGGGAACCGCCGCCGCCCACGGCAGCGTCCACGGCAGCGCCCGTTGGCCACACCGCCGGCGCCCGACGGCGTCGTGCATCAGGAGGGAATTCATGAACCGATCGCTCGCTCCCCGAGGCAGGCCTCGAGTCGCGCCCGGTCTCGCTCGCCGCATCGCGCCGCTCGCCGCCCTCACGGCGCTGCTCCTCACCCTCACCGCCTGTGGACCCGGCTTCAAGACCGTCAGCGTTCAGGACCTCCACGCCGCCAGCGAACCGAACCGTATCGTGCTGGACGTGCGGACCCCCTCGGAGTACGCGGCCGGTCACATCGCCGGGGCCAGGCTGCTACCGCTCTCCGAGCTGCCCTCGCGCCTCGACGAGGTGCCGACCGATCAGCCGGTCTACGTGTACTGCCACTCGGGCAACCGCTCCAAGCAGGCCAGCGAGATCCTGGCGAAGGCCGGCAAGAAAGACATCCGCGACGTGCGAGGCGGCATCCTCGCCTGGCAGGCCGCCGGCTACGGCACCACCCGCGACTAGAGCCGCGGGCGCCGGCGTCAGTCGCCCAGCCGCCGCACGCTGCCGGCGCCCGCGATCGACTGCGTGAGCTTGGGATCGCCGTGGTAGGTCACGCGGCCGTAGCCCGAGATGCTCACGTCGAGTGCCTCGCTGACGCGGAGCTCCGCTTCGCCGTGCCCGCCGATGCGCACCTCGGCGCGCTTCGTCGTCAGGCCGGACAGCTCCACCTCGCCGGAGCCGGCGATCTCGAGGCGCGCCTCGTCCGCGCTGCCCTGCAGCTCGATCTCGCCCCGGCCGCTGATCCTCATGCGCACCGCGTGCGCCTGCAGATCGTGGATGCGGACGTTGCCCTGGCCGCTCACCCCGAGCGCCAGCTCGTCGGCACGCAGCTGCTCGGAGCGAATGGACCCGCGCCCCGACACCGCGATCCGCCGGAGCTTCTCCACGCCGATGCGGTAGGTCAGCGGGCGGCGGCCGATGAAGCGAAGGCCCTCCACCAGGCGCTCGAGCCAGTCCTGGCCGATCTCCAGGATCAGCGTGCCATCCTCCACGTGCGCGCTGAGCTTCTCAAGCAGCTCGGGGTCGCCCTCGACGACCAGGCTCTCGCCCTCACCCTGCGTCACGATGAGGTCGCCGAACCAGCGCAGCTCCACGGCGTCGAAGCCGTGGACCTCGAACTCCCGTCGTTCCCCATCCATGGAAACCTCCCGTACCGGGCGCTCGCTACGCGCCCTCCACGCGGTCATGCTAGCGCGGGCTCCGCAGCGCCACGTCCTCCGAAAGGAGGACGCGCACGCGCATGGGCCGGCGCTAGAGTCTGCAGGTAAGGAGGGTCCACGATGACTCGCGAGAGGGAAAGACGGCCGAGGGGAGCGGGCCTGGCGATCGTTCTGATCATTGTCGGCGTGCTCATCCTTCTGGCCAACTTCGGGTGGTTCGACTGGTTCACGCTGATCCGCCTCGGATCCCTGTGGCCGATCCTGCTCGTGGCGATCGGCGCCGACATGCTCAGCCGGGGCCGCTACCGGGTCGGGATCTGGGGAGCGGCCATCGTGGTGGGGGCGCTGCTCTACGTGTACGACGGCGGCGGCCCCCGGGGTGTGTTCGGAGGGAACCCGGCCGAGAGTCACGCCATCGTCCAGCCCCTGTCCGGTGCCCGCGCCGCCGACGTCACCCTCAAGACCGGCGTGGGGACCCTGCGTCTGGGCGACCTCGCTTCGGGGGGCGACCTGGTGAAGGGCGCCATCCAGACGGGTCGCGGCGAGACGCTCGTGAACGAGCTCGACCGCCGGGGCGACACCGCGGTGCTGCGGCTGGCCAGCCAGCAGGGTCCGAGCGTCAACCTCCGAGGCGGCGACCGGCGCACCTGGGACCTGCAGCTGACGCGTTCCGTGCCGATCGCGCTCGACATCACCACCGGCGTGGGAACGGCGCGGCTCGAGCTGCGGTCGCTCCAGCTGTCCAGCCTCCAGATGCAGGCGGGCGTCGGTGAAGTGAACGCGACCCTGCCCGAGCGCGGCGTCTACCGAGCGGACTTCAAGGCCGGTGTGGGAGCCACTCACATCACCATCCCGTCGGCCATGGCCGCACGCGTGACGGTGAAGGCGGGGCTCGGGTCGGTGCGCGTCAACGGCACGTTCGCGCGCAGCGGGGACGTCTACGAGACCCCTGGCTACGCCAGCGCCACCGACCGGGTCGATTTGAACGTCGAGGGCGGGCTCGGGCAGATCACCATCGACCGTTAGCGGACGGCGCTTTCGCAACGGAGCAGGCGGGGTGGGCCCGCATCGCAGGGTCCGCCCCGCAGGCCCATGACGTTACGCAGCGTAGGGGACGACCTGGCGGCCTTCCGCCCCGCCGCCCGTCACCCGGTAGCCCTCCACGCGGTCCTCGTCGGTATCGAGCACCAGGAAGGTGGCGGGCACGTCCTCGCCCGACAGCGGGTCGTAACCGAGCAGCGTGCCGGGGTTGAGCCGCCAGCCGCCGTCCGCACCCGATCCGGTGCGCTCGACGTGGTAGCGGTGGTCGTGGCCGTAGACGATCAGGCGGATGCGCGACGCATCCATCGACTCGGCCAGGGAGGGGAAGTGGGTCATCGCCAGCTCGCGCCCGTCCAATCGGCCGCGGTAGACCTCCCCGTGGAGCTCGACATGGTCGAACGCCTGCGCCACCACCGTCATCCGGAAGCGGTCGCCGTCGTTGTTGCCGAACACGATGTGGATCCGTCCGCGGGTGAAGCCGTCGGCCAGGATGGGGATCACGAACGGCGAGCAGAGGTCGCCCGCCACCAGCAGGGTGTCGACCTCCTGCAGGGCGGACAGCGCCGCCCGCAGGTTCCAGACGTGATCGTGGATGTCGGAGAGGATGCCGATCCTCATGACGCCTCCCGTCGGGCCGGACCCCGGCTCGGGCCGCAGGGCGGCGCACCGCCCTGCCGTCGGGCCGTGGCGGGCCCGCTCAGAGCTTGTAGCCGATCTGCCGCAGCAGCCCCTTGCGCCAGGCCACGTCCTTCTCCTGCTCGACGCCGAGCGGCGGCTCGCCGTCGATGACGCCGAGGATGCCGCGCCCTTGCTCGCTCTCCGCCACGATCACCTGGGTGGGGTTGGCGGTGGCGCAGAAGATGCGGCACACCTCCGGGACGGCCTTCAGCGCGTTGAGCACGTTGATGGGGTAGAAGCCCTCGCCCAGGAAGAGCAGGAAGCTGTGGCCGGCGCCGATGGCCTGCGCGTTGCGGCTCGCCAGCTCGATGAGCCCGTCGTCAGTGCCGCTGAGGCGCACCAGCCGCGCCCCCGACGCCTCGCAGAAGGCCAGGCCGAAGGCGATGCCGGGCACCGACGTCACCAGCGTCTCGTGGATGTCCTCCACGGTCTTGATGAAATGGGTCTGGCCCAGCACGAAGTTGAGGGCTTCCGGCTTGTCGATGGGAACGAGGCTGAGCTCCACAGCGGACTCCTTCCCGGCCCTGGGGGCCGCGCGTGCGCGCAGGCGGGGCCGCGCCGGGTCTAGCCTACCCGACGCCGTGCGGCACGGCGGTGCTCGCGGACGGTCCGGCCGGGGACGCTACAGCCAGCCGCGATCGCGGGCGATGCGCGCGGCCTCCACGCGGTTGCTGGCGCCGAGCTTGCTGATCGCCTCGGAGAGGTAGTTGCGCACCGTGCCCTCGGACAGCCCGAGCTCGGCGGCGATGGCGGGCCCCGCCAGCCCCAGCCCCGCCAGCCGGAGAACCTGGCGCTCCCGGTCGGTGAGCGGGTCGGGCTCGCTCCAGGCCTCCGCGGCCAGCTCCGGGTCGATGGCGCGGCCACCGGCGTGCACGCGCCGGATGGCGGCGGCCAGGTCGCCGGCCGGCGCGTCCTTGAGAAGGTAGCCGCTGGCGCCGGCGTCGAGCGCACGTCGCAGGTAGCCCGCGCGCGCGAAGGTGGTGAGGATGATGACCCGCACCGAGAGCCCGCGCTCGCGCACGGCGGCAGCGAGCTCGAGCCCGGTCATGTGCGGCATCTCGATGTCGGCCACCAGGACGTCCGGCTCCAGCTCCACCGTCGCTTCCAGGGCCGCCCGGCCATCGGGCGCCTGCGCCACGACCTCGATGTCGCCTTGCAGCTCCAGCAGCGCGGCCAGGGCGCCCAGGACCATGGCCTGGTCCTCGGCCAGCACGGCGCGGATCACGCCGGTTGCCCCGGACCGGTGCTCATGCCGTCGGCAGCCCTCCGCGGCCGAGCTCCCCCATCGTCGGCTCGGAGCGGGCCGGACTTCCCTCCAGCGGCAGCGCCACGCGCAGCCGGGTGCCGCGGTCGTCCATCACCTGCAAGGTGCCCCCGAGTGCCTGAAGGCGCGCCTGCATGCCGGCCAGGCCGCCCACGATGGAGGCGCCTCCGACGCCGTCGTCTTCGACGGTCAGTTCGGCGAAGTCGCCGAGGCGCGCCACGCGCACCCGGCAGCGCCGCGCCTCGGCGTGGCGAAGCACGTTGGTGACGGCCTCGCGCAGTGCCAGCGCGAGCGCGCTCTCGCGCTCCGGGGGCAGCTCGAGCGGCTCGGCGTAGTAGTCGAACGCCACCCCGCCGGCCTCCAGAGCCAGCTTGACGTTGGCCAGCTCTCCCTGCAGCCCGCGTGCGCGGAAGCCGGAGACGGCGCTGCGGACCTCCGTCAGCGCGTCGCGCGAGATCCGTTCCACGTCACGCATCTCGGCGGCCGCGCGTTCCGGCTCGGGGCCGGCCAGCCGCTCCGCGAGCTCTGCCTTGAGCGTGATGGTGGACAGGGTGTGGCCCAGCAGGTCGTGCAGGTCGCGCGCGATGCGTTCCCGCTCGGCGATCGCGGCCAGCCGCTCGATCTCGTCCTGGGCCATGGCCAGGCGTGCGTTGGCCCGTACCCGCTCGCGCTCGAAGACCGTCGTGATGCCGAACATGGGGATGAGAAGCAGGGCGGGAGCGAAGGGCGCCAGCACGTACGGGAAGGGGATGCGCGACAGGAACATGGCGGCGACCGCGATGCTCATCACCAGGCCGATGATGGTGAAGGCGCGGCGGCGCGGCTCCAGGCCGCCGCTGGCGGCGCCGGCGTAGATGAGGAAGGTGGTGGCGCCGCTGTTGACCGGGATGCTCGCCACGCCCAGCGCCACCATGGCCAGGATGCCGACCACGGCGCCCGGCCGATGCCGCTCCCGGCTCCAGAGGTACGGCTCGGTCCTCAGCCGCGCGAAGGTCCAGAAGTAGAGGGGGACGAAGGCGAGCACCATGACGCCCGTGGCGAGCCAGGTCAGCGTCGTGGTGGAGCTGTCGAAGATCGGCTGGAAGATCAGGAAGACCAGGTAGGCGAGGTAGACCAGCGAGGACCGCCACGCGGGACGCTTCCGTGTCATCGCGTCCATCCTACGCGGTAGGGCGTGCACCCCGACGAGCAGGGCGAGGTTGCGTGGCCGCCCGCGCGCGTGCGGGAGAACGGGCCGTCGCTGATGGCTCGCCGGAGACGGGTCGCGTCAACCGTAGGTCCTCCCCTCGTCGCGCCGGTAGGCCCGGACCGCGACGACCAGGAACACCGCCGTGAAGCCCGCCAGCGCCATCAGGTGGTGGGACACCGTCCCGATCGGGTGGGCGCCGATCGCCGCCAGGGCGAGCTGCGCGAAGTGGTAGGCGGGGAGGTACGGGGCGATGTGCTGCACGAAGATCGGGAACTGGGTGATGGGCATGTACAGGCCGGACACGAAGGTCATCGGAAGGTTGACGAGGTTGAGGACGGTGGCGGCCGAGTTGGGTCCGAGCGCGTAGCCGAAGGCCAGGCCCAGCGCCGCGAAGGGGATGACGCCGGCCGCCAGGGTTCCCGACAGCGCCAACCACTCGCCGACGGGGAGGCGGACGCCCTGCATCAGGAAGGCGGTGATCGTGAGAGCGATCAGCACCAGCACCGAGAACATCACGGCCATCAGCGTCTTGGCGGTGAAGATGGCTGTGGTGGGCATGGGGGAGACGCGCTTGAGCATCATCCAGCCCTGCCCGCGCTCGCCGGCCACACCGGCACCGAACGCGAACAGGGCGGCGTTGATCACGCCGACCGCGGCGTAGCTCGCCATCAGGTAGGCGGCCACGCGCACGCCCTGCGTGTGGAAGCTCCCGAAGCTGCCCCCGAAGATCAGGTAGAACATCACCGGGAACACCAGCGTGGACAGGCTGAAGGCGCGCAGACGCCACAGCTTGAGGAACTCGTACTTGGCTTCGAGCAGGTACAGGCGCGGCAGGTTGCGCCTGGGTGGGTTCGTGATGGCGGCCATGGGGGTCCTCCGGAACGGGTCGTGCGCGGTACGAATCAGGTGAGGGCGTCGCGCCGGGTCAGGGCGAGGAAGGCGTCCTCGAGGCCGGCGCCGCCAACCTCCAGGTCGTGCAGGCCGGGGTCGCGCCGCAGGAGCTCGAGCACCACGCCTTCGGCCCTGCTCGTGAGGATCTCGACGGCGGCGCCGCTGCGCTCGACCGAGACCACGCCTTCGAACGCGCCGATGGCCTCGGTGCTCAAGCGGGTGACGGCGTGGACCCTGCGGCCGGCGGTGCGCGACTTGATCTCTGCCGGCGTGCCCTCGGCGATGATCTGGCCGTGGTCGACCACGACGATGCGGTCGGCCAGCGCGTCGGCTTCTTCGAGGTAGTGGGTGGTGAGCACGACGGTGCGTCCGGAGCCGATGAAGTCGCGCACCTGATCCCAGAAGGCGCGTCGGGTGGCCACGTCCATGCCGGTGGTCGGCTCGTCGAGGAAGAGCAGGTCGGGGTTGCCGATCAGCGCCAGCGCGAAGTGCACCCGCTGCTTCTGGCCCCCGGAGAGCCTGCCGTACGGGCGATCCGCGACGTCGGCGAGGTCGGCGAGCTCCAGCGCACGCTCCAGAGGCATCGCCGCCGGGTAGTAGCTGGCGAAGAGCTCCAGGTGCTCGCGCACCCGGAGGGTCGCGGGCACACCCGAGATCTGCAGCATCGCGCCGACGCGCACCTTGGCGTCGGTGCTCGTCGGGTCGCCGCCGAAGAGCGTCACCTTGCCGGCCGTCGGCTTCAGCAGCCCAAGCAGCAGCCCCACCGAGGTGGTCTTGCCGGCCCCGTTGGGCCCGAGCAGCGCCAGTACCTCTCCGGCACGCACCTGAAGGTCGACGTCGCGCAAGGCTTGCACGGCACCGTAGCTCTTGCGCACGCCGGAGAGCTCGGCCACGACACGTTCGGGCGGTGGTGGGCGGATGCCGTGAGGGCTTGGCGCGGAAGCTGCGACAGGAGTCGATGCAGTCAAGGGGCGGACCTCCTTGGCTGTGAGTATGGCGCCGGCGGACGCGACCCCGTAGTGAAGGGTGTCAGGCCATGGAGGTGACAACCGTCATGGTCGCCGCGCGGCCGGCATGCCGGGCCCCTAGGGACCTTGGACGAGATTGCGGCCGGCCACGTCGGTGGCCGGCCGCAATCGGGTTGCCCGTTGCGCTACTTCGAGATGGCGTCGTACACGCGGGTGTCCACGGCGTCGGCGAAGCTCACGGTGTGCTTGAGGAGTCCGACCTTGACCAGCAGGGCTACCGAGTGGTCGAAGGCGGCCTTGTCGAGGTGCCCGATCTTGGTGTCGGGGGTGGGCTGGACGAGCTTGGCCACCTGGGCCATCTGCCAGGTCTGGTGGATGAGCGGGCTCTGCCTCGTGCCGGAGCCGGCGCAGGTGTCGCCGCAGTGCTTGAGCACGATGTCGACCGCTTCCTTCTGGTGGTCGATGGCGTACTGCCACCCCTTGATGCTGGCGCGCAGGAAGCGCTCGGCGACCTGCATGCCGGTGAGTCCCGAGCCCTTGAAATCGGTGCTGTTGAGAAGCTTGGGGGTGGTGAAGATGTTGTCCTCGAGGAGGTTCGCCCCGACGCTGGCGGGGTTGAGGATCACCAGGTCGCTGAGCGGGTAACCGAGCCCTACGATCTGGTCGAGCTCGTTGTAGGTCATCGCGCTGGCGACGTCGACCTTGTTCGGAAACACCAGCGAGGGGTCGAAGGCGTAGACCACGGTCTTGATGTCCGGGTTCTTGACCGTGGGATCGAGGTTCGAGGTGAAGCCGGCCGCGGCGAACACGGCCTCCGCAGCGAACTCGTTGCCGAAGCCCCAGACGCCCACGGTCTTGCCCGCGAGATCCTGGATGCTCGTGATGCCCGAGCTCTTCAGCGCCACCAGCCGGTAGCCGGAGTTCTGGAAGATCTGGGCGATGGTGACGACGTCGAGCCCCTTCTCGCGCTGCGTCAGCATGTTCGCCACCCAGTCGGTGCCGAAGTCCGCATTGCCGGAGGCCACCTGGACGGTCGGGTTGACGTTGCCGCCGCTCAGGATGTTGACGTCGAGGCCTTCCTGGGCGTAGAAGCCCTTGTCCTGCGCCACGAAGTAGCCGGCGAACTGGGCCTGGGGGAACCACTTCGACTGGAAGTTGATCTTGATCAGGTTCTGCGCCATGCCGAAGGGCAGGGCGAGAAGCGCGAGCGCGAGCAGGGTGAGGGCTGCGCGGCGGGATCGTCTCATGTCTCCTCCTCCACTTGGGAACGGTCGGGTCCGGGGCGGTTGGCGACCGAAGTACGGCCGAGGGCTTCACGGGGAAGCGAAGGGAGTCCAGCGGCGGGTACCGGAGCGTGAAGCGCTGAAGAAGGCCGGCACCGCAGGCGCTGGTCGCTCGTCAGGGTCCCATGTCACGCTCCCCTGGACGACGGGTGCCACGATGTCGTGAGACGCTCGATCAGCATGATGCTCCCGTAGAGCAGCATCGAGATGACGCTCGAGACCAGGATGGCGGCAAACACCAGATCGAAGGCGCCGCGGTGGGCCGACAGGCTGATCCTCTGGCCCAGCCCGTTCGGCGGCCCGGGGATGAGGAACTCGGCGACGATGACGCTGACGATGGAGAGGACGGCCGAGATCTTCAGGGCGTTGAAGACGAAGGGCAGCGAGTTCGGGAAGCGCAGCGCCCGGAAGACCTGCCAGGGCGTCGCCGCATAGGCATGGAGAAGCTCCAGTTGCAGGGAATCCACGCGCGTGAGCCCCTGGACGGTGTTGAGCACGACCGGGAAGAAGGTGACGATGACGACGACGGCAGCCTTCGACTGCCAATCGACGCCGAAGGCCCGTCCGAGCACCGGGGCCAGGCCCACGATCGGCACCGCCCCGAAGGCGGTGGCGAGCGGCAGGAAGCCCCGTCGCAGGAAGCCGCTCGAGGCGACCGCGACGCCCGCCAGGTAGCCGGTGGCGAGGCCGACGGCGAAGCCGAGAAGGACCTCCTTCACGAAGGTGACGTAGCTGTCCTGGAGCAGCACGGGCCAGGAGGTGATCAAGGCGGTGAAGATGTCCGACACCCGCGGGAAGATGCCGATCGGTACCCGGTACCCCACCACCAGCCCCTCCCAGAGCAACAGCACGACCAGGGGCACCATGGCCACCGGCAGGATGCGCTGCAGACGCTTTTGGGAGAGCGGAGCCTGGGGGCCCAGCAGGGTGAGGCTCACGCGCCCGAGGGCCACCAGGGAGGCCAGCACGAAGCCCCAGAATCCAGCCCAGTATCCCCAGGCGCCGGGGCCGGCCAGCGCGCGCTGACCGAGCAGGCTGAGGAAGGCGCCGAACAGCGCGACCGGAGCCAGGGCGGAGGTGGTCGATAGGCGACCGTCGAAGGCCAGCGCGACCGCGACGAGCCACACGATGACCGGCCACGCTCCGAGGCGCGTCAGCGTGTCCGGACCGCCGGCCGTCAGCGGACCGAACCCACCGACCAGCGCCAGCACCAGCCCGGCGACGGCCGGCCAGGTGGGGCGGCGGTTGCGGGTACCCACCAGGACGCGACGCACGCTTGCCGTCACGGCCGGTCCCAGGGCGCACTGAAGCGCTGCACCAGCCCGATCAGGGCCACCAGCCCGATGCCGAGCGCAGCGGAGATCAGCAGCAGGATCCACAGGTCGGAAACGTTGCCGGCTTGTACCTGCCCGATGATGTCGTAGCCGAGGCCGCTGCGATTGTTGGACTCCGTCTCGGCGACCAGGGCGCCGACCAGGGCGGCGGCGGTGCCGAGCTTGAGGCTGGTGAACAGGAACGGGACCGCCGCCGGGAAGCGCACCTTCACGAAGACCTGGAACGGGTTGGCGGCGTAGCTCTTCATGAGATCGAGCGCCAGCGGGTCGACCGAGCGCAAGCCGGTGACCGTGCCCACCGTGACCGGGAAGAAGGCGATGTAGGCGCCGATCAGGGCGGTGGGGATGAGGCTCGTTTGCACGGTGATGCCGAAGTTGCCGAGGATGAGCAGCAGGACCGGCACCAACGCGATGATCGGCACCGTCTGGGAGGCGATTACCCAGGGCAGGAGCGCCTGCTCGAGCGGCCGCAGGAACACGAACAACACGGCAAGCAGGACCCCGAACGCAGCGCCCAGCAGCAGCGCAGATACCGTGCCCGCGGTGGTGTAGAGCACGCCGCGCACGATGTTCCGAGGGTCCGTGATGGGGTACTGGGTGAAGTAGGGGATCACCTGCGCGGCGATCCAGTTGGGGAAGGGCACCGGGTGTTGCGGCATGCTGTAGAAGCACTGCATCACGGTGGTGCCGCACTCGGGCCGGGCGTAGTAGGAGTAGTGGGCGGCCCACACCACGCTGCCGGGCTTCGGTGCCGCCGCCAGCAGGATGGTGCCCTTGTGGACGTTGCTCACGAGATAGTCGCGGTACTGCCGCACCTCCGCGTTGCGCCGCGGCGGCGCGGAGAAGGTGACGACCGGGCCATCCCGCGTGTACTGGCTGCCGGGCGTCATCAACGTTCCATCGACGGTCACCAGTCCCGAGGTGGAGGTGAACGTGAAACGCGTGCGCTTGCCGTCGACGCGCTCCTTGGGTCGCTGCGGGGTCGAGGACAGGGGCCGGCCGTCGACGTACACCTGACGTGCGGAATCGGTCTCGACCACGGGGGCGTGTGCGAAGGCGAACGTACGGTTTCGGCCGTCGACCGCGCCGGTGAGCCGTTCGGCGAGGCGCACCTCGTCCTGGCCGACCCGGGGTGGCGCGGCGCTGGGGTGGGCGAGGGCGATGATGCCCTTGGCCGGATCGAGCACCGCGTAGGCGCCGGTGATGCGGCGCACGTCGACGTTGAAATCGGGTGGCTGCGTGAAGGTGACGGTGTCGCCCTTGGCCCGGTAGTCGCGGCCTGCCACCAGCACGCGGTCACCGACCGCGACCGGCCCCGACGCGGCGTGGAAGGTGAAGGTGGTGGCGCGGCCGTCGGCGCGCTCGATGGCAGCGTCCGCGCCCGCGCGCAGCAGCTTGCCGCCGACGTACAGAGGCGTTTGCGCGTCGGCTCCGGGAGGCAGTCGGTAGAGAAGCCCGGACGGGTCGAGCGGACCCTCGAGCGCCGCGCCCAGTCGCACCGCTGGGCGCGCGAGCGGGGTCTCGAGGCTCACGGTGGACCCGCTCATCCGGTAGCGGGCGGCCACCGGCGCCCCGTTGCGCACCAGCACGCCGTGCGCGGGGGCGTGGTCGAAGGTCAGGCTGCCGTTGCTGCCGTTCGGCACCACGGCTACGGGCGCCGCACTGACCGTCGCGGTGACCCAGTTGCTGAGGTCGTGCATGCGCTGGCGCGCCAGTGGAAGACCGAAGAGCAGCGCCACGGGGTATCCCAGGGCCACCGTCGCCAGCATGACGGCGACGACCGGCCAGCTGCGACGTAGCCAGCTCATGACGTTCCGGCGCCCTCGTCCGGAGCGGAACCGGGCTCGCCGGCCCGGGCGTGCGCGCCATGCGTGCCATCCTGGCCCAGGCGCAGGGCCTCACGCACCTGGGTGGTCAACTGGAAGAAGCGTTCGGACTCGCGAGTCCCGGCAGAGCGGGGATAGGGGAGGTCGACGTCGATGATCGACTGGATGCGCCCGGGCCGGGCCGTCATGACGACGATGCGGGACGACAGGAACACGGCCTCGGCGATGGAATGCGTCACGAACAGCACGGTCTTGCCGGTCTGACCCCAGATGCGCAGCAGCTCGTGGTTCATGGTCTCGCGGGTGATCTCGTCGAGCGCACCGAAGGGCTCGTCCATCAGCAGGAGCCGGGGATCGAACGCCAGGGCCCTGGCGATGGAGACGCGCTGCTGCATCCCCCCCGAGAGTTGCCACGGATACTGGCGGTGGAAGCCCTCCAGGCCGACCATGGCCAGAAGGGCGGAGGCGCGCTCGCGCCGCTCCGAGCGCGGGAAGCCCATGATCTCGAGCGGGAGCGTGACGTTGGCGAGCACGCTGCGCCAGTGGTAGAGCACCGGCGCCTGGAACACGAAGCCGTACTCGCGCGACTCCCGGGCTTCGGTCGCGCTCTTGCCTGCGACCTCGAGCGAGCCGGACGTAGGCTCGATGAGGTCGGCCACGAGCCGCAGAAGCGTGGTCTTGCCGCAACCCGATGGGCCGATGAGGCTCACGAACTCGCCCTGGTACACCTCGAGATCGGCGTCCTGCAAAGCCACCGCCTCCGAGCCTCGAAGACGGTAGGTCTTGCACACCTTCTCGGCCCGGATGACCAACGGCGATCCCGCCCCCTCCGCTTGCGCGGGCTTCACGGTTCGCGGAGAGGCCGCCCCCTCGCCACCCTCGGCCGCCGCGGGCCGGGCGGTCGCGGCAGCCGAGGCCGGGCGGCGGCTATCCGCTTCGGTCGCCTGCCGTCCGAGGCGGAGGGGGTGTGATCGGCTCGACAAGGTTGCTTCCTCCTCTGGGTCCGGCGCCGCCGGACTCAACCGTGGAGCGTGGGCCGCTTGAGCATCCGGCCGCGCTTCGGAT
The DNA here is from genome assembly GCA_964536935.1 of uncultured bacterium. Classification (GTDB taxonomy): domain Bacteria; phylum Deinococcota; class Deinococci; order Deinococcales; family Trueperaceae; genus JASBRS01. The sequence goes on along the minus strand of CAZIBD010000032.1, from coordinate 13,344 downwards.
CACCGACGAAGGCACCGTCCCTGACGGCCACCTTCCCCCGCACCGTGACGACGCTCGGGCGCCCGTCGATCTCCATGCCCTCGAAGCCGTTGTAGTCGACGATCATGGTCTGGCCGGCGGCGCTCAGCGTTCCCCGGTACGAGGGGTCGTAGACCACCAGGTCGGCGTCGCTGCCGACGGCGATGGTGCCCTTGCGGGGGAACAGGCCGAAGATCTTGGCGGCGCGCGTCGAGGCTGCGCTGACGAAGCGGTGGATGTCGAGGTTGCCGCGACTCACGCCGTAGGTGTAGAGGAGGTTGACGCGGTCCTCGATGGCCGGGATGCCGTTCGGGATCTTGGTGAAGTCGCCCTTGCCCATGTCCTTCTGGCCGTGGAAGTCGAACGGTGCGTGGTCGGTGCCGACGGTGTCGATGAGGCCATGCTCCAGCGCCCGCCACAGTGCGGCCTGGTCGGCCTTGGTGCGCAGCGGAGGCGACATGACGTACTTGGCACCCTCGAAGTCCGGTCGCTCGGCGTAGCTCTTGTCGAGGATCAGATGGGGGATCACGGCCTCGATCGCCAGCGAGGCCCCGCGGCGCTTGGCGGCGAGGGCGGCGTCCAGGGAGGCTGCGTTGGAGAGGTGCACCACGTAGCCGTGCGCCCCCGTCATCTCCACGAAGCTGGCGAAGTGGTGGGTGCCCTCCGCTTCCACGGCGGCGGGCCGGCTCGGCTCGTGGAAAGCCGGGCCGGTCTTGCCCTGGCCCAGCAGCATCTGCTGCCGGCGTGCCACCAGCTCGGCGTTCTCGCAGTGCGCCGTCACCACCACGCCCAACTCGCGCGCCAGCTCCAGCGTCTGGTAGAGCTCGTCGTCGTTGACGTCGAGCGCGCCCTTGTAGGCCAGGAACACCTTGAACGACGTGGTGCCATCGGCAACGATCTGGCGTAGCTGTGCTGCGGTGTCGTCCTTGAAGTGCGTGACGCCGAGATGGAAGGTGTAGTCGCAGGCGCTGTTGCCCTCCGCCTTGGACGTCCACTCCTCGTACGCCTCCAGGGCGGGCTGGGTCGGGCCGCCCGCGATCATCTCGATGAAGGTGGTGGTGCCGCCGACCAGGGCCGCCTGGCTCCCGGCCGTGTGCGAGTCCTTGGTCACCGTGCCCATGAAGGGCAGGTAGATGTGCACGTGCGGGTCGATGAAGCCCGGGAAGACGTACTTCCCGGCGGCGTCGACGACCTCGGCATCGGCGGGAGCGTCGAGGTTCGTTCCGATGCGCGTGATGGTGTCGCCCTCGCAGTAGATGTCGGCGGTGGTCCGCGCGTCCGCGGTGATGATGGTGCCGTTCTTGATCAGCAAGCTCACGTCGTGATCCTCCAGCTCGTCGTGTCCCGGTCCGGCCGTGCCCGGCCGGCCTCAGTGGATGTCGATCCCGGTCTCCTTGCGGTACGCCATCATCGCGTCCCAATCGGTGGTCACGTCCGAACGGTCACGGACCAGGTCGTTCCAGGTGACCCTCGGACGCCCCGATTCGACGGGCACCATGGTGATGCAGCCGTCCACGGGGCAGACCAGGGAGCAGAGGTCGCACCCTACGCAGTCCTCTTCGCGTACCCGCGGCTGCGGCCTCGCATCGGAGGACAGCGCGGCGGGGTCGATGCGGGCGCCGTCGACGGTGAGGTCGATGCATTGGTGGGCGCCCTCGTCGCAGGCGACGAAGCAGAGGTTGCACTGGATGCAGCTCGACTCGTCGATACGCGCCACGCTCTTGAAGGACAGGTCGAAGTCGCCGAATGCCGAGATGCGCGGCACCGAGGCCCCGATGACGTCCGCCAGCGAGTCCGCTCCCTTGGCGTCGAGCCAGTTGGAGAGTCCGTCGACGAGGTCCTCGATGATGCGGAAGCCGTAGTGCATCACCGCCGTGCACACCTGGACGTTGCTCGCTCCCAGCAGCAGGAACTCCGCCGCATCGCGCCAGGTCTGCACCCCGCCGATTCCCGAGATGGGGAGGCCACCCTCGCCGAACTCCGGATCGGCCGCCACGGCCGAGAGCATGTGCAGCGCGATCGGCTTGACGGCCGGCCCGGCGAAGCCGCCGTGCCCGCCCTTGCCGCCCACGTTCGGGCGGATCTCGAAGGTGTCGAGATCGACGCCGACGATCGAGTTGATGGTGTTGATCAGCGACACGGCGTCGGCCCCGCCGGCCAGGGCCGCACGTGCGGGTGGCACGATGTCGGTGACGTTGGGCGTCAGCTTGACGATGACCGGGATGGAGGCGGCCTCGGCCACCCAGCGGGTGATCATCGTGCAGTACTCCGGGACCTGGCCGACGGCCGAGCCCATGCCTCGCTCCGACATGCCGTGCGGGCAGCCGTAGTTGAGCTCGATGCCGTCGGCGCCCGTGTCCTCGATGCGCTGGACGATGTCGTGCCACGCTTCGGGCGTGGACTCGACCATGGCCGATACGATCACGGCGCGATCGGGCCACAGCTCCTTGACCTCGCGGATCTCCCGCAGGTTCGTTTCCAGCGGGCGATCGCTGATGAGTTCGACGTTGTTGATGGCCAGCAGCTTGTGGGTCCCGTACTCGAAGGCGCCGTACCGGTTGCATGCGTTGAGCACCGGTGCACCGATCGTCTTCCACACCGCGCCGCCCCAACCGTACTCGAAGGCCTTGTTGACCTGGTAGGCGCTGTTGGTCGGCGGTGCCGAGGCGAGCCAGTACGGGTTCGGACTGGTGATTCCGGCAAAGGTGGAGGTGAGGTCAGCCATCGTGTCCCCCCTTCGCGACGGCGTGCGGGGCCGGGCGTAGGGGCTGGAAGGCGCCGCTGTGCTGCTTGCTCGCCCGGCCGGCGCCGGAGCGGCTGACGCCGGTGGGGAGCTCACCCTCGGCCGGCACCACGCCCAGCGCCGTGGCGATGGCCTTGGCGGCGATCTTGCCGTCCTGGGCGGCCGTCACCGTTAGCGCGTGGCCGCTGAGCCGTACGCAGTCGCCGCCGGCGAAGACCTTCGGGTTCGAGGTGCGCAGCGCTTCGTCGACCCTCGCGTAGCCGCGCTCGGTGTCCACGCCGAACGCCTGGAACAGCGGCTCGAGCTTGCTCTGCCCGATCGCCTTGATGACCTGGTCGCAGGGCAGCACGAACTCGCTACCCTGCACCGGCGTCGCGCTGCGCCGTCCGTCCGCGCCCACATCGCCGAGCTCCATGCGCAGGCAGCGGAGGCCGCTGACGCGTCCGCCCTCGCCCAGCACCTCGACGGGCTGGGCCAGGAACTGGAAGTCCACCCCCTCGTTGCGGACGAAGGCGACCTCGAAGTCGTAGGCGGGCATGTCGCTGTCGCCGCGGCGGTAGGCGATGGTCACCGACTCCGCGCCGAGCCTCCTGGCGACGGTGGCGGCGTCGATGGCGGTGTTGCCGGCGCCGATGACGATCACGCGCTTGCCCACCGGCAGGTCCAGCAGCCGCTCGATCCCGTCCTTCTCGGCGAGCTTCGTCTCGGCGATGAACGACAGCGCTTCCGTCACGCCGTCCAGGTCCTCGCCGGGGATGCCGAGGTCCGGCACCGAGCCCGTGCCGGCGGCGAGGAACACGGCGTCGTAGGACGACAGCAACTCCGCGGCCGTCACGTCCTGGCCCACCTGCACGCCGGTGCGGATCTCCGCGCCGAGGCGCCGGATGAACTCGACCTCCTCGAGCGACACCCGGATGGGCTCGCGCAGCACGACGATGCCGAAGGTCGACAGGCCGCCCGGCAGCTCCTGCTTCTCGAACACCGTGGCGCCGATGCCGCGTTTCGCCAGCTCGCCCGCACAGCTCAGACCGGCGGGGCCGGCGCCGACCACGGCCACGCGCTTGCTGCCTTCCGGCGCCGTCTCGAAGGGCATGTGACCGCTCTGGTAGAGCGCATCGGTAGCGTAGCGTTGGAGCCGTCCGATGGCAATGGGGCGATGCTCGGCGCCCAGCACGCAGGAGCCGACGCAGAGCTCGTCCACCGGGCACACGCGGCCACAGGAGTGTCCGATGAGGTTGGACTCCAGGATGGTGGTCGCCGCTCCCGTCACGTTCCCGGTGGCGATCTTGCGGATGAAGGTGGGCACGTCGATGCCGGTCGGGCAGGCGCGGATGCACGGAGCGTCGAAGCAGTACAGGCAGCGATCTGCCTCCACGGCTGCTTCGTGCGCGGTGTACGGCGGGTTCGTTTCGCTGAACCGGTCACGCAGCTGGTCCAGCGTCAGCGCGGTCTCACGCATAGGGCTCCTTGCTCCGGGGTCGGTGCACAGATTCGCGTGCCGAGAGCGCGACGGCGCTTGGTCAGGGCGCCACCAGCTCGCCGTAGGCCTCCGGCCGGCGGTCGCGGTAGAACTGCCACAGGTCGCGCACCTCGCGGATCATGTCCATGTCGAGGTCGGCGACGATCAGCTCGTCCTTGTCGCGGCTGCCTACGGCGACGAACTGCCCTCGCGGGTCGACGAAGTAGGACTGCCCGTAGAACTCCCCGATGTCCCACGGCTTCTCGTGCCCGACGCGGTTGATGGCTCCCACGAAGTAGCCGTTGGCGACGGCGTGGGCGGGTTGCTCGAGCTTCCAGAGGTATTCCGAGAGGCCGGCCACGGTGGCGGACGGGTTGAGCACGATCTCGGCGCCGTTCAAGCCCAGCGCGCGGGCGCCTTCCGGGAAGTGGCGATCGTAGCAGATGTACACGCCGACCTTGCCCACGGCGGTCTCGAACACCGGGTACCCCAGGTTTCCGGGACGGAAGAAGAACTTCTCGAAGAAGCCGGCGACCTGCGGGATATGCGTCTTGCGGTACTTGCCGAGGTAGCGCCCGTCGGCGTCGATGACGGAGGCGGTGTTGTAGTAGATGCCCGTCATCTCCTCCTCGTAGATGGGCACGACGATGACCATGCCGTACTGCTTGGCGAGCTCCATCATCATCTGGGTGGTGGGGCCATCGGGGATCGATTCGGCGGTCTCGTACCACTTCGAGTCCTGGGAGGGGCAGAAGTACGGGCCGTAGAAGATCTCCTGCAGGCACAGGAGCTGGACGCCCTGGCGCCCGGCCTCCTCGATCATCGGGATGTGCTTCTCGATCATCGCCTTCTTGATGGCGTGGAGATCGTCGTCCCCCGGGATGGGGTTCGAAGCCTGGATCAAGCCACCCTTGACGGTGCGCGCCATGCGTCCTCCTTCGTGGAACGGGCCGGGAGCCGGCCTGGTCTCGCTGTGTCGTCGTCTCCGCGGCGCCGCTGCGGTCGAGTCGTGCTGGCGCCGTCCTGCACTATCTTACACGGTTCTGTGTAATCATCCGCCAGGCCACGGCGGCAGACGGTGATGCCGGGGGACCTCCGACCTCCTTCCCCGTGCGTGCAGCGCGTGGCTCGGACTCACGCCACGTCCGCCAGCGCGTGTCCCATGCGCTCCGCGGCCTCGTCGACCTCGGCTGCGCCTACCGTGAGGGGCGGCGCCACGCGGATGGCGTTGCCGTACAGACCGCCCTTGCCCAGCAGCAAGCCGTGCTCGCGTGCGGCACCGACGAAGGCGCCCGCTTTAGCCGCGTCGGGGGCCTTGCTCCCGTCCGGGACGACGATCTCGAGCCCTTGCATGAGGCCCATGCCGCGCACCTCGCCGATGAACGGGTAGCGCGCCTGCAAGGCGTCGAGGTGCTTCCTCAGGCGGGCCCCTTGCTCGGCGGCGTTCTTCGCGAGATCGTGCTTCTCGATGTACTCGATGGTCGCCAGGGCCGCCGCCATGCTGACCGGGTTGCCTCCGAAGGTGGCGATGGTGAGCTTGTCGACGGCGGCGGCGATCTCGGGGGTGGTGACGGTGACGCCGACAGGAGAGCCGTTCGCGATGCCCTTGGCGAACACCATGATGTCGGGCTCGACGCCCCAGTGCTCGATCGCGCACATGTGCCCGCCGGTACGACCCCACCCCGTCTGCACCTCGTCGACGATGAGCAAGCCGCCCGCCTCGCGCACGATCGGAAGGATGCGCTTGAAGTAGTCGCGGGGCAGGACGATGAAGCCGCCGACACCCTGGATCGGCTCGGCCATGAAGGCGGCGATCTTGCCGTCGGTCACCGTCGCCAGCGTCTCCTCCAGATCCTGCACGCACAGATCGAGGAGCTTGTCCTCGTCGAGCCCGAGCGGCGCCCGGTAGGTGTAGGGACTCCGCACGTGCTTGATGTAGCCGTCGTAGACGTGCCCCGAGCGCCAGGACGCGTGGGCCGTGAGGCTCATGGCCGTCTGCGTCCGGCCGCTGTAGGCATGGCGAAGCGTGATGACGTCCGTGCGACCGGTGAACATGCGGGCCGTCATGATGGCCGTCTCGTTGGCCTCGCTGCCCGACGAGGTGAAGAACGAGGTGGACAGACGGCCCGGGGCGATCTGGGCGATCTTCTCGGCAACGCGGATGGTGATCTCGTTGAGGTACAGCGACGAGGTGTGCTGCACCTTGCGGAGCTGTTCGATGGTCGCCTCCGTGACCTCGTCGTTGCAGTGCCCCACCGATACGGTGAGGATGCCCCCGAAGAAGTCGAGGTACTCGTGCCCCTCCACGTCCCAAACTCGCAGCCCCTTGGCGTGCTCTACCGCCAGCGGGTGCTCGCCGTACATCAGCATCTTGCTGACGATCGGGTAGATGACGTCGCCCTGACGCTTCAGGAGCGCCTCTGTGGCATGGCTCTGGGGTTCGGTGATCACGCTCGTCCCTCCCTGGGATGCGCGGACGCGCTCAGAACGTGCGGCTCCAGTGATCGGGCCAGCGCTCGATCACGATCTTGGTCTGCGTGAAGAACTCGATCCCGTGATGCGCCTGCGCGTGCAGGTCGCCGAAGAAGCTCTCGCCCCAGCCGCTGAAGGGGAAGAACGCCATCGGCGCGGCCACGCCCAGGTTGATGCCGATGTTGCCGGCCCGGACCTCGTTGCGGAACTTCCGCGCCGCCGCTCCCGACGACGTGAAGAGGGAGGCCTGGTTGCCGTAGGCGCGGTCGTTGACGAGGGCGATCGCCTCGTCGAGCGAGTCCGCGTGCATCATCGAGAGCACCGGGCCGAAGACCTCGGTGCGGGCTAGCTCTGCGTGTGGGTCGACCTCGTCGAGGATGGTCGGGTGCACGAAGTAGCCGTTGGCGAAGCCGTCGACTCCGCGCCCGCGACCGTCGACCAGCAGCCTCGCGCCCTCCTGCACGCCCTTGTCGACGAGCGCTTCGATGCGGTGCTTCGATTCGGCGGTGATGACGGGCCCCATCTCGACGCCGTCGTCCATGCCGTATCCGACCTTGCGGGCACCGGCGTTGGCGACCATACGCTCCGTGAACTCGCCACGCGCCTCCCCGACGGTGATGGTGACGGAGGTCGCGAGGCACCGCTGGCCGGCGCAGCCGAACACCGAGTCGGTGAGGATGCGGCTGGTCATGGTCATGTCGGCGTCGGGCATCACCACGGCCGGGTTCTTCGCGCCGCCCTGGCACTGCGCGCGCTTGCCGTTGGCCGTGGCGTGGCTGTAGATGTACCTGGCGACAGGCGTGGACCCCACGAACGAGACGGCCTTGACGTCCGGGTGCTCGAGGATGGCGTCCACGGTCTCCTTGCCGCCGTTGATCAGTCCCACCACGCCCTTGGGGAAGCCCGCCTCCTCCAGCAGCCTGAAGAGAAGCTGGGTGGTCATGGGGACCTTCTCGCTCGGCTTCAGCAAGAAGCAGTTGCCGGTGGCAGTGGCGTTGGGGAGGAACCACAGCGGGACCATGGCAGGGAAGTTGAAGGGCGTGATGGCGGCCACCACGCCGAGCGGTTGGCGGATCATGTGCTCATCGATGCCGGCCGCGATGTTCTCGTTGTTGTGGCCCTGCATCAGGATGGGGGTTCCGCACGCCATCTCGACGTCCTCGATGCCGCGCCGCATCTCCGCCACCGATTCGGTGAAGGTCTTGCCGCATTCGTTGGTGATGGTCGCGGCCAGCTCCTCGATGTGCTCCTCGAGCAGCGTCTTCAGGCGGAAGAGCGGCTGGATGCGGTCCTCCACCGGCATGTGGCGCCACTCGGCGAAGGCCCTGACCCCCTCGCGCACCGCGGCATCGACCTCCTGCCGTGGGCTCAGCGGCACCTTCGCGATGACCGCGCCTGTGGCCGGGTTGCGCACCTCCAGCCGCTCGCTCGCCGACGAACGTCGCCACTCGCCCCCCACGTAGTTGAGGAGATCCTGAACCGAGCTGGCACTCTGCTTCACCGTCATCCTTCACCGCCCTTCGCGAACCTTGCGGGACTCCGGCGCTTGGCGCTCGGTGTCGTTCTTGGGGTAGCTCCGTGACGCCGGCCGGGTCCTGGAGCGACCCGAGCCGCCGCTACGCCAACTGCAGGGCGTAGACCAGCGCTGGTCGGGACAAGGAGCGGCTGCCGGCGTTCGGCGCGGCCCCGAGGCATGTTGGTTACGCCGTAGTGTACGACGCCACCTACGACGTGCGTGGCGTCATCGCGAGCGGCCGCGATGCGACGCTGCTGCGGCTTCACCTCGTTCGGGCTGCCGATGGCCACGATCGTCCCCTTCGAGCGTCGCCACGTCGTTCGGCCAGCGCGGTAGGGACCACCGGTGCAACGACAGCCCGCGTGTACGTTCCCGCTACGGTAGGCGCTACGTCGAGCGAACGCTAGGTGCGGTCGTCACAAATCCGCCCGGCCCGATTTGTTGGAAATCAACAAGGTAGCGCGACAGGCGAGCTGCACGCGGAAGCGTGCCTCGGCATCGCTCAGGTCGAGGCCGGTGAGCTCCTGGATGCGCGCGATGCGGTAGCGGAGCGTGTTGGCGTGCACCTCCAGCGCGGCTGCGGCCGGTCGCTGCTGGAAGCCGGACGCGGCAAGCGCCTCCAACGTCCGGCACAGCTCGGGCCTGTCCTGGAGAGGGCGGAAGACCTCCTGCACGAGCAGATCCCGGGCGGACGGGTCGCCTCGCAGGGTGGCGAGCACGAGGGCCCCCTCGACGTGCTGGAGCTTTCCGAAGCGCAGGCCCGAGACCACCGTGAGGAGTTCCTCGTATCCCTGGTGGATCCCTTCCGGGCCGGTCACCAGGCGGCTCACCACCAGCGCGAGCATGTCCTTGTGCTGCGACCAGAACAGCGCCGGGTCGTCGGTGAGCCGGTCCCACAGGGCCTGAGGTGAGATCTTCTCGGGCAGCAGCATGCGGATGTGCACCGTCGATGGTGAAAGGAGCGGTGCCGTCCCCTCCCGCTTCAGCAAGAGACGAAGATCGCCCAGCAGGCGCTCTCGCAGCGCCAGGTCGTCCGTCGAGAGGGGTTGCGGCACGGCCAGTGCGATCAGGCCGACCCGGTAGCGGCCGTCGGGCCAGAATCCCTGGAGCCGCGCCCGCTCCAGCTGTACGGCAGCGTCACCGGTCACGTCCGCTCCGCCCTCCAGCAGAGAGTCCACGAACGTGTGGCCGAGCTGGGCCTCGGTATGCGCGATGCTGCGTTGGTGCGCGATGGTCAAGCCGGCCACCAGGGCCGCGTGCTCCGAGGCCCGCACCTCGAGATCGCCCATGGGTGCGTCGCCGCCCCAGATCCAGACCCAGCCCTCCACGGCATCGTGCATGCGGATGGGGCACAGCACACGGCCTGCGCCAAGGCCAGCCCGCGCTTCGACCAGTACGGCCCCGCCCCTTGCCCGGTCGCGATCGTGGAGCATCTGGTCGGCAGCGGCGAGCCTCCCCTTGGCCAGCTCCTGCTCCACCGTGCCCCACGAGCCGTTGCGAGCGTAGGCTCCTAGGAGCTGACCCTGCATGTCCTCGAAGGCGACGTCGCGACCGAGCAGCGAGCCGAGGCTTCCGGCGAGGTCTTCGAGGCTGCCAAGCGCCATGGCGGCTCGCGTCACCGTACGGTGGATCCGCTCGCTCTGCTGGATGGCCCTCAGCTGTTCCTCGATGACCAGGTATTGCTCCCGGAAGATGGCAGAGTTGAGCTCGAGCGTCAGCTCCGAGAACGGGATCTCCCACGGTAGTTCCAGCACCGGTAGCCGATGCCGCGTGGCCTCGTCCATGGCCGCCGCCGGGACGCGGTCGATGTACTGCGGAACCGCCACGCCGATGGCGGCCACGCGGCGCCCCGCCAGGCCCTTGATGAGCAGCCGCTGCTCGTACTCGGTCCTGGGCCAGGCGTAGCCGGTGGTCAGCACGAGCTGGTCGGCCCGCACGAACGGCAGGGGCTGCGGGTGGTCGACGGCGGCAACCACCTTCACCGGGCGATGAAGGTGGTCCGCACACGCCACGACGCGCGCGCGGGCCAGGATCGGCAGCTCCAGCAGCCCCGCTACATCCACGATGCGACCTCGTCGCCCCCGCTCCGCCCGACCCGGCCACGCGGTCATGCCCTGCTGATGCTCCGCTGACTCGCGAACGCTCGCGCCCGACGATGCGGCCTGGTCGGTCGGCGAGTAGGATTCCGCGAGCTTAGCACCCGCCACGTCTGGCCGCCGGAGAACCTGCTGTCCGGGTGTTGCGCGCCGTCGGCGCCCGTCGAGCGGTAACGGTCGTGGCAGTGCCAGCGAACACCGACGCCGCGTCGGAAAGGCTCCACCATCGAATCGAGGGGTTCGAGCAGCGACGGAGCGTCGCCGTCGGGAGATGGGAGCCGAAGATGCCCACCTACATGTTCAAGGTGAACTACGTCGGCGAAGGTGTGAAGGGGCTGTTGATCGAGGGCGGCATGCAGCGGCGAGAGGCGGCCGAGGAGGTCATCAAGTCACTCGGCGGCCGCTTGCTCAGCATGTACTACGCGTTCGGGGACGCCGACGCCTACGTCATCGCCGAGATGCCCGACGCCGCCAGCGCGGCCGCGCTCGTCCTTACGCTCAACGCGACCGGGAGGGTGGAGGTCACCACGACCGTGCTGATGACGCCCCAGGAGATCGACGAGGCCGTGGCGAAGCGCGCCGACTACCGGCCACCTGGCAGCTGAAGCCGGCGATCCGGTAGGCGCTCGACACGAGCGGCACGACGCACCGTTCGGGCCCGGCACCACTGGGCCGACGCGGCGTTGACCCGTTCCCCAGTGCCTTGTAGACTACAGGGCGCTAATCCTGGGCGGTTAGCTCAGCGGAAGAGCACTCGCTTCACACGCGAGGGGTCACTGGTTCAAATCCAGTACCGCCCACCACGCGAACGGTAGTCTAGGACGGAGCAAGCCGGGTAGGCGGTCAACTGCCCGGTTTCTTCATGCAGCAGTTGGTGGGGCACTTGGGTTCGGCCGAGCCCCCTAGAGCAACCGACCCGCCCGCTGCCGGATCGACAAGATCTGATAGGCGTGTCCCGCCTCATGCTCCACCAGATGGAAGACGACCCACTCAGGACTGACGTTGTACTCCTTACCTTCCGGACTCCGCAAGGAACGCCAGTCCACCGGTGTGAAGCTGCGCAGCTCCTCCATGACGACCGCGTGCGAGCGCTCCAGACGCTGAAGGTGCTCCTCCAGCGACACCCCCACAACTGAGGTCAATCGGCCGCCGGCATCACGCGGCGCGTACGGGAACAGCGAAGCCAACGCCTCGGGCGGACTCGTCCGGCCGCCGAGGTCGAAGAACACCCACCCCAACTGGGCATCGGCGATGTGGTAGAGGAGCGAACCGATGGCATTATCAGGACCGTCCGTCCCCTCCAAATCGAGGGCGCGCTGGCCGATGCCCTTCACCGCCTCCAGCGTGATGCCCCGGACACGCGTAAGCGCGTCGAGCCAGCAACCCGACGTCCTAGCCGCTGAAATCCCCACAACCTAGCTGGATCAACCTCCGGGGTCCTGTCAGGCCGTGGCGGTTCGTTGGGCGGGCGAGCCAGCCGTGGGGGCGTGCAGTCGGTGAAGGCCGGTGAATTTCCGTCCGGCTACTCGATCATCTGGTGGGAGAGGTAGCGCTCGTAGCCGACCTCGGAGATGAGGTGGAGCTGCGCCTCCAGCCAGTCGACGTGCTCTTCTTCGTCCTTGAGGTTGTGCTCGAACAACTCACGGGAGCGGTTGTCGCCGGCCTCCCGCGCGATCCGAATAGCGTCGTTGTAGGAGCGGACGGCACCCAACTCGAGCGCCAGATCGTTCTCCACCTGCTTCTTCACGTTGGCTCCGATGGTCAGCGCCTCTCGCCCGATTGAGGGCGTGGCGCCCAGAAAGAGCAGCCGCTCGATCAAGGCCTCGGCATGCTTCATCTCGTCGATGGCTTGCTGCTTCATGTGGGCGCCGCGAGCGTTGTAGCCCCAGTCGTCGCTCATCTCGGCGTGCACGATGTATTGATCGACTGCCGTCAGCTCTTCCTGCAGCGCCTTGTTGAGTTGCTCGATGACTTTCGCATGTCCTTGCATGGCATCGCCTCCCAGCGACCGCAGATCGGCATCACGCGGAACTCCGCGAGCCTGGACGCGGCGCCGCGCGGACCTCGGCTAGTCGACGGTCCTCATTGTGCCGCTGTGATGGCGTGCCGCGCGAGGGACAAGTGCCCGCACTCGCGCGACGCCACTGGTTCAAATCCAGTACCGCCCACCATAGAAGGAACGTCATCGACGCACGGTCCGCCGGCTCTGCAACGGATCCGGCGGTGTTCATGTCGGCTTGACAGCCAGTTGTAAGCCAACATCGTAGGTGTGTCGACCCAATGTCTGCTCGATGATTGCGCGGGCCGAGCTGGTTGTGGCAAGCAAACGGCCGGGACGCTTGACTCTTGAGGGCCGGCGTCGGCGCGTCGAGACTGCCCTGGTGCGTCGGAGGGGCACGTGCGCCGGCGACTGGCGAGGGAGAGGAGAGGCGGATGCTCGAGGGAAGCGACCGGACCGTGGAGGGTGTGCGTGGCATGCCAGCAGCGGGCCGCAGAGGCGATGTCGCGCTGGGGGCGGCGCTGTTGCTCCTCGGTGCCGGGGCGGTGGCGGTGTCGCTGCTCGGCCCTCTGGTGCTGGGGAGCATCCGTTATCACGCCTCGGCGGGGGCGGTGAACCAGGTCATGGGTGGCGACGTGGCGGGCCTGGTGCTGGTGGCTCCTGCCGCGCTGGTAGCGGGCGTGCTCGTGCTAAGGGGGAGGCTGGCGGGGCGAGTCCTTGCCCTGGGACCTGCGGCGTACGCGTTGTACATGTACAGCCAGCTCGCCTTGGGCGCGGACTTCGCGCGCTATCCGGGCAACAGCGAGCGCTTCTTCCTGCTCTTCTTGGGGCTGTTCGTGCTGGCTGCCTTCGTTTTGCTCCGGTCGTGGAACACCGTCGGCGTCGATCGGTTGCCGGCAACAGGTCGGCGTGTCGGCCGGCTCGTTGCGTGGTTCGCGTTGCTGGTGGCCGGCTTCCTGGCGCTTGGTCTTCATCTGCCCGGGCTTGTCGACGCGTGGCGTGCGGTCCCGGCTTCGACTGAGCCCTTGGCGGACCCGGAGG
>CAZIBD010000031.1:22791-35137 GCA_964536935.1 uncultured bacterium | reverse complement strand
GAGTTCTTCATCAGCTACTACGACTACTACCAGCCCGAAGCCTACGTTCCGGCGCGCGACCTGTTCATCGAGAAGGACGCCAACATCAACATGGAGCTGGAACGACTGCGCCACTCCACCACGCGGAGCCTGCTCACCCGCAAGGACGTGATCGTGGTGGCCTCGGTATCGGCGATCTATGGCCTCGGCTCGCCGGAGGAGTACCAGCGCCTGCACCTCATCCTCGAGGTCGGGCGAGACACCGGCCGCGACGCCATCCTCGAAACGCTCGTCACGCAGCAGTACGAGCGCAACGATATCGAGCTCGCGCCGGGCCGGTTCCGCGCGCGGGGCGACGTCATCGAGGTGTGGGCGGCGTACGAGGAGCAACCGCTGCGCATCGAGTTGTGGGGCGACGAGATCGATCGGCTCACCATGCTCGACCCGGTCACCGGCAACGAGACCGACGAGCTGGATCGCTCCATGGTCTTCCCCGCCAAGCACTACGTGACCCCGTTCGAGAAGCTGCAGCCGGCAATCGGGCAGATCGAGGGCGACCTTCGCGACCGGCTCGCCTTCTTCGAGAAGTCGGACAAGCTCATCGAGGCGCAACGGTTGCGGGAACGCACCCTCTACGACCTGGAGATGCTGCGCACGCTCGGCTACTGCAGCGGAATCGAGAACTACTCCCGCTACCTCGAGGGGCGGAAGCCCGGGCAACCCCCCAACACCCTGCTCGACTACTTCCCCGACGACTTCATCACGTTCATGGACGAGTCGCACGTGATGGTGCCGCAGATCCGTGGCATGTACAACGGCGACCGTGCCCGGAAGCAGACGCTGGTGGACTACGGCTTCCGGCTTCCCGCTGCGCTCGACAACCGGCCTCTGCGCGAGGAGGAGTTCTTCGAACGGGTCGGGCAGGTCGTGTTCGTCTCGGCCACGCCGGCGGATCAGGAAGCGCGCCTCAGCGACAAGACCGTCGAGCAGGTCATCCGCCCGACCGGCCTGGTCGATCCGCTCGTGACGGTGAAGCCGAGCCGCGGCCAGATCGACGATCTCGTCTTCGCGGTGCGCGACCGGGCCAAGCAGAAGGAGCGCGTTCTCGTCACGACGCTCACCAAGAAGATGGCCGAGGATCTGACCGAGTACCTGGCCGAGCAGGGGATCCGCGTCCGCTACATGCACTCCGACATCGACGCGGTCGAGCGTCAGGTGATCATCCGGGACCTGCGGCTGGGTCACTTCGACGCGCTGGTCGGGATCAACCTGCTCCGCGAGGGGCTCGATCTGCCGGAGGTGAGCCTGGTGGCGATCCTCGACGCCGACAAGACCGGCTTCCTGCGCAGCGAGCGCTCCCTCATCCAGACCATCGGGCGCGCGGCGCGCAACGTCCACGGTGAGGTGTTCCTCTACGCCGACGACGTCAGCGAGGCCATGCAGGGCGCCATCGACGAGACCAACCGCCGGCGCGACAAGCAGCTGGCGTTCAACCGCGAGCACGGCATCACGCCGGAGACGATCCGCAAGCGCATCCACGAGGTGATCCGGGGCGAGGAGGAGGAGCCGACCAAGGCCCCCAAGCTCGATCCGTGGGAGCGGGAGCTCCTCTTCGACGACCTCAAGCAGGAGCTGGCCCAGCTCGAGACCGAGATGTGGGCGGCGTCCGAGGACCTCGATTTCGAGCGCGCGGCGCAGATCCGCGACCGCATCCACGAGATCGAGGCGCGCCTCGAGGGCAAGCGCGTGCGCGTGACCACGCTCCCGGGCAAGGGCCAGCGTGCCCGTGCGTGAGCTTGCGGTGGCGCGGCACCCGGCCGCCGCCGCGGGTGCCCGGCCGGACCGTTCACAACGAAACGGCTATGGTAACGTTGAGCCACTGTGACATTCCAGGTCGGTGACAACGTGGTCTACCCCTCGCAGGGCGCGGGCGTGGTCGAGGAGATGACGACACGCGAAGTACTGGGGGAAACCCAGCAGTATCTGAAGATCGTCTTCGTGCGCGGCGACATGGAGGTCCTGGTGCCGCTTCGCAAGGGCCAGGAGGTCGGCCTTCGCCACACCGTCGGGGTCGACGAGATCGACCAGGTGTACGAGGCGCTCGCCAAGGCGGACCTCTCCCTTCCCACCCAGTGGCCGCCACGCTACCGTGCCGAGCAGGACATCCTCGCCGGCGGCAGCGCCTACGACCTGTCCCGGTTGATCGGCGTGCTGTCCAAGCGCGACATCGAGAAGGGCCTGGCAGCGACCGAGCGGGAGGTCCTGGAGAACGCCAAGAGCATGCTCACGAGTGAACTGGCCGTGGTGCAGAAGCTCTCCCTCGAGGAGGCCTCGGCCCAGCTCGAGGCGTTCATCGCCGAGCGCATCGCCTGACGAGCCGCCTCCATGACCGGGCAAGCCTCGTGAGCGGTCGTGCCGGCGATGGGCCCGACGGCGCTCGAGGTCGCTCCCTTACGTCGCCCTCGCGCATCGCCGACCTCCTGCAGCGGCACGGGTTGACGCCCGACAAGGGGTTCGGTCAGAACTTCCTCGTCGACGCCTCGGCGCTGGCTGCCATCGTCGAAGCGGCCGCCATCGCCCCCTCCGATGTCGTCTTCGAAGTCGGGCCCGGCCTGGGAACGCTCACCGTGGAGCTGGCGGCCCGCGCCCGGCGCGTGGTGAGCGTCGAGCTCGATCGCCGCCTGGCACCGGCGCTCGCCGAGACCCTGGACGGGCTCGACAACGTGGAGCTGGTCCAGGGCGATGCCGCCCGGTTCGAGTTCGCCACGCTGCCCCAAGGCTCGCTCCTCGTCGCCAACCTCCCCTACAACGTTGCCACTGCCGTGCTGACCCGTGCGCTCGAGTCCGGCCGCTTCGCGCGCATGGTCTTCCTCGTCCAGCGCGAGGTAGCCGAGCGCTTGACGGCGGAGCCCGCGACGCCCGCGTTCGGAGCCCTGACGTTACTCGTCGGCCACTTCGGGCGGGCTCGAAGGGTGCGCCACGTCCCGCCGGGCGCGTTCCTGCCGCCGCCCAAGGTCACGTCGAGCGTGGTGCGCATCGACGTGCGGCCGGAGGTCGGACCGGATCCGGCGCTCTTCGAGCTCATCCGGCAGGGCTTCGCCCATCGCCGCAAGACGCTTGCGAAGAACCTGACGATGGCGGGGTACCCGCGTGAAGCCGTGCTCGACGCGCTCGACCGGCTCGGCCTGGACCGCCGCGTGCGGGCCGAGGCGCTCGATCTCGAGGCCTTCCGGGCCCTGCTGGGACTCGTGCAGGCCAGGAAGGACCCGGACTGATGGGATTCGGTATACTGCGCTAAGCGAACAAGCGACTCCATCCGTTGCGGATGGAACTGGAGAGTGATGGGACGATTCGTGGTGGTCGGCGATGCAACCGTCGACCAAATGTACTTCGTGAAGGAATTCCCGGAACCGGGGGGCGAGGTCAACGCCCTCCGGGCGGTCATGGAGCCGGGCGGCGCGGGCGGGACCATCGCGACGGTGCTCGGCCGCCTCGGCAACCAGGTGCGCATCGCAACACGTGTCGGCACCGGGCCGTTCTCCGAGCTCGCGCTCAAACACGTTCGGGAGGCCGGGGTGGAGGATGCCCTGGTCCAGGTCGACAAGCACCTGCAGACCAGCAGCGTGACGCTCATCATCACGCCCGATGCGCAGCGGACCATGATCAGCGCGGCCGGCGCCAGCCGGCATCTGGACTCGGCCGAGCTCAGGAAGGACGACATCGGCTCGGCGGACGCCCTGGTCATGAGCGCCTACAGCCTGGTAGGCGGCCGGCAACGGGAGTACGCCGTGCAGGCCCTGGGCTACGCCCGCGAGGCCAAGGTGACCACCTTCGTCGACCTCGGCAGCGGGGCCGTCAACGCACTCCGCGATCGCCTGATCACGGTGGTGCGTGACGTCGATTACCTGCTGATGAACGAGCAGGAGCTCTACACGCTTACGGGCGAGTCGTCGATCTCGGACGCCGTGTCCGGCCTCAACCGTCACGGCATCGAGCGGCTGATCGTCAAGGTGGGCGCCATGGGCAGCATCGTCATCACCCCCGAACTGACGGAGCTGGTCGAGGCCTACGACATCGACGGCGTGATCGACTCGACGGGCGCCGGAGACTACTACACCGCTGCCTTCGCGCACGCCATCATGAAGGGGTACGAGCTCCTGGAGGCGGCACGCCTCGGCAACGTGGCGGGCGCCCTCAACACGACTCAGGTCGGCGCCCAGAGCGTCCGCATCGACGCCGACACCCTGGAGCGACACGGCTCGGCCTTCGCCGGTGCGAGCGGCTGAGCGCCGCCTACGGGCCGCCCTCCTCGCGGTCTTCCTGGCCTCGCTCGCGTTCGGGACGGGTGCCCTTGCGGCCGCGGGGAACTACGGCCAGCGCTTCGACGTGGCCTGGAATCTCGTCGAGCAGCGCTACTGGGACGTCGGCGGGCTGAAGGTGGACTGGCAGCGCATGCGCCGGGAGTATCGCCCACAGGCGGTGGCCGCCGACAGCGACGCAGCGTACTACGCCGTCGTCGAAGCGATGTATGCCCGCATCGGCGACCATCACTCGCGGTTCGTGCCCCCTGAACGCGTCGCCGAGATCCGCCGCCAGTACGGCGACCTGCCGTGCCTCGCGGTCTTCGGCATGGCCCAGGCAACCACCGTCGCCGGACACGTCCGCTACCGCATGCTGGACGGCGCCATCGGCTACATTCGGGTACCCGATCTGGCGACCGACGGCACCGCGGCCGCGGTCCGCAGTGCCGTCACGGTGCTGCAGGCGGCAGGAGCCCGTGGCTGGGTGCTCGATCTGCGTGGCAATCCCGGAGGCCGGCTGGTCACGATGATGCAGGTCGCCGGCGTCTTCACGGGAGGCTTCCTGTGGCGGGTGGTGACGCGCTGGGCGTTTCCCCTGCCCTACCCCGCCGTCGGTTCCGTGGCAACCCGTCTCCCCCTCACCGTCCTGATCGACGGCAACGTCAACAGTGCTGCGGAAGGGCTGGCCGGCGCGCTGCAGCTCCACGGCCGCGCCACCCTGGTGGGGGCCACGACCGCCGGCAACGTCGAGGCTGTGCTGCCCTTCTGCCTGGCCGACGGCTCGCAGGCCTGGATCGCCACCGGGGTCCTAGCCCCCATCGGCGGTCCCACCTGGGAAGGACGCGGCGTCGTCCCCGACGTGGCCGTGCCTCCAACCGACGCGCTGGACGCGGCCGTCCGCTGGCTGCAGGCCCGCTCTTCAACGGTGGGGCCTTGAGGTGAGCGCCGCGGAGCGGATCTCGGAGCACGTCTGGCGCATGGCGCTTCCCAGCCGTACCCTGCCCCCCTTCGACACCGTCAACACCTACCTGGTCGCCGCCGACGGCGTCGGCGCGGTGGTCGACCCGGGCTCGCCGGAGGAAGACGCTCCCGCCCGCATCCGGCGGGCCCTGGACCACGCCGGCGTGAGGTTGCTCAAGGCGGTGTTCCTCACCCATACCCACCCGGATCACGTCGCGGGGCTCGCCGCTCTGCTGCTCGGCGAGGAGTCCGTTCCCGTCTACGTGCACCCGCTCGAGGCGGAGCGCGTGACCGACGTGGCCGGCGTCGTGCCGCTCGGCGACGGGCGAGGGATCGTGGTGGGGGGCGCGGTCGTCCGTGCGCTCCACACGCCGGGGCACAGCCCCGGCAGCCTGAGCTACCTCGTCGACGACGACGGCATCGCCCTGGTCGGAGACGTCGTCGCGGGCAAGGGATCGACCTGGGTCGGTGTGCCAGAAGGGGACGTGAGCGCCTACCTCGACAGCGTGGCGCGCTTGCGCGCCCTCGGTCCCCGGCTGCTCGGACCGGGGCACGGCGCCGTCGTCCGTGAGGCCGACCGGAAGCTGGCCGACGCCGCCGCGCACAGGCTCGAGCGCGAACGCCAGGTGCTCCAGGCGCTAACGGTCGACACCCTGGATCTGCCGGGCCTCCGCGAACGCATCTACCCAGACCTGCCCGAGGCGGCCCGGACCCTGGCCGAACGCAGCCTGCTCGCACACCTGGCCAAGCTCATGCGCGAGATGAAGGTGGTGCACCTCGGCGACGACGAACAGGGACCCTACGCGCTGCGTCGCTAGCCCGCGTCCGTCCGGACCGACCTACCCCCCGACGTCCGCAAGCAGGACCTCCCGCAAGGCGGCGGCCTGCGCCTCCAACGGCACGACGCTCGTCGGCTTCGTCGCCAACGCGTCCAGCACGCTGCTGGTGGGCGGCTCGTGACCGGTGGCGCGCCGCACGGCATCGGGGAACTTGGCGGGGTGGGCGGTCGCGAGCGTCATGACCGGCCGCCGGTCGGCGGTCTCCGTCCGATATCGCTCGACGGCTTCGAGCCCCACCGCCGTATGCGGGCACGCCAGGTAGGCGTCCTCCGCGTCGCTTCGGCGCATGCGCGCCAGCGTGGCGGCGTCGTCCACGGCGACCCCCCACACCGCGTGCCGCAGGTCCGCGCCCATCAGGGCGTGAAGCCGTTCGAAGTTCGACGGTGCGCCGACGTCCATGGCATTGGAGAGGGTCGCCCTCGTCGGCCGGAAGGCGTACGGCTCCGCCTTGGAGCGAAGGAAGTCCGGGAAGAAGTCGTTGACGTTGTGCGCAGCCAGGAAACGCGCGACGCTCCACCCCATGCGGTGGGCCAGGACGCCCGCCGTGAGGTTGCCGAGGTTGCCGCTCGGAACGCACACCACCAGGTCCTCCGGGCGACCGCGCAGGCGCTCGATCTGCACCGCCCCCCACAGGTAGTACAGCGTCTGGGGCAGCAGGCGGCCGACGTTGATCGAGTTGGCGCTGGAGAGGTTCAGGTCGGCGAGCGCAGGGTCCGCGAAAGCCTCCTTGACGAGGCGCTGGCAATCGTCGAAGGAGCCGCGCACGCGGTACGCCTGGACCCCCGGTCGCGCCACGACGAGCTGGCGTTCCTGGATCTCGCTCACCATGCCCTCCGGGTAGAGCAACACCAGCCGGACCGTCTCGAGCCCCTGGAAAGCGTCGGCGACGGCGCTACCGGTGTCCCCCGAGGTCGCAACCAGGATCGTGACGCGCTCGCCCCGACGGGCGGCCGCTCCGGACATGAGCTGCGCCATCGTCCGGGCGCCCACATCCTTGAAGGCCAGCGTCGGGCCGTGGAACAGCTCGAGCACGAAGCGCTCCCGGGACAGCGGCACGATGGGCATGGCGAAGTCGAGCGCCGCCTCGAGCAGCGGCTCGACCTCGCGGCGCGAGGCCCCGAGGTACGGGGGCAGCACGCGGGCGGCCAGATCGGCGGGCCCCTTCGCCTCCCGCCAGTCCGCCGGCAGCGGTCGCACCGGTCGCGGCAGGTACAGGCCGCCGTCGGGAGCGAGGCCGCGGAGTAGCGCTTCCTCGAATGCGACGCCGGCGTGGTCGGCGGCGCTCCGCGTGCTGGTGTAGCGCACGTCGCTCACGACGACCTCCGTCGTGGACGGCCTACGGGCGGGAGCGAAGGAGCGCCCGGGAATCGCGTCATGGCGGCGATCCTACCACGGCCCTCCACGGCGGGCCGACGCCCGTCTGGTACGGTGTTCGGCGGCGCCGGGGCACGGAATCGCGCGCGGCGACGCGGGGCGGGCCACGCGTGCGGCCCGCCCCGTCCCCACGCTATACTCTGGCTTTGGCCGGCCCCGCCTTGCGCGCGGGTCCAGGCGGGTGGGCCGTCACACGGGAGACGTCATGCTGGGCATCGGAATCGTAGGGCTGCCGAACGTTGGCAAGAGCACGCTGTTCAACGCCATCACTAGGGCGGGCGTGGAGGCCGCCAACTACCCCTTCGCCACGATCGACAAGAACGTCGGCGTGGTCGCCGTGCCGGACGCCCGGCTCGATGCGTTGCAGGCACTCTATGTCAAGGGCGACCGGGTGCCCCCCATCGTGCCGACGAGCGTGGAGTTCGTCGACATCGCCGGCCTGGTCAAGGGGGCGAGTCGCGGTGAGGGCCTGGGGAACCAGTTCCTTGCGAACATCCGGGAGGTCGCCGCCGTCGCCCACGTGGTGCGCTGCTTCGACGACCCCAACGTGGTGCACGTAGCGGGTGAGGTCTCCCCTGCCTCCGACATCGAGACCATCCGTACCGAGCTGGCACTGGCAGACATCGCGACGCTGGAGAAGCGCATCGATAAGCTGCGGCGCAGCGCCAAGGGGAGCGCCGAGGATGCGACGGTGCTGGCGGCGGCCGAGGCGGTGCTGGCCAGCCTCGAGGAGGGCGTGCCCGCGCGTGCCTCGGGTCACGACCTTCCGGCCGAGTTCAACCTGCTCACCTCGAAGCCCGTCATCTACGTCTGCAACGTTTCCGAGGACGCTCTCCCGGACGGCAACGCCTTCGTCGACGAGGTCCGAGCGGTGGCCGCGGCAGAAGGCGCGGACGTCGTGGTCATCTCGGCCCGCATCGAAGAGGAGCTGACCGAGCTCGGGGAGGACGAGGCTCGCGCCTTCCTCACCGACATGGGGCTGGCGGAACCCGGCTTGGACCGGCTGGTCAAGGTTGGCTACCACACGCTCGGCCTCATCACCTTCCTGACCGCCGGCGAGAAGGAGGTACGGGCCTGGACGGTGCGCCGAGGCGCCCGCGCTCCGGAGGCCGCCGGCGTGATCCATACCGACTTCCAGCGGGGTTTCATCCGTGCCGAGGTGATCGCGTGGGACAAGCTTGTGGAGGCAGGCACGATCGCCGCCGCTCGCAGCCGCGGCTGGCTCCGCACCGAGGGCAAGGACTACGTGGTGCAGGACGGCGACGTCATGCACTTCCTGTTCAACGTCTGAGGGCCGCCTGCAGCTAGGACCGGAGCTCCGCGAGCATGCGCCGCGCGAGCGCCGCGAATCCCTCCGGACCGACCGCACGAAGGCGCTCCGCCCCGTCGAGCCGGGGCCAGCGCCCATCGCTGCGGGCCACCAGGAAGGCCCGGTCGGCAGCCCGCAGCATGGGCACATCGTTGTCCGAGTCGCCCACCGCGACGCTCCCCAGATCCGGCGAGCCATAGCGCCGGCGCGTCCAGTCCA
This sequence comes from uncultured bacterium, assembly GCA_964536935.1. Classification (GTDB taxonomy): domain Bacteria; phylum Deinococcota; class Deinococci; order Deinococcales; family Trueperaceae; genus JASBRS01. Next base: position 26,156 of record CAZIBD010000031.1, on the reverse strand, counting down.
TCAGCCAGCTCAGTGCACGCCCCTTGTCGGCGCCCCGGCCCGACACCGTGTGGAAGCGCCCACCGGAAGCGAGCTGCAACCCCGCGGACCGAAGGCCCTCCTGCAAGCGGGCGGCGTCACGCTCGCCGAGCCCCACCACCGTCTCGCTGTACTCGCGCCACCGGGCGCGCCGGGCCCCCGCGAGGTCCAGGCCGGTGGCGGCTGCCACCGCCTCATCACTCATCTCCGCGAAGCCCCGGAAGCGCAGGGCGAGGCTTTCGCGTACCTCGCGAAGCGCCGCCCGCACGCGCTCGACCGGCTCGCCAAGCACGTGGCGCCCCATTCCCTCTGCCTGCGGAAGGTCGGGGCAGGGCGCGGGCACCAGCACGGCGGAGCCGTTCTCGACGATGAAGGGGGCCGGCACGCCTAGCTGGCTCCGCAACGGCTCCTGCTCGGCACGCGTCTTCGAGGAGCAGAACACCACCCACACGCCGCCGGCCTGCAGCCGGGCGACCGCCTCGGCAGCGGGGCCGGGTCGGTACGAAGCGTCCAGAAGCGTACCGTCGAGATCGGTGAAGAGCACGAGCCGCGGCGCGCCCGCACCGTCGGCGAGGCGGTCGCGGACAAGCGCGCTCACTCCAGCAAGGCGGCTGCGAAGGGCTCGTCCGCCACGGCTTCGGCAAACGCTTCCAGCGCCACCCGCTCCAGCGGCGGGTAGAGGGTAGGCGCGGTGGGCGACTGATGCTTCTGCAGCAGGCGCCGTCGCCGCATCTCCGCCTCGATCTCCTCGCGGAGCTCGCCGGGGCAGATGGGCGAGGCGTGGATCACGCTCAGCGAGGCGAGGACCATGCTGTCGATGTGCCCCTCCCCCTTGCTGATGTCGTGCATGTGGGGGTTGCGCGACTCGATCTGGAAGACCTCCACGTACTGATCGAGCACGTCCGGACTGGGGTTCTCCAGGATGCTGCCGAAGCGCTCGAGGACATCGAGGAAGTGCCGCGTCTCGACCGCGTACCCGGAGGCGTGGGAGAGCTTCATGGCCAGCTCCATCGTCATGGCGTGCTCACCGGCGTTCCCGGTGCGGATGACCTCGGTCTCGAACCCGGTGTAGTACGCGATCAACGCGTTCAGAAAACGGTTCGTCACGACGGTGGCTCGACCGAACTTCGCGAAGAAGAGCGCCTCACGAACGATCTTCGGCTTGCTGTGCCAGTGGATGCGCACCATGGCGTAGTCGGAGCGCCGCGACAACAGGCCGGCCGCGTACTCCCGAACGTACTCGTGCACGGCACCGGGGAAGTAGTTGTCGGAATCGATGAAGCCGATGTAGCGCTTGCCCGCCAGCGCGGCGAGCAGGGTGGCGACCAGCATCCCCTCGGCCTTGCCGTCGCGCACGCGCCCGCTGTCGTCCAGAAGCTCCCCGTAGCCGCCCGCCTGGAGGCCGCGCGCGATCGCAGCGTCGCGCTGATGAACCATCACGATCCGCTTCCCGGTGAAACGCCGGTACTTCAGGACGGCGTTGAGTTCGAGGATGAACCGGTCGATCGGCTCGCGGTCGCTGTTGGACACGACGATCACCAGGCAGGAGTGCGGGACCCCGGCGAGGACCCCCTCGAGCAGCTTGATGCGCTCTCCACGCACCGGCACGACCACCGCCATGTCGCTGCACACGGCCTCGATCGCTTCGTACGCGACGGGTCGGATGATCTGGTCGACGGCGTCGGCTTCTCCGCGCACCAGGCCGGCGTCGAGCTCGTAGACCTTCTGGACGCCGTAGAACAGCGTGGCCCCCAGCCGCTCGGCTTCCCGTGGTACCTCGATGCGCATGCCTTCCTCCCCGACTGCGTGCTCGACGCGGACCCTCATTGTAGCGTCCGCCCCCGTCCCAGCCGGTACGTAACCTATGCGTTTTCACCCCTACCGATGCGGCGGTATCCTCGATTTGTGCTTGGGTTTCACAAAGCTCAGGACTGCGCTGGAGGGCCATGCGAAGGGAGTCGAACGTGATGAGTACTTCGTTTGGCGGCTCCGATGTGGTGGACGTTCGCGGCTACCGGGCCGGCGAGGTCGTTCTGTTCCCCGGCAGCCCCGAGTACCTCTACCGGGTCCGGAGCGGGCTGGTGCGCGTCCACATGGTCGATGACGAGGGCAACGGGCTGACCCTCCGCTACGTCAAGCCCGGCGGGTTCTTCGGCGAGGAAGCCCTGACCGGCGAAGGCCGGCGTTACTTCGCCGAAGCCGTGACCGACACCGAAGTCGCAGTCCTGGACCCGTCTACGCTGGGAAGGGAGGAGCGGCAGCAGCTCCTGGCTCACCTCGTGCACGTGGTCGAGGGGCTCTACCGCAGCCTCAACCGACTGGCCGGCAAACGCCTCCGTTCGCGTATCGCGGCGGAGCTGCTGGAGCTAGGCACGAGCGACCTGGCCAGCGTCGATGACGACGGAACCCGGATCGTCCACATCACCCACGACGACCTCGCCGCCGCCGTCGGCTCGGTGCGCGAGACCGTGACGAAGGTGGTGGGCGAGCTGGTGCGCCTCGGCGCGATCGATGCCGGCTACGGCAAGATCCGGCTCAGCGGCATGGATACATTGCGCAAGATCGCCGGGGAGTGACCCCCGGCGACGCACACGATCGTCCTCAGAAGACCGGCCCCACCCGGAAGCTGAAGACGCCCGTCGGGTGTCGCTGGCTGAAGGCGTAGTCCAACCGGACGGCCGGGAGCACCACGCTCCCGAAGCCCAGGTTGATCTGGACGCCGACGCCGGCGCCGGCGAAGACCGGGGTCTGGTAGTCGGTGAAGTTGGGCACGCTCGAGGCCCACCCTACGTCGACGAAGGCGACCCCGATGACCGTCTGGGTGGCTACGGTGCTCAGGTTGAAGTTGTAGCGGTACTCGAAGGAGGATGTCACGTAGGCCTGCGACAGGTTGAAGTCGTTGACCGTGTAGCCGCGGATCAGGGTGCGCGTGAGGTTGGTGCGGCCGACCTGGAACTCCTTCGAGCTGGGGTAGGCGGAGCCGAGCTGGGTGCCGGCGTCGACCCGCACCGCGAACACGTGATTGGGGTCCTTGATCTCCTTGGGGTCGAGGGTCGACAGCTTGGCATAGGTGCGGAAGCCGCCCGTGACCTGCTGGTAGGCGTAGGTCTTGCGTTGGCCGGTGGTCGGAGAGGTGTAGTCGCTGCCGATACCGAGGCCGAAGTTCCCGTAGGTGTGGATGCCCCTGGTGGGGAAGTCGGGGTTGTCCCGATTGTCATACGACACGCCGGCCGAGAAGAACGTGGAGATCCCGCTGGTGGGCAGGTAGGGCGCCGCGTCCTTCTGCGGCAGCGAGCAGGTCGCGCCGTTGGTAACGGAGCCGCCCTGGATCGTGCAGCTCGTGCTCG
>CAZIBD010000031.1:0-22781 GCA_964536935.1 uncultured bacterium | reverse complement strand
CAGGCGGTCGTAGCCGCGGAGCACGCAGGCGAGCGTCTCGCAGAGCACCCCGCCGGGTGATCCCGCCGACTCGGCCATGGGGATCACCTGACCGGCCGGGACGAGCATGTACTGCGCGTAGCTGACGCTGCCGCTCAGGTTCATCGAGGTATAGGGGTAGATCTGGCGGCTCACGCCGACGCCCAGCCCGCTGTTCCGAACGGCGTAGTCGCCGATCTTGACGCGGTTGGCTTCGGTGGCAGCCAGGCCGGGATAGGTCACCGTCGTGCTCCCGTCGGAGGCGCTGAGCGGAAGGTTGCTCTGCACGGTGCTGAACAGCTGGACCGAGTACGAGGTCGGGTGGGTCTCGAAGCCGTCCGTAGGGATGTAGAGCCAGGGGATGTCGTAACGCAGGCTGCCGCCGAGCATGATGCCGATGTCGGTGCTGGTGCCGTTGAGGTCGACGCTGACATGGTGCGCTCGTCCCAGGAAGTTCTTCTCCTGGTAGCTGAGCGCGGCCGAGAAGCCCGAGTCGGTGGCGTACTGTGCCGACGGCTGGAACGATCCCGTGCTGGCATGCTTGACCGTGAGCACCACGATCACCTGGTCCGCCTTCGCCCCCTGCTGGAACGACCGGTCGACGGGGGTGATGGCGCCGGTACGGTAGACGTCGCGCAAGCCGTTGTCGATCTGATGGACGTTGGCCACGCTTCCGACCTTCGGCAGGTAGCGCGTGATCACGAAGCGCTTGGTGTTGTCGGGCTTCCCCTGGTACTGGATCTTGTAGCCGCCGATCTTCATCTCGGTCACGCGCTGGATGTACGTGCCCTTGTCGTAGCTGAAGTCGGGCTGGGTGGAGACGAGGTAGCCCCGGTCGCTGTAGGCCTTCACGATGGCGGAGAAGTCCTCGCGGGCCACCGCCGAGGTGAAGGTGTCGCCTACCTTGAGCGACAGCACCTTCTCGAGCACCTGCGCGGGGAGAACCGTGTTGCCCTCGATCTTGATGGCCTTGATGGGTCCCGCGGTGTCCGGCGCGCCGAGGGTGAACACCACGCGGACGCCGCCGGCAGGCGAAGCGAGCGTCTGGAGCTGGATGTCGCTACTGCGGCCCTTCGCCAGCCTCTCGACATCGCTCAGCAGCTTGTCGTAGTTGAACAGATCACCGGGCTTCAGGCTCAAGCTGGACGGGTCGACGCCCAGCGCCGTGGTGTCGATCGAGTCGATGCGCAGCTCCTGGACGCTCACGGTCAAGGTGCCGTCCTTGAGCTCGCTGGTCAACGGATCCACGCCGCTCCCGCGGTACCCCTTGCCCGCATACATCTGACCGACCTTCCGGAGCGCCGACTGGTAGTCCGACAGCTTGAAGGTGCCCGCCTTGAGAAGGGCGTCGAACGGCGGCTTGAGCTCTGCGGCGGAGAACACCGTGTTGCCCTGGAAGGCGACCTTGTCCACCTTGGCCTTCTCGTCGATGGTGTAGGTCAGCCGGACAGGGACCGCGGACCCCTGCTTGGCCAGATCGGGTGCGGGCTCCTCGGTGAGGTTGACGTCGACATTGAACGGGAAGCCGTTCTGCCGGTAGACCTGCTGGATGGTCTGCTTTGCTTGCTCGGAGCGGCTGGTGTTGTAGACCCGACCGGTCTCCACCAGGTTGTTGGATTTCAGGGCGTCGGTAAGCGTCTGCGCGTCGATGGTGCTGTTGCCCTGGAAGTCGATGGCGCCGATCAGCGGGTTCTCCTTGACCTTGATCACGAGCACCGGCCCCGCAGGGCTCGACTCGATGCTGACCGTGACCTCCTGGAACGTGCCCAAGCTGTAGACGCGGTTGCGTTCCGCCTCCAGGTCGATACTGCTCACCGGCGTCCCCTTGCGGGAGGTGATGATGGTCTTGACGATGTCTGCGTAGTTGGTGGTGCCCTCGACGCGCACGGCGGCCAGGCGCCCCTGCGTGCCTGGCTGCTGCTGTGCGAATGCAAACGCGCCCACGGCGACGAGCATGGCGGCCACCAGGTAGCGGAATTTCGGCATGCGTGCAGTGTACCTGAGTTCTAGTGAGAGGACTTAGAGCGTCCCGGCCGGGCCTGGCGGCCAGCGCCACGCGCCCTTCGGCATGGGTCGCCACCGTTAGAATCGGCCCTATGGACGCATCTGCCCTTCGCTCGCCCGCCCCTGTCCTGAGCGGGGCCGTCGAGGCCATCCGTCAGCGCAGCTCCGTCTCGCCGGAGGTGGCGCTGGTGCTCGGGAGCGGTCTCGGCCCGCTGGCCGACGAGATCGACGCCGACGCCATCGTGCCCTACGCCGATGTGCCGGGCATGCCGGTCAGCACGGCACCCGGTCACGCCGGACGGTTCGTGATCGGCCGGCTCGCCGGCCGAGACGTCGTCGCCATGCAGGGCCGCGTCCACCTCTACGAGGGGTTCACCGCCGCCCAATGCGCCTTCCCCATCCGCGTCATGCATGCGCTCGGCGCCCGGGCGTTGCTCGTGAGCAACGCCTGCGGCGGGCTGGCTCCGCACTTCCGGGCCGGAGAGCTGATGGTGCACCTCGACCTGTTCAACGCCACCGGGCAGAACCCGCTGACGGGACCCAACGACGACGGTGAAGGGCCGCGCTTCCCCGTGATGTTCGACTGCTACGACCCGGGCTTCCTCGACGTGGCGCGCACCGCGGCGCGGGAGCAAGGGGTCCCGCTCCGGGAGGGTGTCTACCTCGCCTTTGCGGGACCCAGCTACGCCACGCGCGCGGAGCTGCGGGCCTACCGACACTGGGGGGCCGATGCCATCGGCATGTCCACCGTTCACGAGGTCATCGAGGCACGGCACCTGGGCTTGCGCGTGCTGGGGCTCTCGACCGTGACCGATATGGCCCTTCCCGACCGCGATGCCCACGCCACCGGGGACGAGGTCCTTTCGGTGGCGGCAGCGAGCGGCGCCCGCTTCCGCAGCCTGGTCTCGGCCATCGTGCCCCGGCTCTGACCCGATGCTCCCTGAGGTCCTGCACCGTATCGAAGCCGCCTGTGCCCGGGCGGGGCGCGACCCCTCCGACGTCACCCTCGTCGCGATCACCAAGGGTCACGACGTCGAGGAGATCCGGCGCCGGGTGCTGGTGTACGGCCACCGGATCCTCGGAGAGAACCGCGTGCAGGAGTGGAGGGCGAAGGCCGAGGCCCTGGGCCCGGAGGTCGAGTGGCACCTCGTCGGACACCTCCAGCGGAACAAGGTCAAGCTGGTCGCCGGCGTCGTGTTGATCCACTCGCTCGACTCCGAGCGGCTCGCCGATGCGCTGGAGGCCGAGGGGGCCCGGCGCGATATCGTGTTCCGGACGCTACTCCAGGTCAACGTGTCGGGCGAGGCCCGCAAGTACGGCGCGGCTCCCGCAGAGGCACCCGCGCTGGCCCGTCACGTGGCCTCGCTCGGTCACGTGACGCTCGAGGGCCTCATGACCATGGCCCCGTATAGCGACGATCCCGAGTCTTCTCGCCCCCATTTCCGGGCGCTGCGACGCCTGGGTGATACCCTTGCAGTGCCGGGGCTGTCGATGGGGATGAGCGGAGACTTCGAGGTCGCGGTCGAAGAGGGAGCGACATGGGTGCGCGTCGGCTCGGCGTTGTTCCGGTAAGGCACCCCCAAGGGACGGTAGGAGCATGAGACTCAGCCCGCTCGACATCCAGCACATGGAGTTCCAGCGCACCGCCAGCGGCTACCATCGCCGCCAGGTCCGGGAGTTCCTGGAACGCGTCGCCCTGGAACGCGAGGAGCTACTCAGGGAGGTCCAGAACCTGCGGGAGGAGCTCGATCGCCGCGACGAGCAGATCGCCGAGCTGCAAGCTGCCGAAGCCGAGCTCCAGCGGGCGATCATCGCTGCCGAGCGCATCGGCAACGAGATCAAGGAGAACGCCAAGAAGGAGGCGCACCTCATCCTGCAGGAGGCCGACCACCTGAAGGAGGAACGCCTCCACGACGCCGAGGTTCGCCTGCGAACGGCCCATGCCGAGCTGTCACGCATCGAGCGGGAGTACTCGCTGTTCCGCGAGCAGTTCCGCGGCATGCTCGAAGCCTATGCCCGCTCTCTCGAGAGCCAGCCGCGACCGGCGGCGACGAGGCCTCCGGATGAGCGGCAGGACGGCGAGCCGCAACCGGCCGGCGACGCGGACGAGCGCGAGCGCGCTGGCGCGGCACCGACCGGACCCCACTGAGCGCAAGCCGCGGCGCGTCGGGGCGCAGCGTCCATCGTGACGGGTGGCCGCCTAGGAGGGCTGTTCCAGCGCCGCGTCGAGCGTGGTCCACGCCAGCGTCGCGCACTTCACGCGCGCGTGGAGCTTGGCGATCCCCTGCAGAGAGGTGAGCTCGCCGAGCTCGGGGGCGGGCGGCTCGCCTCGGATCATGGCCTTGAACGAACGCGAAAGCGCCAGGGCGCGCTCCACGCTCCCGCCCTTGATGGCGTCGGTCATCAACGACGCGGATGCCTGGCTGATGGCGCACCCCTCGCCCTCGAACCCGACATCCCGGATGGTTCCATCCTCGATGCGCAGGTAGAGCGTGAGCTCGTCGCCGCACGACGGGTTCACCCCCTCGTGGGTGTGGCTCGCATCGGGCAGCGCCCGCCGGTTGTGCGGCCGCTTGTAGTGCTCGAGGATGACGTCCTTGTAGAGGCTCTCGAGGAAACCCATGGCTGCCTCAGGCGAAGGCCGCGAAGAAGTCGCGGGTCCGCACCACAGCGTCGACGAAGCGGTCGACCTCGTCCTCGGTCGTGTAGAGGTAGAAGCTTGCCCGGGCCGAGGCGGCCGTGCCCAGCGCACGCCCGAGGGGCTGCGCGCAGTGGTGACCGGAGCGGATGGCGATGCCCTCGGCGTCGAGCGCGGTGGCCACGTCGTGAGGATGGACGCCGTCGATGTTGAACGTGACGATGCCGCCACGATCGTCGCCATGGGGACCGTAGAGCGTGACCCCGTCCACCCCGTCGAGCCGATCCAACGCGTAGCGCGCGAGCGCCGCGTCGTGCTCCGCGACGGCCTCCATCCCCACGGCCTCGAGGTAGTCGATGGCGGCGGCAAGACCGACCGCTTCGGCCACGGCCGGCGTACCGGCTTCGAAGCGCGCCGGGATGCCGGCGTAGCTGCTGTCCTCGACAGTGACCTTACGGATCATCTCCCCGCCCCCCAGGAACGGCGGCATCGACTCCAGGACCTCGGCCCGAGCCCAGAGCGCGCCCACGCCCGTAGGGCCCAGCATCTTGTGCCCCGACAGGGCGTACGCATCGCAATCGATCGACTGCACGTCGACGGGCAGGTGGGGCGCTCCCTGGGCGCCGTCGACGACGAACAGCGCGCCCACTCCGTGCGCCAGGTCCGCGATGCGGCGCAAGGGGTTGATGGTGCCGAGCACGTTGCTCATGTGGAAGGTCGACACCACCCGGGTGCGCTCCCCCAGCGCTGCTTCCAACGCGTCGAGGTCGACCCGATCGTCTTCGGTGAGGCCCACCGCCTTGATGACGATGCCGCGAGCGCGCTTGAGGAAGTGCCAGGGAACCAGGTTGGCATGGTGCTCGGCCACGGTGACGACCACCTCGTCCCCCTCCCTGAGATGCGCGCCGCCCCAGCTCGACACGAAGAGGTTGAGCGCCTCGGTCGTGTTCCGGGTGAAGACGACCGAGCGGGCCTCGGGGGCGTGGACGAAGCGCGCAACGCTCGTACGGGCCGCCTCGTACGCGTCGGTCGCTTCCGTGGAGAGCGTGTGGGCTCCCCGATGCACATTGGCATGGTGGTTGTAGTAGTACGCGACCATCGCCTCCACCACCTGCCGCGGCTTCTGCGAGGACGCAGCGTTGTCGAGATAGATCAGCGGACGCCCGTGGACCGTCCGCTCCAGGATGGGGAAGTCGCGCCGCAGGGCGCGTGCGTCGAGCCCGCTCATCACGCGTCAGTGTAGCACCGGGCCTCCGCGGCCCCGGTCGTCATCCGGCCCGCCTTCCGGGCGTCCGGTCCCTCGCGCCGGTCGCCGGGAAGCGAGCCGGGCCGGCAGCGGCCGAGGGCGACCCAGCGGCGCGTGGACCGGACGCTACACTGGATCCGTGGTCCTGCGTTCCCTGTCGCAGCTCAACCTGCGCAACCTCCGCACCCCGAAGATCGACCTCGGCGCCGGCGTGGTCGCTCTGGTCGGCCGCAACGCGTCCGGAAAGAGCAACGTCATGGACGCGGCCTACCTGGGGTGCACCGGCGAGCTGCCGGCCGGAACCATCGCCCAGACGGTCCGCATCGGCGAGAGCGAGGGCTTCGTGGCCGCCGAGGTGGAGCATTCGGACGGGACCAGCCGTATCGAGGTCGGCCTGGCGCCGGGGAGGAAGCAGCTCAAGCTCGACGGGCAGTCCGTCCGCGTGGTGGACATCGCTCGTGTCACGACGGCCGTGCTGATGACGCCCGAGGACGCTGATCTCGTCCACGGCTCGCCGAGCAAGCGGCGCGGCTACCTCGACGCCCTGCTGTCGAAGCTGTCGCCGCGCTACGCCGCCCTTCTGAGGGAGTACCAGCGCGTCCTGGAGCAGCGCAACGCGCTGTTGCGGGAGGGCGCTGGAGCGGCTGGCCTGGAGGTCTGGACCGAGCGCTTCCTGGCCCTCGGCGTCGAGATCGACGGGCTCCGGCTGCGAGCGCTACGGCGCCTCGCCGAGCTCGCCGCCGCCACGTACGCCCAGGTCGCAGGAGACGGCAAGTCGCTGGAGGTCGAGCTCCAACAGAATCGCGACCGTTGCGACCTCGGCGACGCGCTCGCTCTCGCCCGCGGCGAGGAGCAGGCGCGCGGGGTGACCCCGGTCGGCCCGCACCGTGACGATCTTTCCCTGAATCTCGACGGGCATAGTGTCCAGGCCTACGGCTCACGCGGCGAGGCGCGTACCGTGGCCCTCGCCCTGCGCGTCGCCGAGTACCGCTTGCTCGAGGAGAAGCACGACGAGCCGCCCGTCCTGCTGGTCGACGACTTCACGGCGGAGCTGGACGCGGGTCGGCGCGAGTTCCTTCTCGAGCTCGCCTCCCGCACGCCCCAGGCGCTGGTCAGCGGGACCGAGCCGCCGCCGTTCGCCGACCTGCAGCTCATCATCCGCGACGGGGTGGTGGCCCTTGCCTGAACGCCACGTCTCCGAGTTGCTGGGGGAGTTCTTCCGACGGTCCGGGATGAAGCGTGCCGTCCGGCGCGCCGAGGCCGTCCTGCTATGGCCCCAGGTCGCGGGTGCCGAGGTCGTCCGCTTCACGGAGGCCAGGGTGGTGCGCGACGGCGTGCTGTACGTCGACGTCAGCGACAGCGAGACCGCCATGCACCTGAGCCTCCAGCGGCAGCGGTTCCTAGACGTCTACCACGGTCGATTCGAGGCCCGCGAGATCCGCGACATCCGGTTTCGGGTCGGACGGCCACGCGCCCCCGAGAGCGAACCGCCACCGCCCGAGCCGCACCGGCCCAACCCGGACGACCTGGCCGCGCTGGCCCGAGCTCTCGGAACCCTCGAGCTCCCGGACGCCGTGGCGGGCGCAGCGATGCGCGCGGGCCGGGCGATGCTGGGCTACCGGGCACGTCGCGCTGCCGAGGGCTGGACGCCCTGCCCCACCTGCGGCACGCTGGCGCCGGGAAGCGGTCTGTGCGACGCCTGCGGCCGCTACACCCTCGAGGGCCGGGTCACCGACGCCGCGCAGCAGCTCGCCATCCGGCCCGGCATACCGACACCGGCGCTCAGTGAGGAGGAGCGGGCGGTTGCCGTTCACCTGGCGCTGGGCTCCCTCGACCGCACCCTCGGCGAGCTCCTCCCTCAAGCGCTCGGCGACCCCTCGGTCAAGCCGCAGCTCGAGCGCGCGGCGCGCTGCCGCGCCGCCCTCGCCGCCGGCAAGGCTCTGGCCGACGTCCAGGAGATCGACATGGAGCGGCTTCCCGACCGGGTACGGCGCGTGCTCGGCGTGCTCTGAGCGCCGCCGGGACGTGCCCACCGTTGGCGGTGCGCGGCGGGCGGGCCGCTCGCAGCGGTACACTATGCGCGGCGTCATCCGCGTGCGGGCCGGACGACCCGCGTGATCGGCCCCGCGGACGCCGACCCGCAAGGCTCACGGCGCGGCTCGCACCCGGCCGCTCGAACGCGACGATGCAAACGAGGTGAACCCATGACCCGATCCCCCGTACGACCTGTGGCCCTGTTCATCCTGGACGGATTCGGCCTCGCCCCTGCCGGGCCCGGCAACGCCGTGGCGCTCGCGCGCACCCCGACCTTCGATCGCATCTGGCAGGACTACCCGCACACGCAGCTCACCGCATCGGGCCGCGGCGTCGGCCTGCCCGAAGGCCAGATGGGGAACAGCGAGGTCGGGCACCTCAACCTGGGTGGCGGGCGCATCGTGGTCCAGAGCCTCAGCTTCATCCAGGACAGGATCGACGACGGCTCCTTCTTCGAGAACCCGGTGCTGACGCGCGCCGTCGACGCCGCCAAGGGGCACGCGCTCCACCTGATGGGCCTGGTGAGCGACGGCGGGGTGCATTCGGACCTGCGGCACGTCTTCGCGCTGCTCGATCTCGCGAAACGTCGTGGCGCCGGAGAGATCTACGTGCACGTCTTCACCGACGGGCGCGACACTCCGCCCGACAGCGGCCGCCGCTTCGTGGCCCAGCTCGAGGAGCGCATGGCGCAGCTCGGAACGCGCGCCGCCGTGGCCAGCGTGTCCGGTCGCTACTACGCGATGGACCGCGACAAGCGCTGGCAGCGCATCGGCCAGGCCTACGACGCCGTGGTGTGCGGCCGCAGCGAGCACACCGCCAGCAGCGGATCGGACGCCGTAGCGCAGGCCTACGAGCGCGGGGAGACCGACGAGTTCATCCTGCCCACCGTGGTGACGGGCAAGGAGGGCCGGCCGGTCGGCCCGATCACGGATGGCGACTCGGTCGTGTTCTTCAACTTCCGTGCCGACCGGGCGCGTCAGATGACCTACGCGCTCACCGGCGGCGATGACTGGGACCGCTTCGAGCGCTGTCGCCACCCGAAGATCGCCTATGCCTCGATGATGCAGTACGACAGCGAGCTCGATCTCCCCTTCGCGTTCGAGCTCCCCGAGTTCAAGCACTGCCTCGCGGAGGTGGTGAGCGAGGCCGGCCTCCGCCAGTACCACACCGCCGAGACCGAGAAGTATGCGCACGTGACGTACTTCTTCAACGCCAAGCGGGAGGAGCCCTACCCGCGCGAGGTTCGCATGCTGGTCCCTTCGCCCAAGGTGGCGACCTACGACCTCAAGCCGGAGATGAGCGCGTACGAGCTCACCGATGCCACCGTTCAGCGCCTGCAGGAGCAGGACGACGACTTCATCCTCCTCAACTATGCCAACCCCGACATGGTCGGGCACACCGGCGTGCTGCGTGCCGCCGTCGCCGCGTGCGAGGCGGCGGATCAGGGGCTCGGCCGCCTGCTCGACGCCTTGCTCGCCAAGGGCGGCGCGGCGATCATCATCGCCGATCACGGCAACGCCGAGGTGATGATCGAGAAGGACGGCAGCCCGCACACGGCCCACACCACGAATCCCGTCCCCTGCGTGCTGGTGAGCGACGACCCGACGCTGCGCTCCGCGCATCTGCGCAGTGGCGGCGTGCTGGGGGACGTTGCCCCGACGTTGCTCGAGCTCCTCGGCGTCGATCAGCCCGAGGAGATGACGGGGAGCAGCCTCCTGACGAACTGAGCCGCCGCCCCGGCCGCCGAGCGATCGCGCGAACCGTGGCGCCTGCCACCCCGGGCCCCACGACAGCGGGGCGGCCCCTTCCGGGACCGCCCCGCAGGCTGCGAGCGCGGCGAGCGCTCGCGACCGGACGCTTGGATCAGAAGTCCATGCCGCCCATGCCACCCATGTCGCCGCCCGGCATGGCACCGGCACCCTTGTCTTCCTTCTCGGGCTTGTCGGTGATCACCGCTTCCGTGGTGAGCAGCAGGGCACCGATGGAGGCCGCGTTCTGCAGCGCAGTGCGCGTGACCTTGGCGGGATCGACGATGCCAGCGGCGAACATGTCGTCGACGTACTCGTCCGTCTGGGCGTTGTAGCCGAACTTGCCGTCGTTCTTGCCCTTGATGGTATTGACCACCACAGAGCCCTCAGCGCCGGCGTTGGCAGCGATCTGACGGGCGGGCTCCTCCAGGGCGCGCATCAGGATGCTCGCGCCGGTCCGCTCGTCGTGGCTGAGCCCGTCCATGACCTTCTTGACCGCGTCGATCGCGTGGATCAGCGTCACACCGCCGCCGGCGACGATACCCTCCTCGACGGCCGACCGCGCGGTCGACAGGGCATCCTCGAAGCGGTGCTTCTTCTCCTTCATCTCGGTCTCGGTGGCCGCACCGACGCGGATCACCGCGACGCCGCCCGCGAGCTTGGCGAGGCGCTCCTGGAGCTTCTCCTTGGCGTAGTCGCTGTCGGTGTTGTCGAGCTCGGTCTTGATGCCCTTGACCCGGGAGTCGATCTGCTCCTTGCTGCCCTGACCCTCGATGATGGTCGTCTCGTCCTTGCTGATGCGCACGCGCTTGGCGCTACCGAGCTGGGCCAGGCGCACGTTCTCGAGCTTGTGGCCGAGTTCCTCGCTGATCATCTCGCCGCCGGTGACAGCGGCGATGTCCTTGAGCATCTCCTTGCGCCGATCGCCGAAGCCGGGTGCCTTCACGGCGGCCACGTTCAGGGTGCCGCGGAGCTTGTTGACCACCAGCGTGGCCAGCGCTTCGCCCTCGATGTCCTCGGCGATGATCAAGAGCGGCTTGCCCGTCTGGGCGACCTGCTCCAGCACCGGCAGCAAGTCCTTGAGGGCCGAGATCTTCTTCTCGTGGATGAGGATGTAGGCGTCCTCGAGCACCGCTTCCATGGCGTCGGAGTCGGTGACGAAGTAGGCGCTCAGGTAGCCCTTGTCGAACTGCATCCCCTCGACCACGTCGAGCTCGGTCTCGAGCGTCTTCGACTCCTCGACGGTGATCACACCGTCACGACCGACCTTGTCCATGGCGTCGGCGATGAGCTTGCCGACCTCCGGCTCGTTCGCGGAGATGCTCGCCACCTCGGCTACGGACTTGCTGTCCTCGACCGGCTTGGCCATCTCCCGGATGCTCGCGACCGCGGCCTCGACGGCCTTGTCGATGCCGCGCTTGAGGGCCAGCGGACTGGCGCCGGCCGCGACGTTGCGCAGGCCCTCGTGCACGATCGACTGGCCGAGCACGGTGGCCGTGGTGGTGCCGTCGCCGGTGATGTCGTTGGTCTTGCTGGCGATCTCGATCAGGAGCTTGGCTCCGACGTTCTCGAGGTGATCGGAGAGCTCGATGTCCTTGGCAACGGTCACGCCGTCCTTGGTGATGGTGGGGCTGCCGAATTTCTTCTCCAGCACCACGTTACGGCCCTTGGGACCGAGGGTGACCTTGACGGCGTTGGCGACGGCGTTGACGCCACGCTCGAGGCTACGGCGGGCTTCTTCCTTGAAGATCAGTTCCTTGGCCATGTCTCTACTCTCTCCCGACTACTCGACGACCGCGTGGATGTCGCGCTGGCTGAGGATCATCAGTTCCTTGGTGCCGAGCGTCACCTCGGTACCGCCGTACTTGGCGAACACCACCGTGTCGCCGACCTTCACTTCCATGGGCTCGCGGTCACCGCTGTCGAGCACCTTGCCCGGGCCGACGGCCAGGACCTTGCCGCGCTGGCTCTTCTCCTTCGCCGTGTCCGGCAGCACGATCCCGCTCGCCGTGGTCTGCGGCTCATCGATCACTTCGACGACGACCTTGTCACCGAGCGGCTTCAGGGTCATCTTCTCCTCGGTCACTGCCATAGCTTCCTCCGTGTCGGATGGGTTCCCTATCGGGTTGGCTCACCATGAGATTAGCACTCACGATGCGTGAGTGCTAACTGCCGATATCCTATCCGTGCGGGAGCGCGTTGTCAAGGAGCTTGAGTGCCGAACGCTCAGGTTTTCCGACCTTCTCAGCCTACCGCCCCGTGGAGCACCGACACAAGGGCTACCGCGACATCGGGTACCGCGCCCGCCGCGCTCAGCCGCGCTTGAGCCCCAGGACGAAGGACGGCACGAAGGCCGCCGCGAAGGCGAGGTTGTAGGTGAGAACCGATAGCACCGTCTTCCAGGCGGCACCCAGCGCGCTCGGCGTGAACATCGGGTCGACACTGCTCTGCACGGTGCCCCAGTTGATCGAGATGTATCCGTAGTAGGCCAGCACCTGGACGATCACGAACAGCAGACCCACGGCGATCGCCACGAGCTTCCCGACCTTCTTCAGCGCGAAGCCGGCCGCGAAGCCGGCGACCGCGCCGAACCCCAGTTGCTCCACGAACGGGAAGACGGTCTGCAGATCCGGGTTCTGCACGGCCCGAGCGTAGCACGCTCGGCACGATCGCTCCCGTCCACCGGGCGTCATCGACGCTCGGCGGGTGGGCCGGACCCGACGCCCCAGGGCACGCCGGGAGCGGCGGGAGGGCTGGGGTAAGATGGCCGGGTGAGCCTGCGCATCGCACCGCCGATCCGGGACGCCGTGCATGCGGGTCGCCCGGTCGTGGCGCTGGAATCCACCGTGGTGACCCACGGCCTGCCGCGCCCCCGGAACCTCACCCTCGCCCGCCGCCTCGAGAAGGTCGTGCGGGAAGAGGGCGCGGTGCCGGCGACGGTCGGCGTCGTGGATGGCGCCCTCGTCGTCGGCCTGGATGACGGAGCGCTCACAGCGCTCGCAAACGACCCATCGGCGGACAAGGCGTCGTTGTGGAACCTTGCGGCTCTGGTCGCACGCGGCGCCAGCGCCGGAACGACGGTCGCGGCCACACTTCACGCCGCCGGTCTGGCCGGAATCCGCGTGTTCGCCACCGGCGGTATCGGCGGCGTCCACGAGCACCCTTTCGATGAGTCGGCCGACCTCCGCGCGCTGGCCCGCACCCCCGTCCTGACGGTGTGCGCCGGGCCCAAGAGCATCCTCGATGCCGCCGCCACGCTGGAGCGGCTCGAGAGCCTGGGCGTCCCCGTGGTGGGGTACCGGTCGAAGCGTTTGGCCGGCTTCCTGATACGAGAGCTCGACCTTCCGCTGGCGGCACGGGTCGACACGCCCGAGGATGCCGCAGGGGTGCTGCAGGCGCAACGGATGCTCGACCTCGAGGGCGGCGTGGTGCTGTCCAACCCGGTCTCGTCCGGGGTGGATCCGCAGCAGTTCGCCGCCTGGCTGCAGGGGGCCCGCGACGCCCTGGAAGCCCGTGGCGTGCGCGGCCGCGACACCACGCCCTTCCTGCTGGCACGCCTGGCCGAGCTGTCGGGCGACGCCACGGTCGCCGTCAACCTTCGACTGCTGGAGGAGAACGCCCGGCTCGCCGCGCGGGTGGCTGTCGCGCTTGCCGACGAGGCTGCGGCCGCGCCGGCGGCGGGCTCCGGAGGGATGCGATGAGCGAGCACGACCACGACAAGGAGCGCTCGGCCGCGGGTTCCCCCACAGGCCGTCCCGGCGGACTCGGCGATCTTCTGGTGGAAGCGCGTACGCGCAAGGGTCTCGAGCTCTCGGACATCGCCGAGCTGACCCACGTCCGCCTCGAGTATCTTCGCGCGCTCGAGGAGGGCCGTTACAGCGACCTTCCCGAGGACGTCTACTCGCGGAACTACGTCCGCCTCTACGCCCAGGCCGTCGGCCTCGAGACCGACCCCGTGCTCGACACCTACGCGCGCGAACGGCGCAGGGCCGTCGGCATGTCCACCCTCGAGCAGCGCCTGGAGCAGGAGCGGCGCGGTGAGATCCCCGAACAGGACCGTCGGCGCGGCCTTCCCTTCGGCGCGCTCCTCCCCACTCTGCTGCTGGTGGTGGTGCTCGTCGGGCTCGCAGTGTGGGGTTTCAACAGCCTGCTGTTCCGCCCCACCCGCGCCCCGCTGGCGAATCAACCGACCGGCGGCACGCCGACCGTGGCGACGGCTCCGGCAGCCGGGCCCACCGGATCACAGCCTGCGGCATCGACCTCGGGATCGGGCGCACAGGCGCCCTCCACGGCGGCGGCACCGGCCGCCGGTTCACGGGCCGGCTCCGCCCCGGCAGGGGTGGTCGGCGACGCCGTCCAGGCCCGCACGGTGCAGGTCAGCATCGATACCCAGCCACCCGGTGCGAGCGTCAGCATCGATGGCTTCGCCCTGCCCGGCACCACCCCCATCAAGGATGCGCCCGTCACGGCTCGCGAGGGTCGCCAGGTGAAGATCACCCTCGCCGGATACCAGCCGCTCGTCACCACCGTCGACCTCCGCCAGAGCCGCACCCTCAGCTACACGCTGACCCCCACGGCGCAGACGTCGGCGCAGGCACCGACCCCAGCCGGCACCACCGTGACCCCCTCGGAAGTGGGGCCGAAGCAGATCGGCATCAACATCACGGCCCGCACATGGCTGGAGGTCTACCAAAGTACCGCCAGGAACCAGGGAAACCGGCTCGTCTACGCCACCGTCGACGCCGGCAAG
This sequence comes from uncultured bacterium, assembly GCA_964536935.1. Classification (GTDB taxonomy): domain Bacteria; phylum Deinococcota; class Deinococci; order Deinococcales; family Trueperaceae; genus JASBRS01. The sequence continues at coordinate 8,343 of CAZIBD010000031.1, read as the reverse complement.
CACTACATCTTCAACCTGCCGGTCTACCTGCACGTCGGCAACGCGGCAGGCGTCGACCTCGTGTTGCACAACAAGGATCTCGGTTCCATGGGCTCGCCGGGGGCGGTCGTCAGCCGCGCCTTCCCGGCGCCCTGACGCAGTCGTGGGCCGCGCCTCGGGCCTCCCCCGCCCGCGCCGGCGCGGGGCCGGAGGCGTCTTGCCGCTCTTGCTGGCGCTCCTCGCGAGCGCCGCGTTCGGCCAGACGGCAACCTGGCACGACGTCGTCCAGGACGTCACTCTTCAACCCGACGGCAGCGTCGTGGTGCAGGACACCCGTACCCTGTCCACCACCGGCGACTTCGGCGAGGCGTTCATCTGCGTCGGCCACAGCAGCTCCCAGAGCGTGACGATGCTCCCGGGCACCGGGGCCTTGGGGCCGGGACCCGAGGCACGCGCCATCAGCCAGCCCTGCCAGGGCGGGACCGAGGTCGTGGTGCACATGAGCCGCCGGATCTCGCACCGGCGCGTCCGCTTCGTGTACCGCCTCGACGGCACCATGCAGCCCTACAGCGACGTCGTGCAGTGGTACTGGAACCTGATCCAGCTCGACCACCCCACCATCGAGGGCTACCGGCTGACGGTCCATGCGCCGGGGCCGATGGCGGCCCCGTATGACGCCTACGTCCACCGCTACAACAATCCCGAGCAGCCCACCGTCACGCTCTCCGGCGACCGCAGCACGTTGACCGTCGCCTTCGACCGGATCCCGCACGGAGACGGTGTCGAGGTGCGCTACCTGATGGACCCCGCGCTGTTCACGCTGCGGGGCTCGCGTCCGGGCATGCAGCGCCTTCTGCAGGACGAGACGCGCGTGGCGGGCCTCCAGAAGAAACAGCGCTCGTTCGAACGCCTCCGCTCCCACTGGCTCTGGGGCGTCCTTCCTCTCGGCGTCGTCCTGTGGCTCGGCGGCGGCATCTGGCGCGACTACCGCCGTTACGGCCGCGAGCCGCGCGTCGCCTCGATGAAGTACCCCTTCGAGCCGCCCAGTCAGGCACCCCCCGCCACCGTGACGGCCATGCGCATGCAGACGTTCAACCCGAGCGGGATGGGGCCCGCCTTCTTCGCCACCATCATGGACCTGGCGCGGCGCGGCTACGGCTCCTTCACCCCGAAGGGCAGACGGTTCGAGATGCAGCTCCACGGGGAACCCCCCGGCGACGAGCTCGAGCCGTTCGAGCGCGACGTGCTGGGCTATCTGCGGAGCGCCGCACGCACCCACCGGCGCGGCGACCCGGACTATCTGGAGTTCAACGAGCTCAAGGCCTACTCGAAGCGCCACGGCCAGAGCTTCGTCCGCGCCTGGGGCCGCAAGGTTCGCGACTCGGTGGAGCAGCAACGTGGCGGCCCGCTCATCAGCGAGGCGAGCCGGCGCGCGACGCGACGATGGAACACCCTGGCGGTGCTGATGGCCGTAGTGCTCGGCGGCGGCGCCTACCTTGCGCATGGGACCGCCCGGGGCCTGTTCATCGCCGGAGCCGCGCTCGCCGCGGGCCTGGTGGTCACGGCGGCTGCCAGCCTGCCGGCCTGGCGCGAGGAGGTGGCCCCCGAGGTCTACGCTTGGAACGGCTTCAAGCGTACGCTCACCGACTACACCCGCATGAAGGACGCGCCGCTGGATTTCTTCGGGCTGTGGGACGTCTACTACTGCTACGCCGCCGCGCTAGGGGTCGCCGATCGCTACCTGAAGACGCTGGCTCGCGCCGCGCCCCTGGCGGGGGCCGACGAGAACGCCATGCTGGGGCGGGCAGCCTGGCTCGGTGCCTACCCCGGAGCCGGCATCACCAGCCTGGCCTCGATGTCGGCGCAGGTCCAGGCCCTCTCCAGCGCCCTCGCCTCCGCCTCCGCGTCCGCATCGTCCGGCGGCTCCTCGGCCGGTGGCGGCGGTGGCGGTGGAGGCGGCGGCAGCTCCGGCGGCCGCTGAGCCGAGAGCGCCCGCTCACTCACGGTGCTTGCGTCCGGCACCCGCGGTACCATCGGGGACGTGTCGCTCGTCGGCACGGAAGGAGTCCACCATGACCCGAAGCCAGAGCCTCCGCGGCCCGGGCCTGGGAAGGCGGGGGGCGGCAGCGTGGGGTGCCTCGCTGGCCGGCTTGGCGGTCGTCCTCGGGGCGTTCGGCGTCCACATCCTGGGGCCGATTCTCTCCAGCGACCGGATGAACGTGTGGGAGACGGCGGTGCGCTTCCAGATGTACCACGCGCTCGGCCTTCTCGTGATCGGCGCGCTGCCCCGCAGCAGTCGGCTGGCTGCGCTGCTCCTGCTCGTCGGCTCCCTCGTCTTCTCGGGCAGCCTCTACATCCTGGTCCTGACGGGAGTGGCCGTGCTGGGCGCCATCACGCCGCTCGGGGGGCTGATGCAGATCGCCGGCTGGGCGCTGCTGGCGTTCACGCTGGCGCGGGGCGGTGAGGCCGCGGCCGACTGAGCGGCGCCCCCGACCCCGCCCGTTTCGGCGTCGGGCACCTTCAGGGGACGGCAGCCACATCCGGCGCTCACGGCACGGGCGAGCCCTCGAGGTCCTCCTCGGCGCCACCGGCGACGAGGTCCCGGTAGAGGTCGAAGGAAGCCTTGCGCGTACGCCGCTGCGTCTCCCGGTCGAGGTGGACGAGACCGAAGCGCTTGCTGTAGCCTTCGGCCCACTCGAAGTTGTCGATCAGCGTCCACACGAAGTAGCCCCGCACGTCGCAACCGGCCTCGATCGCCTGCCTGACCGCATCCAGGTGGCGGGTGAGGTAGCGCCGCCTCGCCGGATCGTCCACCCGGTCGTCTGCGACCGGGCCGTCCTCGAAGGCAGCGCCGTTCTCGGTCACGACGACGGGCGGGTTGCCATAGCGCTCCCTGAGCTCCTCGAGCTGCCGGACCAGCCCCTGCGGAGCGACCTCCCAACCCATCGCCGTGGTTTCGGACCCCGCCGGCGGGTCGACCTGCTCCAGCCCCACCAGGCTGGTCTCGCTGGCGCGCACCCAGGTGCGCGTGTAGTAGTTCACGCCGAGCACGTCGAGCGGCTGCCGGATGAGGGCCATGTCGTCCTCGTGAGCCAGCTCGCCCAGCAACGGAGCGGCCTGCTCCGGATACCGGCCCAGCAGCAATGGATCGAGCGTTGCGCGATTCCAGACGGCGTCGACGAGCTCGGCGACTTGCCGGTGCTCCTCGCCGTCTTCCGCCGGAAGCACCGGCTGCAGGTTCACGACCGTTCCCAGCGTCCAGGGGCCGCCCATCTCGCGGAGCCGCCGGATGCCGACGCCGGTCGCCAGGTTCTGGTGGTGAACGGCGGTGGCGAACGCGACCGGGTCGGTCAGGCCCGGCGCGTGCACGCCTAGCAGGTGGCCGAGCACGGCATGGACGTTGGGCTCGTTGAGCATCAGGAAGTGGCCGACCCGGTCGCCGAGGTGCTCTGCCAGGGTGGCCACGTAGTCCGCGAAGTAGTCCACCGTGTCGCGGGACCGCCAGCCGCCCCGCTCCTGCAGCGTCTGCGGCAGGTCCCAGTGGTAGGCGCACAGCCACGGCGCGATGCCGCGCTCCAGCAGACCATCGACCAGGCGCTCGTAGACGTCCAGCCCCTGGCGTCTCGGCCGCCCACCACCCTCGGGGAAGATGCGCGTCCAGGCGGTCGAGAAGCGGTACGCCCTCACGCCCAGCTCGGCCAGGAGGTCCAGATCCTCGTCCATGCGGGCCAGATGGTCGCAGGCGACGTCGGCGTTGGTGCCGTCCCGGATGCGGCCGGGCGTGTGCGCGAACACGTCCCAGATGCTCGGTCCCTTGCCGTCGCCGACGGCCCCCTCGATCTGGTACGCGGCCGTCGAAACGCCCCACGTGAAACCTGTTGGAAAGGCTGCCACCGGACCCCCTCTCGCCGAATCGGCTCCTACTGTACCGTGGGCCCGGCGTGCTCCGGCGGTCGATGAGGGCGGCCCGCACGTCACGGTACGATGACGCCCATGGCGCCGTCCGGAAACACCCGGGTGTCCCTGGTGCTGGCGGCCGCGATCGTCGCGATCAGCCTGGCCGCCATCTTCATCCGGTTGGCGGACGCTCCGGGCATCGTGATCGCGCTGGTCCGGATGGTGATCGCGTCGGTGGTGATGGCGCCCGTCACCGTGCGAGGGCTCAGGCGTACGCCGCTCGACAGGCGGGCGTTTCGCCTCACGCTCGCTGCCGGCGTCCTGCTCGGACTCCACTTCGCGACCTGGATCACGTCGCTCAACCTCACGTCGGTGGCCGCCAGCGTCACGCTCGTCACCACGGCCCCGCTGTGGGTGGCTCTGTTCGCCTGGTTGTTCAGCGGGCGCGCGCCGAGCTTCTCGGTGCTGCTCGGCGTCGTGCTGGCAGTGGGCGGAGCGGCCGTGATCGGCTTCGGCGACCTCGGCGGGGGGCCGGCACCCCTGCTCGGCGACGGCCTCGCCCTGATCGGCGCAGCCAGCGCCGCCGGGTACCTTCTGCTGGGCCGGACGGTTCAGCGCTCCGGCGTGGGGCTCGACGCCTACGCCGGCGTGGCCTACGCCGTGGCCGCCGTCGTCCTCCTCCCACTACCCGCGCTGTTCGGGCTCCCCTACCTCGCCTATCCGAGAACCAGCTTCCTGTGGATGGCGCTTCTGGCACTGGTGCCGCAGCTCGTGGGGCACAACGGCATCAACTACGCCATGCGTCACCTCGACCCGACGCTCGTCGCGACGAGCATCCTGCTCGAGCCCATCGGCGCGACGCTGCTGGCGCTGGCCATCTTCGGCGAGGTGCCGTCGGCCCTGACCGTGGTCGGGGCCGCCATCCTGTTGGGCGGAGTGGTGTTCACGGTCCGCTCCAGCGAGCGTCCCAGCGTCGAGGCTTCTCCCCCGGAGGTGCCCGGCGCCTGACGCAGCTCGATGCTGCCCAACGCACGCGGCTCGCCTCCTGCCCATCGCATGACATGCGTGCTGGACACACTTTTCGCGCTCGCCCGAAACCTCCGGACGGAACCTTGGACCCCGTGCAAGGCGGAAGGGAATCTGCTAGAATGCCGTACGTGGATGTGCTCGCCGGAGCCACGTACATCGAGGGGCGAGCTACCCCACACACCATCCACTCCACGACAATCCGCGCCATCCGGTGCCGCTGCGGTCGGCGGCTGCCTCTTCATGGATGAACCCTGACCGAAGGGAGCACGCGACGTTGAAAGATCAATCCAAGACCTTCAAGAGCGGTGATCAGGTGGTCCTCCCGCCGTACGGCGTGGGCATCGTGTCCGGGACCACCGTGCGCACGGTCGCGGGGGCCGACCTGGACTACTACGAAGTCGAGTTCCCGAACGGTACCTCGAGGGCCTACGTCCCGGTCCACGCGCCCCAGGAGGCCGGACTCCGTCCCGCCCTCACCAGCGAAGAGGTCCAGAGCGTCCTGGAGCGTCTCAACAACGGTCGCATCACGCTGCCCAAGCAGTGGGCGGCGCGTCACCGCAAGGTCACGGATATCCTGACGAGCGGCGATCCCTACCAGATCGCAACGCTGGCCAGCGAGCTCCGCCGCTGGGATCTCGAGCGTGGGTTGCCCGACCTCGACCGCCAGGCCTACCGGCGCGCGTTGCGCCTCCTCGCGGGCGAGATCTGCGCCGTGCTCGACATCAACGTCCTGGAAGCCCGCGCCATGATGGACGCCGGGGAGGACGACGAGCTCAACTGAACGAAGGGGCGGCCGACGGCGGCCGCGCCCTTCGAGGGGAGTGGGCCGGGGCGCGTCCCCGGCCCGTTCATTTGGACGCTTTCGAGGGCGCGCGTCCGGGGCCGAAGGAGGCGACCGTGGCACCACGTGACTGGCTCGAACGCCGCGCTGGCGGTCCTGCCGAGCTCTACGACGACGTCGTCGGCCGGCTCGACCGGGCGGGGCTGGCGGGCGCCCGACAGCTGCTGGTACAGGATGTCCAGGGGAACGTGCTGGAGCTGGGGTGCGGCACGGGTGCCGGCTTCGTCCATTACGCCGCCGGGACGCAGGTGACGGCGCTGGAGCCCGAGCCCGGCTTCCGCCGTGCCGCGGTCGATCGGGCGCACGCCGCGGCCGCAACGATCACGGTGCTCCCCGGCGACGCGCACGACCTCCCCTTCCCCGACGCCAGCTTCGACGCCGCCGTGGCCGAGCTGATGCTGTGCAGCGTGGCCCGTCCGGAAGTGGTGCTGACCGAGATGCGCAGGGTGGTGCGGCCGGGGGGAGCGCTGCGGCTGCTCGAGCACGTGCGACACCCCAGGGCCTGGGTCGGACGCCTTCAGGACGTGGTGGATCCGTTCTGGACGGCGCTCGAGGGGCGCGGGTGCCACCTCGGGCGCGACACGCCCCGCGTGGTCGAGGAAGCTGGCTTCGCCGTGGAGGCGATCGACTCCGTGCCGATGCCGCCCGGAGTGGACTGGCTGTTCCCGATCGTCACGGTGCGGGCGCGTCGGCCCTGAGCGGGCGCGCCGGATCCTGCGTCTCCAACCAGCGAAGCGCGATGACGTAGGCCGCGTAGTCGTCGATGGGGCGGGGCGGCGCCCGCATGCCCGGGGGCAGCAGCCGCGCGAGCCCGCGCGGCGGGTGGTCCCGGAAGTACAGCTGGCGCGCGATCAGGGTGGTGTCCTTCTCGTCGACCAGGACCGGCTCGAGACCACGTCTTCGGAGCCGCTCGACGACGGCGTCGCTCCCGGTGCCGTTGCCGACGACTACCACGACCCGGGGCGGGAGCACCAGCCGCTCCAGATCGTCGGCGGCCAGCACGGCGAGCCGCTCGACCGTCCCGTCGCCACGTACCCAGGCCGCCCCCAGGTTGCGGCCGGGATCGAAGGCCAGCACCAGCGGCTCCTCCGCTGCATCTGGGCTCGACCCGCCTGAGCGCGCTCTCGTCGGCATCCCCGCCACCATAGCAGCCCACGTGAAACGGGGGCCGGCGAACCACGCCGGCCCCCGCGTCCGTGCGGAGCCACGAAACGAGGCTCAGGCCTCGGGGCGCTTCTCCTGGTCGGCTGCGGGCCGGGCCGGCGCCGTCGCCACCGTGGCCGCCGCCTCCTTGCTCTTGTCGAGCATGGTCTGGTCGGCCACGCGGGTGTGCCGGATGGCGTCCAGCCCCGTCCCCGCCGGGATCAGACGACCGAGGATGACGTTCTCCTTGAGGCCGACCAGGTTGTCCGCCTTGCCCGACACGGCGGCCTCCGTGAGCACGTGCGTGGTGTGCTGGAAACTGGCCGCCGACAGCCAGCTCTTCGTGGACAGTGAGGCCTTGGTGATGCCGAGCAGCACGGGCTTCCACGACGCTGGCGTCTTGCCGGCATCCAGCAGCTGGTCGTTCGCCTCTTCGACGTCGAAGCGCTCCACGGTCTGCCCTTCCAGGAACTCGCTGTCTCCGGGCTCGAGGATCTCGACGTACTTGAGCATCTGGCGCACGATCACCTCGATGTGCTTGTCGTGCACGCTCACGCCCTGACCACGATAGACGCGCTGCACCTCGTTGACGAGGTAGGCCTGCACCGCCGCGGGTCCGCGCGACTCGAGCAGGTCGTGGGGGTTGATGGCGCCGCGGGTGAGCTGATCGCCGGCCTCGACCCGGTCTCCGTCGCGCACCAGCAGGCGGACGCCCTTGTCGATCCGGTAGGTCCGGCTGAACTCGCCGTCCTCCGAACCCACCGTCACGCGGTAGCGCTCGTCATCCTCCTGGATCGAGACGATGCCGTCGAGGTCGCTGATGACCGCCTTGACCTTAGGCTTGCGCGCCTCGACCAGCTCGATGACGCGCGGCAGGCCCTGCGTGATGTCGCTGCTGGTCGCGATGCCGCCGGTGTGGAAGGTACGCATGGTGAGCTGCGTGCCCGGCTCGCCGATCGACTCCGCTGCGATCACCCCGACGGCTTCGCCGAGGCTGACCTCCCGCATCGTCGACATGTCCAGGCCGTAGCACGACCGGCATACGCCGGCACGCGTCTGGCAGGTGAGCGGGCTGCGGATCTCGATCTCGCGGACCTCGGGCTGATCGGCCATGCGCTTGGCGATGCCCGCGATGTCCTCCTTCATCAGGGTGTGGCCCTGCGGAAGGTGTAGGTCGCCAAGCTCGAGATCGAGCGCCAGGTTGCGGCCGTACAGGCTCATCTCGAGATGGCTCTTGGGTCGCGGCCGGCCATCCGGGTTGTACAGCGACACCGACACGAAGTCCGCCGTGCCGCAGTCGTCCTCGCGCACGACCAGCTCGTGAGCGACATCGACCAGCTTGCGGGTCAGGTAGCCGGAGTCGGCGGTACGCAGCGCCGTGTCGGCACCGCCCTTCCGCGCGCCGTGGGTGGAGATGAAGTACTCCAGCACGTCCAGGCCCTCGCGGAAGTTCG
>CAZIBD010000030.1:0-35409 GCA_964536935.1 uncultured bacterium | reverse complement strand
CGCTGGCGCCCGCCGTGAGCTGCCAGTACTGGCGAGCGACCATGCCGTTGGTGCTCGGCAGCACCCATTGGTTGAGCGCCAGCGCGCCGCCCGCGGCCAATACGCCGGCCACCACGAACACGCTCGACATGCGCAGCAGCGAGACGGTGCCCGCCTGCATGGCGAGCAGCTCGTTGTCGGTCCCGAGTCGACCGAACGCCAGCAGCACCGCCAGCACCAGCGCGATTGGCAGGGTCTGCTCCAGGGCGGTGGGGAGCTGGAGCGCCAACCAGCCCGCCAGCCGCACGATCGGCGTGCCCACCACCCACTGGAGTCTGGGGAGGGTGGTACTGATGACCGCCAGGCCGGCGTACAGCAGCAGCCCGAAGAGCAACGGCGGGACGCTCTCGCGGAGCAGGTAGCGGTCGATCCTCGTCACGGCAAGCAGCGTTCCCGTCGGCGTAGCGATTGGATGCCGGGCGCCCCCGGCCTTCTCATGGCGGCGGCGCTCCCGGCGCGGCTCCGGCCATGATACCCGTGCCACCCGATGTCACCGAGCAGGTCCCTGGCGGCAGCGGCGCGGCCGACGAAGCGGCCGTGGTCTGGCCACCGCAACCGCCCGCGCCGGCCTGGGTGGAGGCCGTGCGCTGCTTCAGGTCGACGGCCGCCGTGACGGTCCATACGCCGTCCTGGTCACGGTAGCCGAGCTTGAGGGCGCCGCAGCAGGTCACGAAGGTCAGGTCCAGGCCGTGCCCACTGATGGCCGGGAGGACTCCCTCGCTCACTGTCTGGGCGAAGTTCAGCGCCAGGTAGGGGCGGACGGTGACCCCGGGCAGGTCGACGGGCACGGCCGCGCTCACCTCGAGCAGGTCGAGCCCGGTCGGGTCGGGCGCGGTGGTGTACCGGGCGCGGGCGCCGAACTCCAGGGCGCCATCCTGGGCGCCGATGCCGCCCTCGACGTAGCCGTCGCGCACGCCGTCGGGCGCCAGCACGCCGGCCAGCGCCGCATCGGCACTGGCGCTCAGCCGCCAGGCACCGAGCCGTCGCGTCAGCGTGGCGCCCACGTCGAGACGGTTGAGCCCGGCATCGACCGAGGGGGAGCCCACGAAGTCGTACGTGACCGCGAGCCTCGAGGAGGCCGTCCAGCCGGGCGCTACCGCCCCCTGAGCCGACGCCGTGAGGGCGGGGCGCTGGGTCGGCTCCAGCCGGTCGAGCGTGGTCGTGAAGGGCGAACCGCTGTTGGTGAAGCGCGCCAGGTAGCTGGCCCGCAGCGCCACCGGCCCCAGCGAGACCCCGTAGCTCGGCTCCACGTCGACCCCCCACTGGGTCGCGTGCTGATCCGGATAGAGGCTGCCGCTGGCCCCTAGGCGGAGACCCACGCGGCCCCAGGAGTGGGCGGCGGTGGTCAGGCTGAGCGTTCCCTGGGCGCCAAGCCGGGCCCCCATGATCTCGCTGCTCCCCGACGGCGTCTGCGACGAGGCGGCGGCCAAGAGCTGCAACGCCGCGTCGCCGTGAACCGCGGGCAGCACCGCCGGCAGCGCCGTGTGAGCGCGTGCGTGGAGCACGCCTTCCCGTAGTTCGTCGCGGTTGCCTGGCTCCAGGACGCGGGTATCGAAGCCAGCGTCCAACCAGGGCGCGAGGGCGTGGTCGCTCGTCATCTGGAAGCGCATGCCGGCGGGCGCCTTCCCGATGGTGAACGTCCCCTCGGGACTACGCCCGTTGAGCAGGGCGACCCCCTCGAGCGGGTATCCGACGTCCAGCCCCGTGGCTCCGACGTCGGCCTGCACGCCCGGCGCCACGCCGATCGGCCCGGCCGTCACGCCCAGACCGGTGCCTGTGATGCCGGCGGCCGTATCGGTCGCCACGTAGGCCACCTTCAAGGGGATGCCCAGGTCTTCGAGGGTCTTCCTCGACAGGGTCACGGTGTCACCCAGGGGGATCGTGACGGCGCCCGCCTTGAGCTCGGCGCCGTGCAGCACGACGCTCTGACCCTGAGGGGCGACCTGCGCCGTCGACCCGGTCACCTCGTACAGCGGTGAGCCGGCACAGGTACAGGTGGTGATGCCCGCCCCGGTCACCGTGATGCCGCCTGCCCGGAGCTCGGCGTGGCTCCCGCGAACGGTGAAGGTGGCGCCCGTGAGCATCACCTGGTCGAGCTGCATGCTCCCGTCCTGGAGATCCACGGCCACCGTCGCCGCCCTCCCGGACAGCGCCTTCCCCGCGACGTGCACCGCGCTCATGGCCAGATGCTGCTGCGTGCCGTGGAGCTCGGACGCCGTCATCGTCCACCCTTCGAGGTGGAGGACGGGGTTCTGCGCGCGGACGGTGAGCGTTCCGCCCAGACCGGTGATGGTGACGCGATCGGCCACCATCGTCCAGGCCGAGGCTTCGCCGGCCAGGCAGACGCCGCCGTAGAACTCGACGCTGTCGTGCGCGCTGTCGGTACGGACCTGCTCGAAGTAGGCGGCGCCGAAGCCGCGGATCGAGAGCTCCGAGGTGGTCGGTCCCCGGTTGCACTGCGCCGATGCCACCCCGAGCAGGGCGAGCGCGAGCAGCATGGGCAGGACCCGGGTGCGGCGCATCCGGTCGGGATCTCAGTGAAGCTCGGGGGCGAAGCGCGCCAGGAGGGCGGGCGACACGTCGGTGGCCGCGTCGTAGACGGGTTTGCCGTCGACCTGGTGGAGGTGCAGCTCGAGCCGGCCCCCACCCTCCGGCGAGGTAAGCGTGAGCACCCCCTCGGAGAATCGGTAGTGCCCGACCAGCAGCACGTCCCCGCTGCGGGCATCGAGGAGGACGCGATCGGCCTGGAAGTCGGGGGAGGTGCCTGTGACCGGGCCCGTGAAGTCGACCACCTCGCGACCCGCGTCGTAGCGGAGCGAGGCCGCCTGCAGGGCGAGGGCGCCGCGGGTGAGCTTGAGGTTGCCGGACGCGGTCAGCGTGCCGTCCGGGATGTCGATGTGAATCGTGGACGCCGTGAGCTGGCCGAAGCTGCCGCTCACGTTGGCGTTCTTGGCGTCGATGCTCTTCCCCTGCAGGTAGCGCATCGACGCAGCGTGGAGGGTCACGCCCGTGTCCTGGTCGATGACCGTGCCGCCCTTCGGGAGCGTCGTCACGCCCGTGGTGATGTCGTAGCTCTGGGGTCCACTGGGCATGATGGTGAGGGCGGCGAAGGGCGCCCCGGCGGCCCATGCCGCGCTGCCGAGCAACAGGACCACGAAGACGCACGCGAAGGCTCGCACGTCCCTCAGTCTATGCACGGCGGCCACGTCGTTGGGTCAAGACGGGACGTTCGCCGGTCCCAGCGTGTGCAGGTAGAGTCGGTCGAACGGCCGGTCGGCGAGGAGGGCGCGCCCACCCTCGAGGGAGCTGCGCATCACCGCGTCGACCACATCCTGCACGCTCTGATAGCGACCCAGCGACTGGTAGCCGACGCCGAGCGACACCAGGCGCCCCAGCGGCGTCTCGGCCCGCAGCGTCAGGCCGGTGGCAAGCTTGCGTTGCGCGCGCCGCCACTCCTCGGCATCGAGGGTGTCGTCCTGGGCTTGCACCAGCACGCGGCGGTAGATGTCGAGCACCTCGGTCGCGCGCTCCGGGGCCGAGCTCACGTAGCCGACGAACGCACCCGCCCCGTCGGAGGCCTCGTGGCCGAGGCTGGCGCTGTCGGCCAGCCCCTTGTCGACCAGGCTCCAAAAGAGACGCGAGCCGCTGTCATCGCCCAGGACGCTTCCCAGGATCGCGGCTGCGTAGCGACGCTCGTCGTCTGCTGCGTACCCGGGCGCGAAGACGGCGGTGTGGACGCGTTCGAGCTTGCTGTCCTCGGTCTCCCCGGTCCCCTGCGCCGGGTCGGGCCGGGCCAAGGCGCGGCCGGCATCGAACGGCTCCCACGCGCCGGTCAGGCTGGCGACCTCTTCGGTCACAGCCTCCCAGTCGTAGGCGCCGGCCACGGCCAGGATGAGGTTGGAGGGCGCGTAGCGGCGCCCGAAGTAGGTGAGCATCTGCTCCCGCGTCAGCGCCCGGATCGAGTCCTGGCCGCCAAGCACGCTGTGCCCCAGCGGGTGGCCGTTCCAGAAGCGCCGGCCCGCCACCTCGAAGACGCGGAAGTGCGGCCGGTCCTCATACATGGCGATCTCCTCGAGGATGACGTTCTTCTCTACGTCGAAGTCCTCCTGGCGGAGCGCGGGTCGCATCATGTCGCTGAGCAGGTCGAGGAGCTTGGAGAGCCGTTCGGGCAGCACGGCGCCGTAGTAGACGGTGCGTTCCTCGCTGGTGAAGGCGTTGTACTGGGCACCGAGCTCATCGAAGCTCCGGTTGATGTCGGCCGCCGTGCGCCGGTCCGTGCCCTTGAACATCATGTGCTCGAGGAAGTGCGAGACGCCGGCGATCTCCGCCGTCTCGTCGCGCGCGCCCGTGCGCACGAAGTAGCCGGCGGCGACGGTGGCGGCGAACGGGTTGTGCTCGCCGACGACCGTGAGGCCGTTGCCCAGCACGGTGCGGTCGGACCGCAACGCCGCGCCCTGGGCAGCTCCGCTCGTGTCGACGCTCATGCCGCCACCTCCTCGGCCAGGGGACGCGGGCCCAGCGTCACCACCGTCGGATCCGGGAAGGGGTGCTCCGCCAGGTAGTCGTTCATGTGCGCCAGATCCACCTTCTCCACCTCTACGCGGATCTCCTCCAGCGTGCGCGCGCGCCCCCTGAGCAGCGCATCGGACGCGAGCCTCGACGCTCGAGCCGAGCTGGATTCACCCTGCATGACGACCGAGGACAGCGTCCCGACGCGAGCTCGCTCGAGCTCGTCGCCGGCCACGCCCTCCGAGAGCCGCGCCAGCTCGGCCAGCACCACCCGCAGCGTCTCGTCGGCGCGCTCGGGCGTGGTGCCGGCGTAGCCGAGCGTGTAACCGAAGCCGTGAAGGGCGCGATACGAGGCGCCCACGCTGTACACCAGCCCGCGCTTCTCCCGGACCTCCGTGAAGAGCCGGGCGCCCATGCTGCCGCTCAGCACGTGCAGCGCCAGGTCGTAGACGTAGGCATCGGGGTCGGACGGAAGCGGCGCCGGGAAGGCCAGCCCGATCTGCGTCTGGGCGGAATCCGCGGCCACGTGAGCGCGCCCGGGGCGCTGCAGCACCGGTTCCGGCAGGTCCACCGAACTTCCGCGCCATCCACCGAAGGCGCGCTCTACGCCGTCCTTGACGGCGTCCCACGTCGCGCCCCCGGCCAGGGCCAGGATGGCGCCGCCCGGTCCGAGCCGGCGGGACGCGTCCTGGCGGATGCCCTCGGCGCGTAGCGCTGCGAGGCCCGCCTCCGTTCCGTAGGGGCTGCGTCCCTGGCCGCCCTCGAGGAAACGAGCCATCAGCTCGTTGAACAGGCGCTGCGTGGGGTTGTCGGCGAGGGAATGCAGCTCCTGCTGCGCCAGCTCCCGCGCAGGGGCGAACTCGTGCTCGTCCAGGCGCGGCTCGGCCACCATGGAGGCGACGAGCGGCAGCACCTCCGCCAGCTCCGATGCGAGGAAGGAAGCCGAGAGGCTGGCCATCTCACGGCCGGCACCGCCACCACGACGCACGCCAAGGCCCTCCAGGGCGTCGGAGTGCGCGCGCGAGTCGAGCTTGCCGGCGCCGCGCTGGATCCAGTCGTGCAGCACCGTGGCGCTGCCTTCTTGCCCATCGGGATCGGTCGCAGATCCGAACGGGACCATGAGCGTCGTGCTCAGCGTAGGCAGCCACGGCATCGGCTCGAACAGCAGCCACAGGCCGTTGTCGAGGCGATGCTCGTAGACGCGTTCGCTGCTCGGGTTCAGAGCCATGCCCCCGAGTATAGCCCCGCTCCAGCGGCGCCCGGGTTGCGTTTCGCGCGCGCTGCCAGCGTTCAAACCGGGCGGATCACGAGCTCGGTCACCAGGCTCGGAGGCCGCACCGCCAGCAACCCTGCGATCTGGCCGGCCACGTCCTCGGGGCGCACGAACGCGTCCGGATCGTAGGCGCGATCCTCCTGACGGTGCACCTCGCGTTGCATCGGCGTCGCGGTACGGCCCGGGTAGACCGTGGTCACGCGCACGCCACGGCCGGCCACTTCCTGGCGGAGGCTGTCGGCTAGGGCGCGGAGCCCGAACTTGCTGGCCGCGTAGGCGCTCCAGGCGGCGTGCGCGTGGAGCCCGGCGCCGGAGTTGACGAAGACCACGTGACCGCCTGCTCGCTCGAGCGCGGCGAGCAAGGCACGCGTCAGCCGGTAGGGTGCCCGCAGATTGAGGCGGTAGTGGTCGTCGAGGACGGCGACAGGCGTGTCGGCCACCGACCCGAGGCGAACCATCCCGGCGGAGTGCACCAGCGCCCCGAGGCCGTCGGACCCTCGCGTCACCCGTGCCGCAAGCGCGTCGACGGCAGCGTCCTCGGTCAGATCGAGCGCGTGGACCTCACCCCGCCCTCCCTCCGCCTCGACGGCCAGGAGCACCTCGTTCAACCGCTGTTCGTTGCGGCCCTGCAGCACCAGCCGTGCGCCTCGACGGGCGAGCTCGAGCGCGAGCGCGCGACCGATGCCGCTGCTCGCGCCGGTGATCAGAACGGGTGCCGTCCGCTCGGTGCTGACGGTCGTGTCGGTCATGGTGGACTCCTCTCGCCGGGCAGCGTCCGCCGCGCGGCGACGTTCAGATCGTCGGGCCATCGGGCCGTGGCCCGAGCAGGGCCTGCAGCGCCGTGCCGGGATCGGGGCTGGCAGCAAGGCTGCTCCCGACCAGGATCGCGTCCGCCAGACCGTCGAGTCGTGCGAGCTGGTCACGGCTCCCGTAACCCGACTCGGCCACGGCGACACCGTCGAACCCCCGCTCACGCGCCAGCGCCAGCAGTCTCGGGGCGACGCCGAGATCGACGCGGAGCGTTCGCAGGTCGCGGTTGTTCACCCCGAGCACGCGCGCGCCTGCATCGAGCGCGCCTTCCAGCTCGGCTTCGTCGTGAACCTCTACCAGAGCGTCGAGACCGAGAGCGTCGACGTATGCCAGGTAGGCACGCAGTGCCGTCCCGAGCACGGCGGCGATCAGCAGCACCGCGCTGGCGCCGGCCGCGCGGGCTTCGGCAACTTGGAGCGGGTGCACCACGAAATCCTTGCGCAGCACGGGCAGCTTCACCGTACGCGCCACCCCGCGCAGGTGCTCCAGGCTGCCCTGGAAGTGCCGCGCCTCGGTCAGCACGCTGATGGCGGACGCCCCCGCGCGCTCGTAGCGCCCGGCCAGCTCGACGGGGTCGACATCGGCGATGGGACCCCGCGACGGACTGGCTCGTTTGACCTCGGCGATGACCGAGATGCCACGACCGGTCAGCGCCGGCACGAGCCGCGGACGCGCGGGGACAGGAGCCTGCCCGGCCGGGAGCGGCGAAGCGCGGTAGTCGGCCGCTCGTTCCCTCGCGATCGTGCCCAGCACACCGGGAACGCTTTCCAGCGCCTCCATTGCGAGGGGCCGCGGAGGGGCGGCGTCGAGGCTACCTTCGTATACCGACCGGTCGGGCCGCTCACCCGTAGACATAGAACCCTCGCGGCATTGCGCCGCCGTGGCTCCAGGTGATGTCGATGTCCTCCACGTCGGCGTGGGGTGGGCCCTCGCGCAGCAAGACGAGCAGGTGCTCGAGCTCCGAGCGCTCCCCTTCGGCGACGACCTCGACCCGCCCGTCGGGCAGATTCTCGACGTACCCCGAGATCTTCAGGTCCAGCGCGCGCCGCCGGACGAAGGCGCGGTAGCCCACGCCCTGGACGCGCCCGCGGATCAGCGCGGTCAGGCGAGCCGTGTCGGAGGCCGTCATGACAGGCGTCATGCTACCGCAGTTTCTCATGGCCGGGTGGTACCATGACACTGCGGACGCGCCGTCGGCACCGGCATTTCTCGCGCTTCCCCCAGGCCGCCGTAAGCGCGCCGCTCTCCCCCGCCCCGATGATCCACGTGACCAGCAGGAGCCCATGCGACGACGAACCCTCGCCACGCTGCTGGCGTTAGCCGGACTGATCGCCCTCGTGGCGATCGTGCCGCAGACGCCGCCGGGACGAGCCTGGCTCCTCGGCCGGGTGCGTGGCGCCTTGCAGGGGTCGGGCATCCATCTCGCCTACCAGAGCAGCAGCGGAAACCCATGGACCGGGGTTCGGCTCGCAGACGCCCGCGTCGACGCCCCTGGGTTGCGCGTGAGCGCAGCGACGGTCGCGGTGCACTACTTCCTTCCGTCGCTGATCACCGGCGATCTTCCGCTCTCGGTGACGCTCCACGGAGTCCGAGGCTCGATCGACGTCGCCAAGCTCGGTGCCCTGTCCGGTGGACGCGCTGGGCGTCTCCCCATCACGCCGGTCCTGCAGGAGCTGAGCGTCAGCGATGCCAGCGTGACGGTCCAGCAGGTGCCGTACACCATCCCCAGCGGCGCGGTGAGCGACATCCGCGTGCACCAGCGGGGTAGCTCGCTCGAGCTCCAGGCACATATCCAGACCGCGGACGGCACGGCCAACGCGTCAGGCGTCCTCGACCTGAACGGCCCCAGCTTCGATGGAAGCGTCGAGCAGGCGGACGTGACGCTGGCGCGTCACTGGTTCCCGGGCGCCTCCGGCGGAACCTTCTCCGGACCCATCCACGTGGGAGCCGACGGCATCCGTGGCGACTTCACGCTCCGGAACGGCTCCCTGCACGCCATCGGGCTCGCACCGACCGGCATCCATGGTCACGTCGAGCTTCGCTATCCGCTCGTGACGGCCGACCTCCAGGGCACCGCGCTGGGCGGACCGGTCCACGCGCAGGGCACCGTCAACGTCGCGGCCCGACACTGGGAGGCGCACGCCCAGGGCTCACCCCAGCTGCTGACCGCCGCGGCATGGTTGGGGCGATCCAGCCTTCCCGCGACCGTGCGGCTGCCGCTGGCGGGCAGCGCCGACACCACCCTCGACGTGTCGGGGTGGACGGAGGTGCATCTCACGGGCACCGCCGCCGGCTCGGGTCGGTTGGGACCGCTGCCGCTGACCAGCCTCCAGTCCGACTTCACCTACGACAGCCGGCGCGGCGTCACGGTCCAGGCCACCGGCGAGGTCTCCGGCGGAAGCACGGTCGTGACCGCAACCTCCGGCCCCGCCGGGACGCGGTTCGACGCGAAAGCGGACCAGGTCTCCCTTGCGCCCGGCCAGCGTCTGGATGCCGTGGTCCAGGTTCAGCAGACCGCTACCGGTCTCGGCGGGCACCTCAAGGCCACGGACCACGCAACGCTCCCCGATCGCCACGCAAGCGTGACCCTCGACGCCGGTCTGAACAGCGACGGCTGGCAGGGCGTCGTGCAGGGAAGCGACGATCTGGGCGCTACCCTCGAGGGGGCCGTGGCGTTGAGCGGGAGCCACCTGAGTGGCGAGCTCCGAGCCCACGACCTCAGCCTGCCGGGAGTGACCGGGCCCATCAACGTGGCGTTGCGCGCCGACGGCGCGGTCTCGGCGCTGCCGCTCACCGCCACGCTCGGAGGCACCACGCCGATCACCGCCGGCCTCGGCGGTGAGACGCTGGGCGCGGACCTGAGCGGCCGCGTTCACGCCACGCTGGAAGGGACCCGGCTCCGGGATCTTCAAGCGAGCCTGGGCCCGCTCAGCCTGGGTGGAGCGATCGACCTCGCCCCCTTCCAGGGAACGCTGTCCGTCCATCTGGGCGCCACCCCGCTCCGGGGTCCGGTCACGGCCCTGCTGGCGGTCGACAAGGCGGCGCTGGACTTCGGGCCTTCCGGCGTGCGACCCAGCGGCACGGTCGACGTGGGCACGGTTCGAGTGGGCCCCGTAGCCGTCGCGCCCGGCCCGCTGACCCTCGCGGGTGGCGCACCCCAGGGGCCGGCCGTGCGCCTCGCGTCGCGGGACGGAGGCTTGACCCTCGATCTCGCGGGCGGAGCGCTCCGTGCGACCCTGTCTTCGTTCCCGGTCGTCGTGGCGGGCCGCTCCGTCACGGTCGACGGAGGCGTCCAGGCACCGCTGGCCGCCGACATCCTGAGCGCCATCCAGCCCGACCTGAGCGTGCGAAGCGGGACCGCTACCCTCACCCTCCGACCCGCCACCAACGGCATCGCCACGCACCTGTCGGTGCCGTCCGGGGAACCGTTGGGCCCGGTCACGCTCGCTCGGGCCCTCGTACTCGACGGCACGGCCGACCCCTCCAAGCGGACCGCCTCGCTCACCGGAACGCTCGGCGATCTGCCGTTGAAGACGACCCTCGCCTGGCCGCAGCGCGGAGCTCGTGCCGACCTCGCGATCGGAGGCGGCCAGGAGCCGCTGCACGCCTCCCTCACGGCTGGCGGGTGGAGCGTGACCGGAACGCTGCCCCTCGGCGGGATCGGAGCGGCGCTGGGGTGGCCGTTGGCCGGGCAGCTCCGCGCCGACCTGAGGGCAAGAGGCGGACCGACCGGCACCAGCTTCAACGGCGAAGCCTCCATCCAGACGACGGCACCGGTACCGGCGACGATCGCGCTGAGCGGGCACGGCGGCAGCCTCAAACTCGACCTCGGCTCACAGCTGGCCGGGCAAGAGCTCCGCGCGACGGGAACGCTGATGCCGACAGTAGCGGTGGAGGCCCGGGCCGGTTCCTTCGGCCCGATCTTGCTGAACGAGGACCGCGTGCACGGCTCGGGCACGTTGGCCGCCCGCGCGCTCGGTCCGAAGCTCGACATGGGATCGCTGCCATGGCAGATCGATGGCACGCTCGCCCCGCTCTCCCTCGAGCTCACGCTCGGACAGGGTCACGCCAGCCTGCAGGGTGACCGCCTCGCCGTGGCCCTCCAGGTCCCGCTTCGTTACGCAGGCAGGCCGTTGGACGCTCGAGTCGCCACCGGGGGATCAGGGGCGACCGATCCCACCACCGGAGCGCCCTGGGTGCGGCTTTCGGCCGGCCTTGGCGGCGCGCCTGTGACGGCCGCGCTCGTCATGGGCAGCGGTGACCGGCTGATAAGCGTGACCGGCACGCCGAGCACGCTCCAGATCAACGGTCTGGTTCCGGCAGAGCTCGCCGGCGCTCCCCTGCCCTCGGCGCTTCGCCCCGCAGGCGAGGTCTCGCTTCAGGGTCAGGCGAGCCTCGTCCATCACGTTTCCTACCAGGTCGACGCGAGCTGGAAGGCGGGAGGCGCGTCGATCACGGGCACCGTGACGGGGACGGCCAGTACCTTTCACGTGACGGCCGAGGGCGCCGGCCTGGCGTTCCACGGCTCGGCCGGAAGCGTCGAGCTGACGGCGCACAACGCCGAGCTCGGAAGCCTGCTCGGAGGCACCTCCACCGATGCCACGCTCAACGGCACCTTGAGTTACGCCGAAGGCGGCTGGAGCGGAGCGCTCCAGCTCGCCGCAACGGCGCCCGTGGGCCTAAACGCCACGGTGAGCGGCAAGGGGCCGACCCTCGAGGCCGCCCTTCGGGCCGATCTCGGCCCGGTCCACGCGGACGCTTCGGGCACCGTGCTCCCCGCTCCCGGACTGACCGGCCGGATCACCGCCTTCGGGGGCGCCGTCCGCCTCGACGCCCGGTCCGCGGGGTCGTGGCGGGACCCCGTCGTGACGGGGTCGCTTGCAACGACGGCGCTGCGGCCGGCACCCTGGCTGTCCCTACCGGCGCGGAAGGCCTCGCTGCGCTGGGCGCCAGCTACGGGAACGATCGCAGGACAGGGCGACGGATTCACGCTGAACGGTACGCTGGCCGCCCTCCAGGCGACGCTCACGCTGCCCGTCCTGGCCCTGGGAGTCGAGCAGACGCTCGCACTGCACGTGTCCGGCCCGGCGGCCGATCCGACCGTGGACGCGACGCTCGCGGGCTCCCTCGCGCATGGCACCCTGACCGGCGCCGCGTCGACGGGCTTCGACGCCGATCTGACCGTTGCCGCGCAGTCCCTGGGGCGCCAACTCGGAACGATCGGAACCGCACTGCGGAACGACGCCAGGATCACGGGCCACATCGGCATGGGAGGCACCTGGAGCGCGTCCGTTGCGACCGCCCTCAGGGTGTCCGGCCGCACGCTGCCGCTCCGCGCGCAGCTCGAGGGGCAGGCGGCGCGCTACCACGGTCGCGCCGTGCTCGACGCACCGTCGACCACGGCCGCCCCAGCCTCCCTTGCCGTAGCCAGCCTCGACGGTACCGCGGGCGACCTCGCCGCCTCGGTGGACCTCTCGGGCGTCGATTACGCCGCTCTCGGGCGGCTCCTCGGCGTTCCTCTCCAGGTCACGGCGACGGGGTCGCTCCACGTCGAGACGGCCCCGCTGGCGGCCACGCTGCAGATCCGGGCCATGGGTGATGCCGCGGGGCGGCCCCTCTCCCTGACGGGGCATGCCGGCACGGCCGAAGGCATCGACCTGAAGGCCGACTACGGCACCGTGAGCACCACCGTGGCCGGCTCGACGTCGGGCCCCCTCGACGTTGCGGTGACCGCCTCGAGCGGTGGCGCCAACCTCAAGGGCACGCTGAGCGTCGGGGCGACTCTCGGCCTTTCCCTCTCCGGTACGGCCGAAGGCCTGCCTGCATCGTTGGCGGCGGGTGCCGATCTGACAAGACGCAACGGCTCCCTGCGCGCAAGCCTCGGACACGCCTCGTTCACGGCGACGCTCGCACCCACCGCCAGCGCCTCCATCCTCGAGCTCCGCCTCGATGCCCCGCCCGACAGCCTGAGCTCCCTCGGCAGCGGGCTGGCGGGCACGGCTTCGGCGCGCCTGTCCCTGTCGGGTACTGCGGTGAGCGTCGAGACGCTCCGAGCGGATGGCGCACTAGGATCCATGCCGTGGACGCTCGCGCTCTCCGGCACCGCGTACCCGACCGCCGACCTCCACGGCACCCTTTCGGCCCCCGCCTGGAAGACAGGCGCCGATCTAACGCTCGCGGGGCCGCCGCGCCGGCTCGCGCTGACGGCGAGGGTCGACCAGCTCACACTCGCCGCCCATGCCGATGGCGCGCACCTATCCAGCCTCCGCCTCGACGGCAGCGCGAGCCTGGCCGCACTGGCACGACCCGTCGAGGTGAGCGCCAGCCGGTTCGGTTGGACCGCCTCACAAGGCTTCACGGGCACGGCCCGGCTCCAAGCGCCCGGAATCGTGGCCGGCCTGCCGGGTTCGCTCACCGCGGACCTCACCGGAAACGGCTCCCTGACGCTCCGAGGTAGCGCCGGACCGGCCAGCCATCCCTGGATCGATGCCCGGGCTCGCGCCGCCGCGAACCCCTTCCGCGACCCGACGCTCCAAGGAACCATGACGCTCGACGTCCCGCTGCCCAGCCTCGCCGGGGTGCCGGCCGCGGCAGCGCTCGACCTAACGGGCGCGCCGACGCTCGGTGGCACATGGACGGACCCGACGCTTCAGGGCCCGATCGCGTTGAAGGGGGCGCTCCAGGCGCAGGGCACGCTGTCTGTCGAGGGCACGCACGCAACGCTGGACCTCAACGGCGGCGGCGTCAAGGCCACGGCCAGCTATCGCAACGGAGCCTGGGACGGCTCGGCCACCCTCACGGACGTCTCTCTCACGCCATGGGACGCACGGCTCGCAGGCGCCACCGTGAGCCTTCAGGCCGAGGCCAACGGTGGCGGCGGAAACGCGCTGAACGCCAACGTCACGTCGCTCGACGTGACGGCTCCAGGGGCGACCCTGACAGGCTCCGCCACCCTCGGTGCGGGGGTGCGCGTGGCGCTGCAGGTCCAGGCCGACCTGTCGGCCATGCACCTCCCCGGCCCTCCGTTGCTGGGGGTCGTGCGCGGCCCCCTCGTCCTGGCGGCGCCGAGCCTCGCGGACGTGCGGAACGGCACCCTGGTCGCCGTGCTCGACATCGCCAAGCTCGGCACGGAGGGACTGGGCGGAAGCGTCGCCGGCACGCTGCAGGTTGGCGGCACCCCCGCCGACCCGACGATCTCGGCGACCCTCCAGGGCTCCGGCGAACTCCACGGGCAGCTGCGCGTGGACACGACGCCAGCCCACGGGCTTCTCGATCTTCACTCCACGCTCTCGTATCGTGCCGTGGACACCGACCTCGGGCTCGTGGTCCGGAACGGACGGGTGAGCGCCAACGGCCACGCGCGTGTAGGCAACGCCGCGGCCGCACTCTCGAACGACGCGCAGGGCCGGCTGGTGGTCCAAGGCTCGGGCGCGCTCCAGGGCTGGCGGGCCACGGTCGCCGGCGACCTCGGCAGCGCCCACGTGCAGGGTGCGATGGCCTCCCTGGGCGCGGATGCCGGCGGCAACCTCGACCTGACCTTCGGTGCCGGACCGTGGCTCCAGGGGAGCATCCAACAGGCGTCGATCGCCGGCGTCGCGCTGGGAGACCTCCGCCTCACGAGCCAGAGCTCAGGAGCGGCCATCCAGATCACCGGGCCTCACCTCGCGGGCAGCGTCGAGCCCGAGAAGCTCGCCTGGCACGTCACGTTGAAGAAGCAGCCGCTCGCAACTGGCGTCGACGTGTCCGGGGACGCGAGCGGGACGGGTACCACCGGCAGCGCCACCCTGGCGCTGGCAGGGACCGTCGGCGGGTCCCCACTCGCGCTGAAGCTCCGCGCCGGCCACCAGAACGCGCTTTCGCTCGACGCGAGCGGCGCTGCCCTTGGCGGCAACGTCGCGCTCCAGGCGACGCGAACGAGGACTGCCGGGTGGCAAGGGACGGTCTCCCTGACAGGCGCCAGTCTCGGGAGCCTGGCCGGATCGTTGCAGGGCACGCTTCGGGGCTCGGGCCTCGTTCCGACGCTCGACGGCCAGGTCAGCCTTCAAGGCGCCGTCCAGGGCAGCGCACACGTGCAGGCGTCGCCGTCGAGCGCCAGCGTCGCCGCCACCCTGCACGGCCGCGTCCTCGGGGGTTCTGTGCACGTCAAGGGCACCGTGCTCCCGACGCCCGACCTCGCGATCTCGACGACGGGCACCACCGGCGCCTCGCACGGGAGCGTGCGCGTCTTCGAGGCGGGGGGTGCCCTGCGCGCCGATGGAAGTCTCACGCTCGCCAGCGGGCCGGCGCTCGTCACCGTCACAGGCAGCGGGCGCGACACGCCCGTGGGCGTCGGCCTGAGGCTTCCGGCCGTGCCGGGCCTGGCCTTCCACGGAGAGCTTCCTACGCAGCCGGCGGCCGCGCTACTCCACACGCTCCGAAGCAACGGGCTCGTCCTCACGGGGGCGCGCCGCACCCGCGGTCGGCTCGCAATGCAGGTGGCGCCCAAGGTGAAAGCGACGCTCGAAGGCGTGCAGCTCGATCTCGGCGGCACCACGGTCTCGGCCTCGGGAAGCGTGGGACCGGGTGGAGGCGATCTCCGCGGTGCCCTCACGCTGCCTGCGGCGTTCCCGGTCGACCACGTCGGGGGCGCGAGCCTGCCCTACCAGCTCGCTCTCGAGGGCGGCCACCTCACGCTCCAGTCCGACGGAGAGCTCGGCAGCATCCACATGAGTGTGGCTACTGCGGCCGGCCGCGGCACGGTGCGTGCAAGCCTGCACACCCTCGGCGCGGACGCGGGAACGGCCACCGTCGACCTCGCGTTCGATCCCACCGGCGGGCCGTCGGGCACGGTAGCGCTGAATGGCGTGCAGGTCGCCCGTGCGGGGCTCCCCGTGCTGACGCTGGCCGCCAACGTCACGGTCGGCTCGGGGCAGCTCTCCGGCACCGCCGACGTGAGCGCTCCGCACGGAGGCATGCACCTCGATGGCCACTGGGGGCTGGGTGGCTGGCTCCCAGCCACGCTTGCGCCCGGAGCCCCCACCGGGGGTGACCTGGAGGCCCGCGTCAGCACCTTCCAGCTCGCGAGCCTCCCGACCGTCGCTCGCCTGGTACCCAACGTGAGCGGGGAGGTCAGTGGCGTCGCGCAGCTTCACAACGACACCGTCGTCGCGCAGCTGGTGGCCCCGGGCTTCACCGTGGCGGGAACGGCCCTGCCTTTGGAGGTGCAGCTCAGCGGGCCGCTCCGTGACCTCAGCGCCCACCTCAAGTTCGGCCGGAGCGTCGTGACGGCCACCCTGCAGGGCTTGCAAGCGAAGGGGCTCGTGACCTTCCGCCGCTTTCCGGCTCAGGTCCTGGCGGAGGCCACGGCCGGGCCCACCGACATCCAGGCCGAGGTCGACGGTGTGCTGCGCTTCGACGTACCGTTCTCCGACCCTGCGTCGGGCTACCTACGCATGGCCACCGAGTCGCTCCGACTCGAGCGCGCCGGCGTCGTGACGACCGGTAGTGTGGCCTGTGCCTACAACGACCGCAGCTTCACGATCGACCAGGCGAGCTTCGAGGGTCGCGGCACCTGGCAGGCGCAGGGAAGTGTCGGGCCCGGGACGCTCGACCTACGGCTCAGTGCGGATCACGCCGACTTCGGGCCGCTCCTGGGTCTCGTCCCGATGTTCGCCCGCTACGGCGTCAGCGCCAACGGCAGCGTGACGCTGATCGCGTCGGGAAGCCCTGCCACGCCGGACGTGACACTCTCGGCGAATGCACTCGACGCGCAGGTGGCGGGCACACACTACCGGCTCGACCACGCCGACGTGGCCCTCAAGGGCTCGGCCCTGACGGCCTCGGCGACCGTCGAAGGGGTTGCTCCGTTGGGAGGTTCGCTCGCTGCCCACGGGAGTGCGCAGCTCACGCTCGCACCGCTCGCCCTCAGGAACACCGACTTCCGCTTCACCGGGAGCGCCCGCGTACCCGTCTTCGGAACGGTGACGCAGATCAGCGGAGGCATCACGCAGCCTCCCGGAAGCGTCCCCCAGCTGGCGGTTTCGGGGCAGCTGGGAAATCCCTTCACCATCCAGGGGTCGCTGGCGCCCTTCGACGTGAGGCTGCGCGGCAAGGGCCTGAACCTCCAGGCGCTCCCCCTGCTCGTCACGTCGAGCGCGGTGGACGCCAACGTCGAGATGAAGGCGACCCGCAAGGGCCTCGCGTTGAGCGGCGAGCTGGATGCCTCCGAGATCCGCATGAACCTCGGCGCCGGACCGCAGCCCCCGTCGACCGCTCCCGCGGGCTCGCCCACCCCGGCCTCGAAGGTCGGGGCGACCGGAGCCACCTCGACGGTTGCGGGATCGAGCTCGTCGAGTCCGGAGTCGCCGCCTGCGCAGCCGGGCCCCCGGACCCCTGGCGCCGGGATCCCGGACGCGCAAAATGGCGCCGCTCCGTCGACCACGCCGGGCGCGACCACCGCAACGAACGCCAGCGGGGCCGCGGCACCCGCTTCGTCGGCATCCTCCCAGACGGGGTCCAAGGCCGCGCTGAAGGCGGTGATCTTCGACCAGCTGCACCTCCGGGCACCGCAACGGGTCCTCCTCGACGCCAGCTTCGGGAGCATGGAGGCGGCGCTGGATCTCACCCTGACCGGGACTGCGGCTGCTCCAGCGCTGTCCGGCACGGCCACGGCCCTGCGTGGCTCGTTGCGTTTCGGCGGCCGGGACTTCACCGTGGACAGCGCCGTTGCCACGTTCCAGCCCACCCGTGGCGTCTACCCCAGCCTCCAGGTCCAAGCGCACACCACCTTCGACAAACGGCGCGTCCTGTCCGGCACCACGGACGTCAGCTTCGCAGCGCCCCGCGACAGCAACACCTTCACGGTATCGTTGGCGTTCTCGGGGCAGGTGCAGCCGGCAAAGCAGGGACCGTCCCCGGTGACGTTCGACATCTCGCCGACGCTCAGCAGCGATGCCACGGTGCAGACCGGCAGCGGATCTGCGCTGTCCTCCCCGCGGCCCCTGACCGATCCCGAGATGCTGTCCCTCATCACGCTCGGCCGTCTGGAGGTGAAGCCGGAGCTCGCCGGGCAGGCGGGCATTGGCACCGCCGTCGCCCAGAGTGCGATCGATACCGCAGTCAACGTCCTGGTCGTCAATGAGCTTCAGAATGCCCTCAGCAAGGCCCTGGGTCTCGACGTGGTGGAGATCCGGACGACGCCGCTGTCGAGCCTGCTCGACAACTCCGGCCAGCCCTTCGGAGTCTCCCTACGGGTCGGCGGCTACCTCACACCGCAGCTGTTCGCCAGCTATCGCCTCGGCAACCTCACGGCGACCGGCGAGAGCTACGCCTTCACCAACGAGGTCAGCCTCAGCTACGACCTGGGCCCATTGAACTTCGATCTCTCCGGTCAGCTCAGCTTCCCGGACGCCGCCTCCACCGCGACGGCCGTACCGCAGCTCGGCGTAGGCCTCCGTTACGCTTTCACCCCGAACATCGGTCTCGAAGCGGGCGTCGACCTCTCGAACGTCAGCCGTCAGGCTCGTTTCGGGGTGAGCTTCCGCTGGTAGGCCGCATCGGTCGCGCCGCTGGCGGCGACACGGAGCGGAAGGGGCCCCTGGTATAAGGTCCTCAGCGACTCCGACCCCGGTACCCCGATCTCTGGACTGCAAGAAGGCAGGGTATGCACATGGACGAACGATCCCCCGGCTCGCAGCGGACGAGTCCCACGCCATACGTTCGCATCGGCGACGGGCCGATGCGCCTCGACCGTGCCGCAGCCGTCTATCTGAACCCCGTCCCTGCCGTCCTGTACGAACACGCCGTCCAGCGCAACGAGGCAATGGTGGCCGGGACCGGGGCTCTGGTGGTCGACACCGGCCACTTCACTGGGCGCTCCCCTAGCGACAAGTTCGTGGTCCGCAACGGCGCGACACACGACCGGGTCGACTGGGGGACCATCAACCAGGCGATGGAGTCGGAGGCGTTCGATCGCTTGCTGGAGGACATGGAAGCCCACGTCGCAGGCATGCGACTGTACGTCCAGGACCTTCACGCCGGGGCCGACGACCGCTTCCGCATCCCGGTCCGCGTCGTGACCGAGTACGCGTGGCACAGTCTGTTCGCGCACAACCTGTTCGTTCCGGCCGCCTCGCCCCACGACAGCGTCGAGTGGCTGGTCGTCGACCTTCCGAGCTTCCGTGCCGATCCCGACCGGCACGGTTGCCGAACCGACACCGTGGTCGCACTCGACTTCGAGCGCAAGCTTGTGCTGATCGGGAACACCGAGTACGGAGGGGAGATCAAGAAGTCGATCTTCACGGCCCTCAACCTGGCGCTCCCGGAGCGCGGCGTGCTGCCGATGCACTGCTCCGCCAACGCGACCGCCGACGGTCGGGTGGCGCTGTTCTTCGGACTCTCCGGTACCGGCAAGACCACGCTGTCGGTCGATACCGACCGGCTCCTCATCGGCGACGACGAGCACGGCTGGTCCGACCGAGGCGTGTTCAACTTCGAGGGCGGATGCTACGCCAAGACCATCCACCTGTCGGCAGAGGCCGAGCCCGAGATCTACCAGGCAACGCACCGCTTCGGGACGGTCCTGGAGAACGTGCACATCCTCTCCGACACGCGCGAGCTGGACTTCGGCGACGCGCGACGCACCGAGAACACGCGCGCAGCGTACCCGCTTCACTACATGCCGAACTCGGCGGCGACCTCGGTCGGAGGCCATCCCTCCGACGTCGTGTTCCTCACCGCCGACGCCTTCGGAGTGCTCCCACCGATCGCCAGGCTCACCCCCGAGCAGGCGATGTACCACTTCCTGAGCGGCTACACCGCCAAGGTCGCCGGAACGGAGCGCGGCGTGACGGAGCCCGCCGCGACCTTCAGCGCCTGCTTCGGTGCTCCGTTCATGCCGCTGCATCCGATGCGCTATGCGAAGATGCTGGGCGAGCGGATCCGGCTGCACGGCGCCCGGGCCTGGCTGGTGAACACCGGCTGGACGGGCGGGCCGTACGGAACCGGCAGCCGCATCCGCCTCGACCACACGCGGGCGCTGGTGCGGGCCGCGCTCGGGGGCCAGCTCGACGGTGTGGGGTTCGAGCCCGACCCGGCGTTCGGGCTCGCGGTGCCGCGCAGGGCTCCCGGCGTGCCTTCCGTGCTGTTGCACCCCCGCGACACGTGGCCCGACACGGGCGCGTTCGACAGGCAGGCTACGAAGCTGGCGGAGATGTTCATGGAGAACTTCGCTCGCTTCGCCGACGAGGCGGGAGCCGAGCTCGCCGCCGCCGGCCCACGCGTCCCCTGACGAGCCGGCTCAGCCCAGGCCCGACTCGTAGCGTGCCAGGCGCGCACTGCCGAAGATCAGTGGCAGGACCGTCCACAGCGCCGTCACGACGGCGACGGCGGCCAGGACCACCGCACCGTCGAACGAGTCCCATCGGAAGGTGCCGGGCGCACGCAGCGTGCGATACGCCGGGTAGGCGAACAGGGCCGTCGCCAGGGCCGCGTAGCCCAGCGAGAGCGCCATGTACAACAACCCCCCCGTCGACAACGGCACCTCGGCCGGGCTCGCAGCATCGAAGCGAGGGAACGCCGCCCCCAGCCCGACCCCCAGGCCCGTGACGGCCATGCCGGCGCAGGCTCCCGCGAGCGGGCTGGCCAGGGCCAGGGGCGCCGAGACCCCCAGCCGCCCGGCGACCGCCACGCCGAGGCCGCCCCCCAGCACCGCCATCATCGGCATCGTGCCCCAGAACTTCGCGAGCACGATGTGCCGAGCCCGAAGCGGGCCGGTGCGGAGCAGCCAGAACCCCTCCCCCTCCAGCGACACCAGCGGAAACGCCGTACGGATACCGATTCCCGCCATCAGAAAGCCGAGGAACACCAGGTTGAGGGCTCCTACGACGTCGCGGAATCGTTGGACCTCGGTGGCGAGCGACGCGGTACTGATGAAGTACACCCCGGCGAGCGCTACCAGCACCAGAAGCTGCGACCACTGCGACGGGTCGCGCGCCAGCAAGCGCAGGTCCTTCACGAGCAGGCCCCCGGCAGGCCCGAGCCGCGCCAGCGGCGCCTCCCAGGGCGCCGCAGGCAGGACGCCGACCGGCCCCCGGTGGCCGGTGGCGTCGAGCGAGCGGAACCAGCCTGCGCGGTACGCCAGCGCCGCCACGCGCGCGACGCCTGCGAGGACGAGGACGGACACCACCGCGAGCACGAGCGCATAAACGGACACGTGACCCTGCAAGGCCCTCCAGACGGCCGTGCTGCCC
Source organism: uncultured bacterium (assembly GCA_964536935.1). Lineage (GTDB taxonomy): Bacteria > Deinococcota > Deinococci > Deinococcales > Trueperaceae > JASBRS01. The sequence continues at coordinate 14,550 of CAZIBD010000030.1, read as the reverse complement.
CAGGCGGACGGCAACCAGCTCACCCTGAGCTCGGCGAACCTCGCAAGAGCGTGGTCGAACTGGGCGGGTGTGAGGTTTCCGAGCCGTTCGGGACGGAGCGCCCGCATGCCGAGCACCAGGGCGGCAGCCAGCCCGACGCTGGCCGCCGTGGCGACCTCCTTGGCGCGGCCGGCCGGCGCGATGCGCATCAAGACGAGGGCCGCCAGCGCCCCCGCCGCGACGGGAAGGGCGTACAACGCCAGCAAGGCGGCCATGGCGATCAGGTAGTAGCCGGCCGGCGCATGCCGCTCGATCCCCAGCCCTACCAGCACCGGCACGGTGAACAGCGCGGGCAGCAGCGCGCTGCTGACATACGTCTCCACGACCTTGAGCGTGAACACGCGAACCGGGCTGACCGGAAGGCTGAGGAGGAAGGGTAGGTCTTGCGAACCGTACAAGGTGGCGATGGCGCCGGTGAGCACGCTGAAGGCGACGGCCAGCATCAGCACCGTGAACAGCGCCTCCAGGCTGCGCTGCTCTACCGCTCCGGCGATGGTGCCGATCCCGGGGTAGTGGTCCAGGAAGCGCACTCCATGACGCGTGGCCGCCAGCACCCCGATGAAGATCCCGGAGAGCATGGCGATTCCGATGAGAGCTCGTACCGGCGTCCGCCGGAGGGCGTTCACGGCGCCACGGAGGCGCATGGCAACGAGCGTCACGGCGACCCGGCTCGCGAAGCCTCCTCCGTGAGCTGCAGGAAGATAGCCTCCAGCGTGGCGTCCTGGACGCCCACGCGGCGACGCAGCTCCTCCATCGTCCCCGCGGCCCTGATCCGGCCGTGATGAAGCAGCAGGACGCGGTCGGCCACGGCCTCCGCCACCTCCATCGAGTGCGTGGTGAGAAGCACGGCACCGCCGTCGTCGGCTCGGCGGCGCATCAGCGCCCGTACATCGTGCGCTGCTCTCGGGTCCAGGCCCACCATGGGCTCGTCGATGACCAGGGCCGGCGGGTCGTGCAGAAGGGCGGCCGCAAACGTCAACTTCTGGCGCATCCCGTGGGAGTAGGTCTCGATGAGCTCGTTGGCCGAGCGCTGCAGGTCGAAATGCCGGAGCCACGCCTCGGCCCTCGTCTCGCCGTCCCTTACACGGCGAAGCCGCGCCAGGAACCGAAGCAGCTCACGCCCCGTCAGCTTCTGGTAGAGGTACGGCCGGTCGGGCACGTAGCCGAGCAGCGCCTTGGCTCGCAGGGGCGCAGACTCGAGCCCGTTCCCCCCGACCGCGACCCGCCCCCCCGTCGGCCTCAGCAGCCCGGTGATGGCCTTGATCGTCGTCGACTTGCCCGCGCCGTTGGGGCCCAACAACGCCACCACCTCGCCGGCGCGGACCGTGAAGCTCACACCGTCCACCGCTCGGACGCGGCCGTACGCCTTGACGAGCCCGTCGACCTCGATCATGCGGCCATGGGGCGCGGGCGCGCCCTGGAGGCGCGCCCGACCCTTCTCAGTGGGAAGCCGTCGCCTGCTTCGAGGTCGAAGCGGCCTCCTTGAGCACCGTGTCGTAGGCGACTTTGAGGGCGTGATCGGTGCTCAGGTTGACGATCGCCTGGCCTTGTACGTCGCTGATCTGCGGCCTGGGCCCGAGCGTGACGAACTGGAAGTTGCCGTCCTTGTCCGCAGTCGTGGTCCCCACCGTCTTCCCGCCCACCACGATCGAGATCTTCTGCCCGGGGTCGGCTCCGCGGCCGTCCACCGAGATGGTGTTGGGGTAGCGGGTGTCCTTGGCATAGATGTTGGGGGTGATGCCCTTCTTCTGGATGTTGGTCCGGTCGGGCGTGAGCCACTCGAACGACACGTAGCGCAGCTGGCCGCCATCGGACAGCGAAACGACCGACTGAGCCACGCCCTTGCCGAAGGTCTGCTCCCCGACCACTTCGGCGCGGTGATTGTCCTTGAGTGCCGCCGTCACGATCTCGGAGGCCGACGCCGAGTTGTGGTTGACCAGCACGACCATCGGCCCGCTGAACACCTGCTGTGGGTCGGCCGACGCCAGCCGCTGCGTCACACCGCGCGCCCTCTGGAACACGATGTCTCCATGGCTCAGGAAGTCGTCGGACACGTCGATCGCTTCGGTCAGCAGGCCGCCGGGGTTGTCGCGGAGGTCGAGGATCAGCGACGTCGCCCCCTGCTTCTTGAGCTCGTCGAGCTGCTGGATCAGCTGGTCGTTGAGCTTCTGGTTGTTGAACGAACTCAGGGCAACGTAACCGACGTGATCGGGCAGCATGGTCGACGACACGTCGATCACCTTGATGGTGGCGCGCTGCACGGCGAACTCGAGCGGCTTGTCCACACCAGGGCGGCGCATCGTGAGGTGCACGGTCGTGCCCTTGGGGCCGCGCACCAGATCGGCTACATCGCTCGAGGTCTTGTCGCTGACGTCGACGCCGTCCACCTTGAGGAAGATGTCGCCCCGCTTGATCCCCGCCTTGTCGGCCGGGCCCCCCTTGTAGACGGTCAGGATCTCCACGCCCTTGCCTGTCTGCCGGTTGTGGGACGTCAGAACGGCGCCGATACCTTCGTACTGACCCGTCATCTGCTGGTTGTCGAAGGCGGCCGCCTTGGGCTCGATGTAACTCGTGAACGGATCGTTCAGGGAGCCGACCATCCCGTGGATGGCGCCTCGGATCAACGTCTGATCGTTGACGTCGTGCAGGTACCCGGTCTTCAGGGCACCGAACGCCTGGATGAGCGCTCTCCCGCTGGGGTTGTTCAGGAACTCGCCCGCGAAGTCCTGGGAGAGCTGCGCGTTCACGACCGCGGTACTCAACGCGAGAGCCACCAGGCCGAGGATCAGCCATCTACGCTTCATGAAGCCTCCAAGAGGGTTGGGACATGTCCCATGAGTATATGCGGCCGCTGCCATTAGAACCTTAAGGATTGAGGCGAAGGTCGATCGCGGGCCGCCATGCGCGGTCGAAGCCGGTCACGAACATGCGGCCTTCCCGGGGCCTGCGCTATCGTGGACCTCATGCGTGTTCTGTTCGCCACCAGCGAGGTGGTTCCCTACAGCAAGACGGGGGGCCTTGCGGACGTGGCCGGAGCCCTCCCGCGCGCCCTCGCCGCTCAGGGGCACGAGGTCATGGTGATCTCACCCTGGTATCGGTCGCTGCGTGCAGCTCCGGCCCCGTTGTGGATCGGCGACGTCAAGGCGCCCTTCGCGGGGGGCCTCGAGCCGGTGGGCGTGGGGACGCTCGAGGCGGGCGGCGTGCGCTACGCTTTCGTCGGCCACCGCGACTTTCAGCGTGAAGAGCTCTACGGCTACAGCGACGACGTGCGCCGGTTCTCCCGGCTCACGCGTGCCGTGCCGCAGGTGGCGGAGCGCCTCGGCTTCCTTCCCGACCTCGTGCATGCCAACGACTGGCACACCGGCTACCTACCCCTGGTGCTCGCTCACGGCTGGCACCTGCCGGCGGGCTTCCCCGGCCTTCCCTCGGTCTTCACGGTGCACAACGTGCAGTACCAGGGCACCTCGGGGCTGGAGGAAGCCTTGTGGTGGCTGCGTTTGCCCGGCGCGCTGGCGAACGAGTACATGAACCATTTCGGCGCGGCCAATGCCATGCAGGCTGCGCTGGGCTACGCCTGGAGCGTGACGACCGTAAGCCCCACCTATGCCGCCGAGGTTCAGCGGCCCGAGTACGGCTATGGCCTCGACGGGACGTTCCGCCACGTACGCGACAAGCTTGTCGGCATCCTCAACGGACTCGATACCGAGGCCTGGAACCCGGCCGACGACGCCTACCTGCCCCGTCCCTACGACGTCGGCGACCGGAGCGGGAAGGCCGACGCGAAGCGCGCGCTCACCGAGCGGCTCGGGCTGGTCCCCTCGACGCCGGTGATGGGCGTGGTCTCGCGGCTTGCCGACCAGAAGGGCATCGACCTGCTCGAAGCCGCCGGTGATCGCCTGGTTCGCCAGGGTTGGTCCGTCGCTCTGCTCGGCTCGGGGGACGCGGCGCTCGAGCGGGCCCTCGGCGACCTGGCTGCGCGCAACCCGGGCCGCGTCCGGGCCGTCGCAGGCTTCGACGAGGCGCTCGCCCACCTCATCTACGCCGGCAGCGACGCGCTGGCGGTCCCCAGCCGCTTCGAACCCTGCGGCCTCAGTCAGATGATCGCCATGCGTTACGGGACGCTGCCGATCGCCCGCGATACCGGCGGCCTGCACGACACCATCGACCACCAGGAAACGGGCTACCTGTTCCAGCACGCCAACCCCGAAGGGCTGCTGTGGGCCGCCGGCCTGGCGCTGGAGGCCTTCGGCAGCGATCGCTGGACCTCCATGGTGGACCGGGCCATGCGCCGCGATTTCAGCTGGGACCGCTCGGCAAGGCGTTACGCCGAGCTCTACGAGGCCGTGGTAGCGTCGGCGCGATGACGGTCCAGCCCCCCGGTTCAGACGGCGAGCGCACCGAGCCCGCCTCGCCGCTGGGCGACTGGCGCGACGAGCTCGCCAGCGGGCGTTTCGACGCCGCCCACCGAGCCTTCACGCTGACGCGCGACGGCGCGCCGGAGGTGGGGCGGGCCCTGGCGGGCCTGGCCGAGGTGGAGTCCCTGGTCCGTGACAAGGCCTGGGGCCGCGCCGTCAAGCGGTTCGACCGCATCGAGGATCGGCCGGCCATCGTCCCCTGGGAGCAGCTCCAGGAAGACCTCGCGTGTCTGCAGCGCTCCGGAGAGGCGCTCGACCGGCGCCGTCCCGACGACGCCCTGGAGGAGCTGCAGCATCTGAAGAGCGGCCTGTTCACCGCCGAGGCCGAGACCCAGCAAGGCACGGCGCTGATCTACGATGATCGGCTGGAGGAGGCCGCCAGCTGCTTCCAGCGAGCTCTGGACGTCGATCCGCGTCACTTCCGCGCGCTCACCAACCTCGGCAACGTGGCGCTCGAGGAGGGACGCATCGACGATGCCATCACCGCCTACGAGCGTGCTCTCAAGCTGAACGACAGCTTCGCCAACGCTCACCACAACCTCGCCGTGGCCTACCGTCGCAAGGGGGAGCTCGGCAGGAGCGTTCGGTCGCTCCGCCGCGCCCAGCGCCTCATGCAACAGCGCGATGCGGCGGACGCTCGCGACCGGCTCGGGTCGATGGCCGGTGGCCGCTCGGTCCGCATGCTGCGGTGGCTGCTCTATGCGGCCGTAGCGATCACGCTGTACGTGGTGCTCCACAGCCGCGGCGTGCTCTGACGCCGGGTTGTCGAAACCCGTGCGGCGAAATCAGTCGCAGTCGAGAAGGATCTGCAGGATGGCGTCGACGTCGTCCTCGCGTAGCGGTTGGAGCCTGGCCCGCGTGAGGTGCTCCTCGAGCAAGCGCTCGATCGCTTCGAGCAGAGAAGCGTCCTCGACGTCGGTGAGGCGCGAGATGATCCGCTGCTGGCGCTCCACCAAACCGGCGCCGTCCATGATCCTGCCTCCTGTCTCCTGGCGCTCATGATAGGGCGCAGAGGGCGCAGGTCGCGGTGCAGATGCACCGTGAGCCAGCCGAACGGCGGCGCTTCGCCCTCACCTCACCAGCTGGGGGGCCAGCGGTAGAAGGACGCGAAGACATAGTCAACGAGGTCGTGCCGGTCCGTCACCGGGAGCCCCGTGTAGCGGCTCCCCGCCAGGCCGCGCATGAGCGTGTCGACATCGCCCGCAGTATGGTTCAACACCCACGAAGCGCTCTTGAGGTCCTGGAGCTCCTGCCAGTGCAGGAGAAGCACACTCAAGGCGTCCGAGCGCAGCGCCTTCTCCGCCTGCAGCGCCAGGCTCTCGCCCCGGCGGATGCGGTCGCCGTCGTCGGGCAGCGTCCAGACGTAGGCGGTGACGTCCCAGGCAGTGGCGAGGTCGTGGAGGGCCGCCGGGTGCGCGGCGGCCCTCCCGAGCAGCATGCGGGCCACCTCGGCCGGCGTCTGCGAGGCGCGCCAGGAACGTTCGGCGAAACGGTTCGGATCGCTGTGACAGCGGGCGCACCTCGCGGTGTACAGCTGCGCGCCCGCTGGGATGCTCGGCTTGGCAGGCACGGCGAGCGGCGGCGGGGCCGGGCGCGTCACGCCAGCGGTGGGGCCGGCGGCCCAGGCCAGAGCCCAGAAGACGGCCACCGGAAGCGTCAGCGCGAGGCCACCCGCCAGCAAGTTACCGCCGCGCGCACGACGCGTCCGCTCCCGGCCCCGTCCGTCTCGCTCGCCCTCGTTCACTCGACGGTGACGCTCTTGGCGAGGTTTCGCGGCTTGTCCACGTCGCGCCCGAGTCGCAGCGCCGTCTCGTAGGCCAGCAGCTGCAGCGGGACGACGTTGACCACCGGCGAGAGCAATTCGGGCACGCGTGGAACGTACAGGACCTCGTCGGAGTGGCGTGCGATGACCTCGTCGCCGTCGCTGGCCAGCGCGATGATGGTGCCGGCACGGGCCCGGACCTCCTGCAGGTTGGACACCGTCTTGTCGTAGAGCTGCGAGGCGGTGGCCACGGCGACGACCGGCATGGCGTCGTCGATGAGAGCGATGGGGCCGTGCTTCATCTCACCCGTCGCGTACGCCTCCGCGTGGATGTAGCTGATCTCCTTGAGCTTGAGGGCCCCCTCGAGGGCGGTCGGGACGTTGATGCCGCGGCCGAGGAAGAGGTAGTCGCGCCGGTCCTTGAAGCGTTCGGCGACCCTAGCAATCTCGGCGCGCCGTGCGAGCGCCTCCTCGACACGCTGGGGCAGCTCGCGCAGGCCGTGGACGAGCTCGGCCGCCGGGTCGTCACCGAGCGTGCCGCGTGCGCGTCCCAGGTGGACCGCCAGGAGCGCGAAGGCCACGAGCATGGCGCTGTAGACCTTGGTGCTGGCCACGCCGATCTCGGGACCCGCGTGGATATAGAGGACATCGTCGACCTCGCGGCTGATGCTCGAGCCCTGCACGTTCAAGATCGCGAGCGTCCGCGCCCCCCGCCGCTTCGCCTCGCGAAGAGCCTCCAGCGTATCGATCGTTTCTCCCGACTGCGACACCACCACACAGAGGGTTCGGCCGTCCATCACGGGCTCACGGTAGCGGAACTCGCTCGCCACCTCCACCTTCACGGGCAGCCGGGCCAGGCGCTCGATGAGCACCTCGCCCACGCAGCCGGCGTAGTAGGCCGTGCCCGCCGCCGTGATGACGACGCGGTCCACCGTCGAGGGGTCGAGCCCGAGGCCCAGCCGGACGTCGGTGCCGTTGCCGGCGAGGCGGTCGGCCAGCGTGTTCTGGAGGGCGACCGGCTGCTCGAAGATCTCCTTGAGCATGAAGTGGTCGTAGCCGCCCTTCTCCGCCGCTTCCGCGTCCCATGCCACGGTGCTCTCCGGCCTGCTGCGCGGCGAGCCGTCGAAGCCCGTGACCTCCACGCCGGCGGACGAGAGCAGTGCCAGATCGCCGTCCTCGAGGAAGATCACGCGCCGGGTGTAAGGCAGCAACGCCGGCACGTCGCTGGCGAGGAAGGTCTCGCCGTCGCCGACACCGATCACCAGCGGGCTGGTGGCACGGGCCGCCACGATCACGTCGTGATCGACGTGCGTGACCACCAGCGCGTAGGCGCCCCGGATCTCGGCGAGGGCGCTCCGCACGGCCTCGACCAGCCGCCCGGGGCCCGCGCCGTCCGCACGGGCCTGGTAGTGCTCCTCGATGAGGTGTACCAGCACCTCGGTGTCGGTCTCGGAGGCGAAGCGATGACCGGAGCGTTCCAGGCGCTCCCGCAACATCAGGAAGTTCTCGATGATGCCGTTGTGGATGACGGCGAGCCGGCCGTCTTCGGACAGGTGGGGGTGGGCGTTCACGTCGTTGGGTCGGCCGTGCGTCGCCCACCGCGTATGGCCGAGCCCGAGCCGACCATGGAGCGGTCGGCCCGCAAGCGCCCCCTGCAGCACGCTGAGCTTGCCAGCGCGCTTGATGGCGTCCAGGCGCGAACCTCCGTCCGCTCCCGTGCCCGACACCACGATGCCGGCCGAGTCGTAGCCCCGGTATTCGAGGCGAGCCAGCCCATCCAGAATCACGTCGGCGGCCTCACGACCGCCTATGTACCCGACGATGCCACACATGGCACGTCCCTTCGCAATGGCTACGAGGGTTCCCGGCAGAGGCGCCGCATGCGCCGACCGCCGGCGTGGTCGTGCTTTCGATCGGGGGGACAGCCCGTTGGTTGAACCCGGACGGCGTCGAGCAAGGGGTTCGTCTCGGGAGGGGCCCGCAGACTTGCCGCCCGCTGGGGGCGGCGAGGTCGCCGCACGGCCAGGCCGTGCCTCGGCATCCTCGGTTCGCGCTTTCGAGCCTTTCCATTCGGGAAACGCTCTATCTTCCGGCACCCGTTCCGGGCCCGGAAGCCCTCCGCCTCGTCACCGGCGTCGCTTCACGTACGGCACCGGGCTTGCGCTTTCCTCGGCGTCCTTGCGGTTGCGCTCCTGGGCCCTCCGATCCCGCGGGCCGCTCACGACGTCTCGTTCCAGGGCTCCCCAACGACGAACAGGCGATGCAACCCTTGCAAGACGCGATCCTGACTCGCGTTCACGCTGCCCTGCTTCTCGAGCAGCGGATACAACAGAATATCACGTCCCAGAAGGACCAAACGCGAATCGAGCACGGCGCTCGAGACCGGTGACGGGAGGTTCCGAGGCGGGTAGAAGATCTCACTGGGGTTGCTGGGGTTGCGCTGGATCGGAAGCGATGTCACCAGCGACAGCATCAACGCCAGGCCGAGCGCCAGCCCGCCGAGCCCTCCCAGCGAACGCGTGAGAGCGACGGCGCCGCGGTTCTGCTGGAACAGGCGCCGTCCGAGCATGCTCAATCCCAGCCCCGCGAGCAGGGCGGCCACCAGGGCCAGGAAGGGGTTGGCGTGCGCCAGGACCAACAGCGGGTGGAGAAGCAGGACGCCCCCCAACCCCACGAACAACCCCGACAGCCTACGGTGGGCCCCCAGCGCCGTCACCGCCGCGACGACCGCTACCAGGACCAGGTCGAGCCAGCTCATGCGCGAATATCATAGCCGGCGTCCCGAACGGCCTTCATGACATTGTGCATATGCTCGTCGACCTCTTCGTCGGTCAGGGCGCGCTCCGAGAGGCGGAAGCGCAGGCGCAGCGCCACCGAGCGCATGCCGGTCGCCACCTGCTCGCCCTGGTAGACGTCGAAGGGCTCGAGCGACTCGAGGTCGCGCCCCGCCGCCGCTCGTACCATGGCCGCCAGTTCGGCGTAGCTCACCTCGTGCGGAACGACCAGGGCGAGGTCACGCTCGGCGTACGGTTGCCGCCGGATCTCCCGGTACCGGATGCGCCCTTCCGGCAAGGGCAGGCGCAGCTCCGCGAGGTACACCTCGTCGAGATCGAAGCGCGCGGCAACCTCCGGGTGCAGGCGCCCAAGAACCCCGACGTCCGCGTCCTGCCAGCGCACCCTCGCGCTCACTCCCGGGTGCAGGAACGACGCTTCGCACGGCTCGCTGCTGAGCTCGGCCCCCACGCGTGCGGCCAGGCTCTCCAGCACGCCCTTGGCTACGAAGAAATCGAGCGGCAGGTCGCCGCGCCACACCCCCCGGGACCAGGGTCCGCGCCACAGCATCGCCACCCGGTCCTCTTCTCCTTCGTCGAGGAACACGTGGCCCACCTCGAACAAGGCCAGTGACGGGGCGCCGCGGTTCAGGGCGGCTGCGGCCAGGAGCCCCGGGTACAGCGCGGTGCGTAGCACCGACCGCTCGACACCCTGGGGGTTGCTCAGGGTCACGCTGGGCGCCGGAGCAGCGGCCCGCGCGAGCTCGTCCGGGCCGGTGAAGATGTAGTTGAGCGTCTCCTGGAGGCCCATGTCCGCCAACGCCTCCTTGAGGCGGCGGTGGGTCGGGTCGTGCACCGGCGGCACGAAGTGCATGGCCGGCACGCTGACGCCGATGTGTTCGTAGCCGTACACGCGGGCCACCTCTTCGATGAGGTCCTCCTCGATCGCGAGGTCGAAGCGCCAGCTCGGCGGCGTCACCGTCCAGCGGTCGTCCCCGTCCTCCTCCACGGCGCACCCGAGGCCCTCCAGCGAGGCCCGCTGCTCGGCGCGCGGGACATCCAGGGTCGTGAGGAAGGAGACCTGGGACGGGCGGAAGGCGATCGCAGGGCGGACCGTGTCACCGCCGCGATCGGTGATGCCCGGGTGCACGCTCCCCCCCGCCAGCCCCGCGATCAGCTGCGCCGCCCGCGCCGAGGCTCGCGGAGGCAGGTTGGGATCGACGCCACGCTCGAAGCGATAGTGCGCGTCGGTGCTGAGGCGGTGGCGCTTGGCTGCCTTGCGCACCACGACGGGGTCGAAGTTCGCGACCTCGAGCGCGACGGAACGCGTGTCGGTTACGACGCTGTCGTGCAGGCCGCCCATCACGCCCGCGAGCCCCACGGCACGGCTGCCACCATCCCCGGAAGGAGTGGCGATCACCAGGTCGTCGCCGTCGAGCGCGTAGCTCTCCTCGTCCAGGAGCGTGACCCGCTCGCCCGGTTGGGCCCAGCGCACCTGCAGGACCCCTCCCTCCAGAACCCGCCGGTCGTAGGCGTGCGACGGCTGGCCGAGCTCGAAGGTGACGTAGTTGGTGACGTCCACGACGTTGTTGCGCGGGCGGAGCCCGAGGGTGGCGAGGCGACGCTGCAGCCACACGGGGCTGGGACCCACCGTGACGCCCTCGATCAGGCGAAGCGTGAAGCGAGGGCACGCGGCGGTGTCGCCGATCTCGAGCGAGAGTCCATCGTCGATGCCGGGGTCTCCGGCGTCGGCGCCCTCACCGGGCAGCCGCAGCGGCGCGCGCAGCTTGGCCGCCAGGTCGCGAGCCACGCCGAGCAGGCTGAAGGCGTCGCCCCGGTTGGGTGTCAGCTCCAGCTCGATCACCGACTCGGCCGGCCAATGCTCCTCCAGCGGCGCTCCGAGCGGCGCATCGCCGCCGAACTCGATGATCCCGCCGCCGTACTCGTACAGCCCCAGCTCGCGGGGACTGGCCAGGACGCCGCGGCTGGCCACGCCGAGCATCTCGCGCTCGCCGACCGTGAACCCTGCGCCCGGCAGCTCGGCTCCCGGCAGGGCGAGCGCGCTGCGCACGCCCACGCGTGCGTTGGGCGCGCCGCATACGACCTGGACCTCGCGGTTTCCGTCGCTGGCCATGGCCCGCACCAGGTGCTCCGAACCCGGGATCGGTTCCACCTCGGTGACGTCGGCCACCACCACCCCGGCCGGAGCGGCCGGGAGACGGTGGACCGTCTCCACGGCCAGACCGAGCCCGTCGAGCAGCTCGACGGTGCGCTCGACGTCGGGCAGCGCGTCGCCGAGGAACTCGGCGAGCCAGCCGTGCGGGACCCTCACAGCGCGCCCCGGAACTGCCTCAGGACACGCAGGTCGCCCTGGTAAAAGGCGCGGATGTCGGGAATGCCGTAGGGGACCAGAGCGAGCCGTTCGATCCCGAACCCGAAGGCGAAGCCCGTAACGCCGCGGTATCCCACCGCCTCGAACACGTTCGGATGGACCATGCCGCAGCCGCCGAGCTCGAGCCATTCCTGGCGCCCGCTCCGGGGGTTGGTCCAATGGATCGCGAACTCGGCCCCGGGCTCGACGAACGGGAAGAAGGTCGGCTGCAGCCGCGTGCGCGTGCCCTTGCCGAACAGCGCCGTCGCCATCTCGTCGATCGCGCCGCGCAGGTCGGCCATGGTGATGCGCTCGCCCACCACCAGCGCCTCGAGCTGGTTGAACTGCGCCTCGTGGGTGGCGTCGACCGCCTCGTTGCGGAACACCTTGCCGGGGACCACCACCTTGAACGGGGGCTCGTGCGTCTCCATGTAGCGGACCTGCATGGGGCTCGTGTGGGTGCGTAGCAGGCGCCCGTCGGTGGTCCAGAAGGTGTCCTGCTCGTCCCGAGCGGGGTGCTCTTCGGGGAAGTTCAGGGCTTCGAAGTTGTAGTGGTCGGTCTCGAGCTCGGGACCCACGGCGACCTCGTATCCGAGAGCCGTGAACACGTCGAGCAGACGGTGGGTCACGAGCGTCAGGAGGTGCAGGCCGCCGCTGGGGAGCGCCGTACCCGGAAGCGTGACATCGACCCGCTCTTGAGCGAGCTTCGCGTCGAGCACGAGGCGCTCTAGCGCTTCGCGCCGCTCTTGGATCGCCGCTTCCACGGCGGCCTTGCGTTCGTTGATCGCCTTGCCGGCCTCGCGGCGCTCCTCGGGCGGCAAAGCGCCCAGGGCCTTGAGCTCGCGCGTCAGCTGGCCCTTCTTTCCGAGGTAGTGCACCCTCACGTCCTGCAGCTCTTGCAGGGTGGCGGCGGCGCGCACGGCCGCCAGGGCTTCTTCGAGCATCCGAACCCTCCAGTGTCGGCAACAAAAAACCACCGCCCGTCGAAGGCAGTGGCGTCACGGCGCAGGACGGCGTCCTACGCTCAGCGGATAAAGGCGGAGTCCGCCCGCAACCTCATGCATGGGAGTCTAGCTCCCGCTTGCGCGGGTGTCAACGCGCCCCGGGCGTTCCGTCCTCGTCGGCGCGGAAGACGTCGCAGAACCAGCGCCCGTTCATGCGGAAGGGGTCGTGCACCCGCGGCGCCCGCACGTTGTCGCGTCCCCAGGCTTCGGCTGCCTCCCGGTCGGCGAACGGCCCGACCACGCCCTCGTCCTCCGTGAAGGCGCCGGGCGCGACCGCAAGCCCGAGCTCCCGCCTTCGGCCGCGCACGTCCTCGACCTCACGGTAGTACGCGTGCCGGTGACTCCATTCGGGTCGGTCGACCAGGGGCGCCAGCAGGGCGTCGAGTCGCTCGAGCTCCGCTTCGGCGAGCGGCGGGAAGGCGAGCAACCGCTCGGACGGACCGGCCTGCATCCGGAAGACCTCGCGGTCCGGGAACGCGGTGAGCACCATGCCTGCCGCAAGATGCGCGAGCTCCCGCGCCGCGACCACGACCTCTCCGGCATTCAGCGCCATGTAGTCGGCAGGCGCGTCCCGCTTCAGTGTGTCGAGGTCGATCCCCTCGGCTTCGGCCCGCGCGCGCAGCGCTTCGCTGGGGGTGTGGCGACGGAGTCGCTCGTCCATGTCCCCAGGCTATCCCGGCGATCGTGCGAGGTCCGGTTCTTCTATGCCAGGGCCAGGGCGCCGGCCTCGCGATATCGGGCGGCCAGCCCGGCTTCGCCCAGGACGTCATCCAGCGCTTCGAAGAAGCGGAGGTAGTGCTCGTCGCGGGCGTTCTCCCCCATCAGACCGAGCCGCCACACCCGTCCGGCCGTGGGACCCAGCCCGCCGGCCACGGTCACGCCGTGCTCGCGCCGAAGCGCGCTGCGGACCGCAGCCTCGTCGATCCCTGCCGGCGGGGTCACGGTCAGCACGGTCGGGAGCCGGTACGCCGCTGGCACGAAGGCCTCGAAGCCGGCGCCCTCGAGCGCCTCGAGCGCCGCGTTGCCCACTCGGCGGGCTCGAGCCGCACGCGCCTCCAGGCCCTCCTCGAGAGCGGCAGCCAGGGCCTCGCCGAGCGCCCAGTGGAGTTGGACCGGAACGGTGTGGTGGTACTGCCGGCCACGCTCGTCGGGCTGCCAGTAGCGCCGCATGCCTACGGCGTCGCCGTACCAGGTCGCCACCGGCACGTCGCGGCGCGCCACGCGCTCCATCGCACGCTTCGAGAACGCCACCGGCGCAACGCCCGGCGGCGCCGAGAGGCACTTCTGCGAACCCGTGTAGGCGTAGTCGATCCCCCAGGCGTGCATGGCGAAGGGCATCATCCCGACGGTGGTGACGGCATCCACGCTGAACAGCGCTCCCACGTCGCGGGCCACGTCCCCCAGCTCGGGCACGGGGTTCAGCACGCCGGTGCTGGTCTCACCGTGCACCACGGCGATGAGCGCGGGGCGTAGCGCCCGGGCCGCGCGCGCGGAAGCCTCGACCTCGACGGGGGTACCGGCGTCGAAGCGGAGCACGTGCACGTCGCACGATAGGCGCGTCGCCATCTCGACCATGCGCTCCCCGAAGGCGCCGTTGGAAAGGATGAGGACGCGTTCCCCCGGCTCGAGCAGGTTCGCGAGGCCGGCCTCCATCCCCAGCGAGCCCGTCCCGGACAGCAGGCTGGTGAACGCATCGGGACCCGTGCCGTACAGGCGCTGCAGGTCCGCCACGATGCGATCGTTGTAGGCGAAGACCTCGGGATCCATGTGACCTCGCATCGGCCAGCCCAAGGCAGCCTGGGCCCGTGGATGGATCGGGGTGGGCCCGGGCGTGAGCAGCAGTACGTCGTCGTTCGGCATCATGGCAACTCCTCCAGCGTGGTGCGGCCGCCCTCCGCGCGCCCCTTCCAATAAGGAACGAGACCGCGCCTCTCGAGGCGGGTCTCGTTCATGCGACGCCCTCCGGCCCCGTGGGGCCGGCGTTCGTCGCCGTCAGGAAGCTCGCGCGGGTACCGTCCGCATCGACGGTGAGTGTACCGGAGGGTCGCCGCGGTGTAAAGTCGACCCTTTCACAAACACCGGTGGGGCAGTGCGGGGGCGGTGTCGGGCGGCGGTTGAAGTGCGGGCGCCGAACGGGGTATACTCCGGCCCGGACAACGTCCCGGCGTTTGCTCGGGTGGGTTCGCTG
>CAZIBD010000029.1:0-39132 GCA_964536935.1 uncultured bacterium | reverse complement strand
CGAGACACGCGCGACGCGCTCACCCCCAGGGCGCGCGCCGCCACCTCGCGCGACGACCCCAACAAGGAAGCGACTCGACCGACGAGTTCCCGCGCCGAAAGACCCGCCGGCACCTCCCGCTTCATCAGCAGCACGGCCTCCAGCTCAGCCCACGGCAGACCCGTCACCCGCTCGCACAGGGCCCGCGCACCGAGTTCACCGGACGCCGCCAGCACCGCCCCCTCAACCTCAACCAGATCCAACCCCATCACGACAACCATCATGCCGCACCCTGCCTGCCAGCGCCCACACGCGGGACCCAGCCGCTTGACTACCCCGACCGCATCCCGCAAACTACTCCCGTGGCAGGCGCCGAAGAACGCAAACCAAACCGAGGGCCAGACATGAACGATGCCGACCCCGCCAGCACGCGGATCCAACTCGGAGCAGCCGCGAGCCTCCAAGTCGCGGTGGCACTTAGCCGCCCGGCACGAGTGATCCCGGAGCTCCCCGAGCTGTTCTCCGACGACGCCCACGACCCCACCAACGGCCACCGCTGATCTGACCCCGCTACCGACCAGCCTGGGCACCGCGCCCACCGGCGCCATCGACGCCTCGTTGAACGTGAGGCCCCGCAGGCCAAGGCAACCTCCTTCGACGGCCTTGCCGGACCGCTCCCCGCTCCTACACGCAACACACACGCGGCTACGAAATGCGGCATGCTTGACACCAAGATGCCGCGGCACATCAGCGCGACCGAAGCACGCCAGCACCTCGGAGCACTCCTCGACCACGTAGCACGCACGGGCGCTGAGTACGTCATCGAACGGGCCGGCAAACCAGCCGCCGCCATCATCCCAATCCAGGTCCACTACCAGCACATTGTGGAACCAAACGCCGCGTTCGACCGCGTCGAAGAGTTGCGGCAATGTCTCACCCAGAGCGCAACCGTGGAGGAAATCGAAGAGGCCATCGCTGACGCATCAGAGAGCGTCCGTCAACCCCACAAGTAGCAACGGCAAGGTAACGCGATACCGGGTGACCTCACCTAGTCGACTGCTCGGCATTCCACGCGCGCGTCAAGATTCACCTAAACGTACCGACGTCCAGCGACCCCGCCCAAGGAGAACGCATGACCCTGTGCGCCCGCGAATCCCGGGACCCCGAGCAGTCACCCTTAATCTCCAGGCCCACGTCTAATTGCCTCCAACACCACGATAAATTGAAGCAACACCACTTCAAATTGCCTCGAGCCACGGTATAGTGGACCTACCACGGAAAGGAGGTGGTCCCAATAGAGAACGGTATAGAGACCAGTGGAGGTACCCGTCGAGGGTAACTCAGGACCGCCTTCTTGAGAGTTGAGAAGGAACCGCAGGGTTCCCTCGAGATTCTGGCGGGTTACCGGCGCGCTCCCCGGCTCAGGCTGGGGAGCGCGTTTCCCGTGGCGACGCGTGGTACGTGCCAGGGTGCGAGAGGTCGGAGGTACGGCCGCTGCCGGACGCAGCCGCGGCGCGGCGACGCGCGGCGACGTGTGGCGACCGCGCGGGCCCCAGTGCGGGCCCCAGTGCGGGCCCCAGTGCGGGCCCCAGTGCGGGCCCCAGTGCGGACCTCAGAGCGGGGCGGCGACGGCGGCCAGCAGCACGACCTCGTGGCGCAGGCGCAGCTCGCCGCCCTCGCCCGCAGCTCGGCCCGGGGCCTGCACGGAGCGAGGATCTGCACCCGGGGCTTCCTCCGGCGGAGCCACCAGGTAGCGACGGACGTCCTCCGCAGCGGACTCCAGAAGGCTTCGCAACGCCGCCTCGGTCTCGGGCGGAGCCTCGGCCCGACGCAGCCAGGACCCGAGCTCCTTGAAGCGCCAGAAGCGCTCCAGCAGGACCGGCTCGAGCCCTGCCTCCGCCACCCAGCGCACCCACGTGGAGACCGGATAGGCCTCCACGTGCGTCGGATCGCGCAACCGCTCGACCTGGTTCATCGCCTCGCCGAGGCGCTGGTCCTCCGGCGCGATGTTGTCGACCAGCAGGAACACGCCGCCCGGGGCCAGCACGCGCCTCGCCTCGGCCAGGAACGTGCGCGGCTCCCCGAAGTGGTGTGCGGCGATGCGACACGTGACGATGTCGAAGGCGGCGTCCTCGAACGGCAGCGCTTCGGCCGCGGCCGCCACGAACCTCAGCTCGGCCGCCGGCAGCGCCTCCCTCAGGTGCGCCTCGGCCGCGGCAAGCATGGCCGGCGTCAGGTCGCTCGCGGTCACGGCGGCGCCGGCCTCGGTTAGCGCACGAGCGGTGTGCCCTCCCCCGGTGGCGATGTCCAGGGCGCGACGGCCGCGCAGGTCGCCGAGGCGTGCACGCGCGGCCTCCACCAGCCGCGACAGATCGGCGCCCCTGGCGTGGGACGTGCTGGCGACGTACGCCTCGGCGGCGGCACCGAAGCGCTCGCGCGCCCGGCGCTGGGTCTCGGTCAGGCGGTCGCCCACTACGGCTCGGCTCAGCGCTCGCCCAGCAGGCGCCAGGTACTCGGCAGCAAACCCACCGCCACCGCCATCTTGAGTGCGTCGCCCAGCACGAAGGGCACCAGCCCCAGCGCCAGCGTCTGCGCCCAGCCGCCGCCCAGGAAGCCGTGCAACCACAGCAGGCCGGGCACGTAGATGGCGACCTCCGCAAGCACCATGGCGGCCACGGTGCGGAGGTAGCTCCGGTCCCAGCCGCGCCCGGCGAGCCAGCCGAGCAGTCCCGAGGCCAGCACGAAGCCGATCAGGTAGCCGCCCGTCGGCCCCATGAGGTGCGCGACCCCGCCCTGCCAGCCCGTGAACAGCGGCAGGCCGAGCGTGCCCAGCACCACGTAGGCACCCGCAGTGAGGGTGCCGAGCCCGAGGCCGTAGGCGGCGCCGAGCAGCAAGACGCCGAGGGTCTGTCCCGTGAAGGGGACGGGACCGAGCTGGACGCGGACCTGGGCCAGCGCGGTGAGGAACAGCACGCCGGCCGCGACCTGCACCGCGGTGCGCAGCGCGCCGCGGCCGGTCCGGTCCGGGAGGATGCGTTGGATGAGCGTCGTCGAGAGCGCTCGGCTAGCCATGGTTCGACCTCCACGAGCCGCGGGGGTGGTGCTCCCGCGTCGCCGCCGAGTATACAGGTGGCCCGTCCGGACGCCGGCTCCCACCACGCCTATACTGGCGCCGTGCCCATCGATCCCAGCGAAGTCCGCGTGTCCGAGTGGGTGACCACCGTCGACACGGTGTTCCCCAACCAGGTCAACCCGCTGGGGACCCTCTTCGGCGGCGTGGTGCTGCAGTGGATGGACGTCAACGCGGCCGTGGCCTGCGCGCGCTTCTGCCGGCAGGCGTCCGTGACTGCGTCGACGGAGCCCGTCGACTTCCGCAACCCCATCTACGTGGGCGAGATCGTGGAGGTCAAGAGCCGGGTCGCCTGGACCGGGACCACCAGCATGATCGTGCGCTGTGAGGTGCACGGAGAGAACCCCATCACCGGCGAGCGCCGCCTGTGTACCATCGGACACCTCAACTTCGTCGCGATCGGGGAGGACGGCCGGCCCACACCCGTGCCGAAGCTGCGGGTGGAGACCGACCTGGAGCGTCGCCACTGGGAGACCGGCGCGCGCGTCCGGAACGACATCCTGAGACGGCGCGAGCGCACGGACAGCACACCTTCCGGTCCCGCCTAGCAGCCGGGGAAACCCGACGGGAACGGGTGGACGGCACGACGCCGGCGGCCGCACCTCGCTGCTATGGTGGGTCGGCCGGGCGCGGATCGGGCCCGCTTCCCGGCGATCAGGAGGCAGCATGACCGAAGTTCGCACCAGCGGCAGCAGCGACACGCTCCGGAGCCGCGCCGTCAACGCCATCCGCGCGCTCGTCATCGACGCCACCCAGGCGGCGGGCGACGGCCACCCCGGCATGCCCATGGGCACCGCGCCGCTCGGCTACGTGCTCTACCGGCACGTCATGAAGCACAACCCCAAGAACCCCTCCTGGGCCGACCGCGACCGCTACGTGCAATCGGCCGGCCACGGCTCGATGCTCCAGTACAGCCTGCTGCACCTGACCGGCTACGACCTGCCCATGGAGGAGCTCGAGCGCTACCGCCAGTGGGGCAGCCGGACGCCCGGCCACCCCGAGGTCGGGCACACCCCCGGCGTCGAGACCACCACCGGCCCGCTCGGCCAGGGCATCAGCACCGCCGTGGGCATGGCGCTCGCCGAAGCCCACCTCGCCGCGCGCTTCAACCGCCCGGGCTTCGAGGTGATCGACCACCACACCTACGTCATCGCCTCGGACGGCGACATCATGGAAGGCATCTCCAGCGAAGCCTCCTCCTTCGCCGGCCACCACCAACTCGGCAAGCTCATCGTGCTCTACGACGACAACGGCATCTCCATCGACGGCCACACCGACATCACCTTCACCGAAGACGTCCAGGCCCGCTACCGCGCCTACGGCTGGCACGTCCAAGCCGTCGACGACGCCAACGACATCGACGCCGTCCAAGCCGCCCTCGACGCCGCCCGCGCCGAGACCGACCGCCCCAGCTTCATCGCCATCAAGAGCATCATCGGCTACGGCGCCCCCCACAAACAGGGCACCAGCGCCGTGCACGGGTCCGTCCTCGGCGACGAAGAAGCCAAGGCCGCCAAGGCCAACCTCGGCATCGACTGGCCCCCCTTCACCGTCCCCGACGACGTGCTCAAGCACTACCGCGAGGTCATCACCGAAGGCGAACGAGCCGAACGCACCTGGAACGAGCTCATGGCAGGCTACCGCCAGGCGCACCCCGACCTCGCCCGCGAGCTCGAGCGCACCCTCACCGGCACCCTCCCCGACGGCTTCGACGCCGACCTCCCCCACTACGACACCGGCACCCAGCTCGCCACCCGCAAGGCCTCACAGCAAGCGCTCAACGCCATCGCCCCCCACGTCCCCGAGCTCATCGGCGGCAGCGCCGACCTCGCCGGCTCCAACCACACCGACATCGACGGCGCGGAGTCCATCGCCCCCGGCCACTACGGCGGACGCATCCTCCACTTCGGCATCCGCGAGCACGCCATGGCCGCCATCGGCAACGGCCTCGCCCTCCACGGCGGCATCCGCCCCTTCGTCGCCACCTTCCTCATCTTCTCCGACTACCTCCGCCCCGCCCTCCGCCTCGGCGCCCTCATGCGCCAACACGTGCTCTACGTCTTCACCCACGACAGCATCGGCCTCGGAGGCGACGGCCCCACCCACCAACCCATCGCCCAGATCATGGCGCTCCGCGCCATCCCCAACGTCACCGTCCTACGCCCCGCCGACCCCAACGAGACCGCCCAGGCCTGGGCCGAAGCCATGCGACACCAAGGCGGGCCCGTCGCCTTCGCGCTCACCCGCCAGAACCTCCCCGCCCTCGACGTCCCCGAAGGCAGCGTCGCCCGCGGCGGCTACGTCCTCGCCAAGGAAGACAACGACACCGGCCCCGACGTGCTCCTCATCGCCACCGGCTCCGAAGTCTCCCTCTGCCTCGAAGCACGCACCACCCTGGAACAAGAAGGCGTCCACACCCGCGTCATCAGCCTCCCGAGCTGGGAGCTCTTCCAGTCCCAGGACCCCGAATACCGCGACAGCGTCCTACCCCCCGACGTCAAAGCCCGCGTCACCGTCGAAGCCGGCGCCACCCTCGGCTGGGAACGCTACGCCGGCGACCACGGCGTCATCCTCGGCGTCGACCGCTTCGGAGAGTCCGCCCCCGGCGAACGCGTCATGAAGGAGTACGGCTTCACGCCCGAGCACGTCGCGCAGGCCGCACGGCAGAGCCTGGCGAAGGTGCGCGGCGACTAGGCCTACCAGGGCGTTGCGCGGTTCCCGCGTGGCGCTGACCGTGGCAGACCGCAGCCGGAGGCCCCTCCCACAGAGCGGCCTCCGGCCGTTCTCCCGGTCCACGTGATCACGGAGCGCGGTGGGACGTACGCCATAGGAGCCTGGACAGACGGCTCGTATAGTGGGCCCTAACGCGCCGCCGACGCGGCGCGCCCGTCGTCGCCACCTCGGGAGGTCCCATGAATCGCGTGCGAATCATCCTCATCGCCCTCCTCCTCGCCGTCGTCTCGGGCGCCATGGCCCAGTCGCTCAGCTCCCTGCTGCCGGCCGGCACCGTGGCCGCCATCGGGGTGCAGGGGCTCAGCCAGGAGCAGGCCAAGATCCAGCCGTTCATCGATGAGTTCGAACGGCTCGGTGTCGGCAAGGCCTTCCAGGCGGCCTTCGCGTCGACCGAGCAGAAGGCGGAGCAGTCGGCCAAGCTGCCCAACCTCAGCCAGCTGCCCAAGGAGCTGCAGGGGCTCGCCCCCCTCGACGTGCTCGGCAACGAGGCCTACCTGGCCGTCTCGATGAGCCAGGGGAACCCGCTGCCGGCGGTGGTGTTCGTGGCGCGCGTGGACGCCAAGGCGCAGCAGGCGGCCGCCAAGCTGATCGCCGACCAGGCGAAGCTGTCGACGGTCCAGAAGCTCACCGAGGGCTCGATCACCTTCTACGTCGAGACCGTCGACAACGGCGACGGCACCACCACACAACTCGCCTACGCCCAGGACGGGGCGCTGGTGGCGCTCTCCAACAACCCCGACGTGCTGCGCGGCGTGCTGCGCCGTAAGCAGGGTTCCAACGAGCCCGCGTTCACCGACTCCGCCGGCTACAAGGCCACCCTCGGAACGCTCGGCAACGGTCAGGTCGTCACGTACCTGGCGCTTTCCCCCGTCGCCGGCACGGTGCAGCCGCTCGTGGCCGCCCAGGGTATGGACGCCCTGGCGAAGCGGCTGACGGACGCCCTGGACACCATCGGCACCAGCGCTGGCGTCAGCCGGTTCACCGCGGCCGGCATCGAATCGCAGGACGTCCGCAAGCTCGGACCGTCCAGCAAGGACCCCGCGCTCTTCGCCATGCTGTCCTCGAACGCCCCTGCCTCCACCGACCCGCTCGCCTTCGTGCCCCCGGATGCCATCAGCGTGAGCAGCAGCTCGCTCAGCCTGGGTGACTGGTGGAGCTACCTCGGCGGCCTCGTCGCCAGCGCTCCCCAGCTCGGCGTCACCGACCTGAACCAGTTCGTCCAGAGCATGGCCGGCGTCGACCTGCAGAAGGACCTCTTCGGCTGGACCGGTCCGAACGTCGCGACCATCTCCACCCCGGCGCCGGCGCCCCAGCAGGCCGGCATGCCGAGCAGCGACCTCCTGGGTGCCAGCGTGTTCGTGCTGAAGAGCAAGGACGACGCGGCCGCGACGGCGGGCCTCAGCGACCTCTTCACCAAGCTCGCCGGCCAGCTGGCGAGCTTCACCAACCCCAGCGGCAACGGCGCGCCGGCGAAGCCCGAGACGCACCAGGTGGGCAAGCTGACGGTGACGAGCTACGCGCTTGCGCCGGGCGTCACCCTGTCGACGACGGTCGCCGACGGGCACGCCTTCGTCGCGACCAACAAGACGGCTCTCGATGCCGTGCTGCAGGCCATGCAGAACGGCGGCGGGCTGCCGGCCACGCTGCAGTCCATGCGCCAGAAGGTGCCTTCCGGTGCCCACAGCTTCACGCTCACCGATGCCCAGGCCAACATGAAGAACCTCGGTGCCTCGCTGGTGATGGGGCTCCAGACCCTGGCAGGGATGGGTGGGTCGCAGGGCCTCGACATCGCCAAGGTGCAGGCGGCGACCGACGCCCTTCAGAAGTACCTCGACTTCGTGGCGGGGCGCCTCGGGGGAGCCGTGTCGTACCAGCAGGTCAGCGGCGACACCATCACCGGTCACGGCATGACGCAGGTGCACTGGTAGGCTCTTCGACGCCGCGCCGGTGACGGAGAGGCGGTCTACGCCTCCGCGCACCCGGCGCAACGATAAGGCGGCCTCACACCCCCGACCGGGCGTGGGGCCGCCCGTTTTCGTCCGATCAGCGCCGTGCGGCCGCCCGCTCGAGAAGCCCGTTCCAGACCGCGTCGACACGCACCTCCAGCTCCTCCGGCGTGCCGCCGTTGTCCACCACGAAATCCGCACGCGCCGCCTTGGCCTCCAGCGGCATCTGGGCGGCGTCGCGGGACCGGACCTCCTGCTCGCTGAGACCGCTCCGGGCGACCACACGCGCCACCCGGTCCCGGAGCGGCGCGATGACGACGATGACGGCGTCGAGTCCCCGGTCGAGCCCGCTCTCGTAGAGCAGCGGGATGTCGAGCACGATCACCGGCGGAGGCTCCGGCAAGCGCTCGAGCGCTTCCATACGCTCCGCGGTGGCTCTGCGCACCCACGGATGCACGATCCGCTCGAGGCGCCGCCGCGCCTCGGGATCGCGGAAGACGCGTCGCGCGGTAGCGGCACGGTCGAGCCGGCCCCCCGCGACGAGCTCCGCCCCGAGATCGCGAGCGATGGCGTCGAGCACGCCCCGGTCCTCGGTCGCTTCGCGCGCCAGCGCGTCGGCATCGATGACAGCGGCGCCCCGCTCCCGTAGAAGACGGGCAACGCTCGACTTGCCGGATCCGATGTTGCCGGTGAGCCCGATGTGCAAGCTCACCGTGAAACTCGAGACCGGAGTGCTGTAATTGGAGCCATGCGGTGGTTGCGCCGTTCCTCGCCTCCGGAGCGCATCGCCATGCCCCAGTCTACGCCGCACCCCACCCGCGGCTACCTGGTGGGAGGGGCCGTCCGGGACGCGTTGCTCGGCACGCCGGCGCGCGACGTGGACTGGATCGTCCCGCATCCGGAGGAGGAGGCCCGGCGCGCGAGCGCGGCTCTCGACGCCGCGGGCGGCGCGGCCACGGCCTTCGCGATCGACGCCGGCCGGGGGCACTGGCGGGTCGTCGCCGGCGAGCTGACCTGCGACTACACGCCGCTATCCGGACCGCTTGAGGAGGAGCTGCGCCGCCGCGACTTCACGGTCAACGCCGTGGCTGCGGAGCTCGACGGGCATCTCATCGACCCGTTGGGGGGCATCGCCGATCTGCGGGCGCGGCGCCTGCGGATGACCTCGGAAACATCGTTGGCAGAGGACCCGCTGCGCCCGCTGCGGGGCGTGCGGCTGTCGGCCACGCTGGGCCTCGAGCTCGAGCCCGCCACGCGCGACGCCGTCCTCCGCCTGGCACGCCAGCAATCCGACGGCGAGCGGCCCCTGCCCGCCTGGGAGCGAATCCGCGACGAGCTGGACCTGCTCCTGCTCGACCCCTCGGCGGCGCGCGGGCTGCTGCTCGCCGGCGAGGTCGGGCTGCTCGACGCGGTGCTGCCGGAGCTCGCCATGTGCCGGGGCGTGGAGCAGGGGGGCTTCCACCACCTCGACGTGCTGCGCCACTCGCTCGAAGCGCTCCACAGGCTGGTTCAGGGCTTCCCCGACGCCGATGCCGCGCTGCGCTGGGCCACGTTGCTGCACGACATCGGCAAGCCCGCCACGAAGGCGCGAGGCGAGGACGGCCGCACCCACTTCTACGGCCACGCCCGCCTGGGGCAACGCCTGGCGCATTCGGCCCTCGCGCGCCTGCGCCAGCCTCAGGCGCGCGTCCGAAGGGTGGGGTTGCTGGTGCGCTACCACATGCTGCCCTTGCCCCAGAACGAGCGTGCCGCCCGGCGCTTCGTGCACCGCCGCGGCGAGCTCCTGCCCGACCTGCTCGAGCTCATGATCGCCGACCGCGAAGCGGCCCGCGGGCCGCTCGCCAGCGAGGCGAACCGGCGGGCGTACCGCCTGGCCCTGGCCCAGGTGCTGGCCATCCTCGCCGAGGCCCCCGAGCGCCCACCGCTCCTCGACGGCGAAGCGGTGATGCGAGTGCTCGACATCGGGCCGGGGCCGAGGGTCGGGGAGGCGCTGCGGCTGGTGCGCGAGGCGGAGGCGGTCGGCGACGTCGCCACCCCCGACGAGGCGGCGGCGTTGCTGCAGCGCTACGCCGCGGCGCAGGGCTGGCGCCAGAAGCGCCACCGCTAGCCGGGGCTTCGTCGGGGGCCGACCGGATGCCGGGTCCCGGGCGATGGGGCCGGCGCCGTAGACTGACCCCGTGCGCCGCGCTCTGCTGTTCCTCCCCAGCCTCGTGCTCGGCGCCCTCGGAGGCGCGTGGCTGCTGGTGCGGCCCTTCCCCTACACGCCACGGCTCGGCATCGGGGGGCAGCTCGTCGCGGGGGTGGTAGTGGGCGCGATCCTGCTGGGCGCCGCCTGGCTGCTCGAGCGCACCGTTCCCTCCTTCCGCTACGCGAGCCGCTTGCTCGAGGACACGCTCCGCTCGGTCGAGCTCCCGCCCGCGACCGCAGTGGTGCTGGCCGCCGTCACCGCCGGCGCCGAGGAGCTGTTCTTTCGGGGCGCGTTGTTGCCGGTGATCGGGCTGCTGGGGCAGGCGGCCGTCTTCGGCCTGTTCCACCCGGTGCCGCGGCGCGGCTGGGCCTACCCGGTGTTCGCCGCCGTCGCGGGGCTGACGTTCGGCGTGCTCACCCGCTCCACCGGCAGCCTGCTGCCCGCGATGGTGGCGCACTTCGGCATCAACGTGCAGGGGCTCTGGGAGGTGCGTCACAAGCGCCGGGGCGCGTCGCCCGACCTACCGCAAGCGGACGCACCGACTACGGCGCCGCTCCCGCCGACGTTCTCGGCTACGACCGAGCGCAGCACGAGGGGTGACGAAGGCCCGGATGGCAACGGCGGGGCGCTCTCCGGCTCCGACGACCCCAGCCGGGACGCCTGAAGGCGCAGCCTCAGTCGAGCGTCCGGCGGATCCGCTCCACCGCTTCACGCAGCGTCTCCGGCTCCTGCACCAGCGCGAAGCGCACGTACCCCTCGCCACGCCCGCCGAAGGCTCGCCCCGGCGCCACGGCCACGCCAGCCCGCCTGACCAGGTCGAGGCTGAAGGAGAACGAGTCGTGGTGCCCGGCGGGCAGTCGCGTCCAGACGTACATGCTCGCCTGCGGCGACGGCGTCGACCAGCCCACGTCGTTCAGCGCCCCGACCAGCGCGTCGCGCCGCTGCCGGAACCGTTCGGCGTCGGCCCGCAAGCGCTCCCGCGGTTGCTGGAGCGCCGCGATCGCGGCGCGTTGCGCCCCGAGGTACTGGTTGAAGTCGACGGCGCCCTTGACGCGGGCGAGCGCTGCGATGGCATCCTCGTGCCCCACCGCCCAGCCCATGCGCAGACCCGCCAGATGGAAGCTCTTGGAGCAGGAGTAGAGCTCGATGCCGGTATCCAGGCCGCCGGGCTGCGCCAGCAGCGAAGGAGCCTGGTAGTCCCCGAAGACGGTATCGACGTAGGGGAAGTCGTGGATGAGGAGCGTTCCACGCTCCCGGGCGAACGCGATCGCCCGCCGGAAGAAGGCCTCGTCGGCGACGCCGGCGGTGGGGTTGTTCGGGTAGCTCAGCACCAGCGCCCTCGCCGCGTCGGCCGCCTCGGTAGGGATCGCATCGAGATCCGGGAGGAAGCCGTTCTCCTCGAGCAGCGGCATCGCCACCCGGGTGAGGCCCGCCAGGGCGGCCGCGCCGAAGTACGACGGGTAGGCGGGGTCGGGCATCAGCACCGTGTCGCCCGGGTCGGCCACGGCCAGGAGCAGGTGGGCCAGTCCCTCCTGCGAGCCGATCAGCGGCAGCACGTTGGCGTCCGGGTCGAGAGCGGGCGCGTCCGGGTAACGGCCCGCGTGCCAGCGCACCACCGCCTCGCGCAGCGGACGGGTACAGGCCTGTAGGCAGTAGCCGTAGCTCGCCGGATCGTCGGCGCTGCGCCTGAGCGCGTCGACGGCTCCCGGCGGGGGCGGCAGGTCGGACGAGCCGATCGACAGGTCGATGACGTCGAGGCCGCGACGCCGGGCGTCGGCCTTGGCAGCGTCCATGGTGGCGAACACGCTCGCGGGCATGGCGCGCGCCCGCTTCGAGGCCCAGCGTCCGAGCGCCACGGCGGCTAGCTCGCTCCCGGCAAGGTGGCCCGGGAGAGCTCCGCCTCGAACGCGGCGCGACCTTCCCCCACCTCGCCACGCGGCAGGGCGCCCGCCTCCAGCTCGGCGTCGGACCGGCCGTCCAGCTCGCGGTAGAAAGCGCGGCCACGCTCCGCCACGTCGCGATCGGTTCCGAAGCGCTCGAGCCCGTCGAAGAGCAGGTCCTCCGCCTCCGCGTAGCGGCCGGCCGCGGCGGCGTGGTCGAACAGGCGCCAATGGCTCGACGCAGGCAGCTCCAGCTCGGCCAGGGCGGCCTTCAAGGCATCGATACGGGCTTCGAGATCTTCCTCGTCGAGACCCGCTCGGGACGCCTCCAGGTACAGGTCGAGGGCCTTGAGCCGGGCCACACCCGCGTCGGAGGAGGGGTCCTCCCCCTCGCCTGTCCCGCTGCCGACCGCCGCGGCGCTCCGACGGGCGTCGACGAGAGCGGCGTCGGCCTCCAACAACCTGGCTAGCACGTACCCCCGCTCGCGGTGGAAGCTGGAGGGCGCCCCCAGGATCGCCAGCAGCTGTTCCGACGAGAGGCGCCGCACCAGCGCCCGGCCGGAGCCCGTGAGCTGCTGGTAGGCGCTGGCCAGCTCCTGCTCCGCCTGCAATAGCGCATCCGCGCTTCGGCCGGTCAGCACGCGCGCCACAACCTCGCTCACCTGGTCGAGCATGCGCAGGATGAGGTCGTCGCGGATCGGCATGCCCCAGCCTACAGCGCGAGCGGCGCCGGTCCGGCCACCACGGAGCGCACCTTCGGGTTCCGCCCGCGGAGCTCGAGCCCCTCCGGCACGCTCCCCACCGGCCGGTAGACTGGTCCCATGCGTCGCGGCGTCCTCACCCTCCTCCTGGTCGGGCTCGCGGCCGCTTGGACGGGCGCGTCCGCGGCATGCCCGGGAGGGACCACCGCGATTGCGACCGTGCAAGGAACAGGAGCGCGCTCCCCGTTGGAGGCACGGTCGGTGCGGGTGGAGGGGGTGGTCACGGCCTCCTTCCCCGGGAGTGCGGGGCTCGGCGGCTTCTTCGTCCAGGACGCGGGCGTCGGCGCCGGTGGCGGCAGCGCCTCGGACGGGCTGTTCGTGCGCATGCCGGCCGGCCGCTCCACACCCCGCCCGGGAACGGTCGTCTGGGTCCAGGGAACGGTCTCGGAGTCGGGCGCCCTGACCCAGCTCACCCGCGTGACGCGCCTCGAGCGTTGCGGGCACGCCCCTGTTCCGGCGCCGCGCGAGGTGCGTCTTCCGATGAACGACCCCCGTGGCTGGGAGGCGCTCGAGGGGATGCGGGTGCACCTGGCCGGGCCGCTGACGATCACGGGCGTCTACGAGCTCGGCCGCTACGGCGAGCTGACGCTGGCGGTTGCTCGGCTCTTCGCGCCGACGCAGGGTGAACCGGGGCAGGAACCGGCCGAGAGGGCGCCGTTGCAGGGCCGGCGCATCGTGCTGGACGACGGTAGCCTCCTCCAGGACCCGCGCCCGGTGCCGTACCTGCTGCCGGACGGCCGCCCGCCCCGCGTCGGCGACCGCGTAAGCGACGTGACGGCCGTGGTGGTCCAGACCCGCGAAGGTTACCGGCTCGAGCCGACCGCGCCGCCCACCCTGGTCGCAGCGAACCCGCGTCCGGCCGCGCCGCCACCGCTCGCGGGCGGGGTCCGGGTGGCCACCTTCAATGTCCACAACTTCTTCACGACGCTGGGAGCTCGCGGCGCCCGTTCGCGGGCCCAGCTCGCGCTCCAGCGCGCCAAGCTCTCGGCGGCACTGGCCGGCCTCGATGCCGACGCGATCGCGCTCCAGGAAGTCGAGAACGACGGCTCGCGCAGCGTGGCCGCGCTGGTCGCGGCGCTCAATGCGCGCCTCGACACCGATGCCTACGCGGCCGTACCGGACCCCCGCGGCGGCGTCGGCGACGACCGCATCAAGCAGGCGGTTCTGTACCGGCCGGCGCGCCTCGAGCTGGTCGCCACCGCCAGCGATCCGCGCCCCCTGTTCGAGCGCGCTCCCGTGGCGGCCACCTTCCGCGTCACCGGTGGCGGCACCTTCACGCTGTTGACGGTCCATCTCAAGTCGAAGGGCGGCTGCCCCGCGGCCGGCGACGTCGATCACGGCTTCGGCTGCTGGAACCTGCGACGCAGCGCCCAGGCCGAGGCGGTGCTGGCGTTCGCCGACCGGCTCGCTCGCCGGCCCGGTGACGTCGGCGTGCTGGTGGCAGGCGACCTGAACAGCTACGCCGGCGAGCCTCCGCTGCGCCGGTTCGCCGCGGCCGGCTACGTCAACGCCGACCGGCTGGTTCCGGCGGCGCGCCGCTACAGCTACGTCTTCGACGGCTTGTCGGGCACCCTCGACTACGTCCTGGCGAGCCCCTCGCTGGCGCCGCATCTCGAGGGCGCGGCGATCTGGCACATCGACGCCGACGAATCACCCCTGGTGAGCGCCTTCGGAGACGGGGGGCCGGCAATCACGGTGCTGCCGGGCGCCTTTCGAGCGTCCGATCATGATCCGGTGCTGGTGGGACTGAGGCTGACCACGGGGGACGGTCCGGCCGGCGGCCCTGGGCACTGAGCCGCAGGCACCCGCGCCGCAACCGTCGCTCAGTTGGGACCGCGGAGCTTCTCGCCGCCGCTCTTTACCGAGAGCCAACCCTCACTGCTCGACGCGGTGCGCATGGCGCGCTCCTCGCGCACCGTCTGTGTGACGCGCTTCGCCTCGCGGCGAAGGATCTCGCGCTCGGCCGCGATCAACTTGACCACGTCGCGGTGGCTGGAGGTTCCGGCGAAGACGGCGCGCTCGTAGCGCGTCACCATCGCCTGGAGCTCGGTATCCGAGAACCGCTTCATGGAGCGAGACCCGTCCTTCATGGTGCAAGCCTAGCGCCGCGCCACTGACGAACCTCTTACCGCACTCTGGCGAGCCCGTCCTTGCCCGTCATTCACGCCGCTCGTCGCTCTCGCCCAGGGGATGGTCGGGACCGGAGCCCCCGTCGCCGGCCGCCGCGGCGCCGCTCTCGCTCGCAGGCGTCTCCGGTGCTGCCCCGGTGTCTCCCGACGGCGCTCCCTCGGCCTGCTCGCGTTCCCTGGCGGCGCGCTCCTTTGCTTCGCGCTCCATGCGGCTGTACCAAAGGAGGCCGGCACCGACAACGAGGAACAGCAGGCCGGTACCGTAGCGGTGGAACAGCAGGAGCAGGAACGCCAGGATGATGGCGCCCGCGCCGAGCGAGGAGGCTCGAAACCCCCCCATCAGCGTCGCCGTGCGATCCCCCGCGACGGGGACACCGGCGCGACCGGAGCGTGACCTGTCGCTTGCATCGTGCTTCCAGCCTAGCAGCTGGGCCAGTCCCGGCCTCAGCCGCCGGCGAAGGCCCCGGTCAGCAGGTACCCGAGCAGGTAGCCGAAGGCGGCGACTCCCAGGCCGACCGCGAACATGTCGAGGCCGCTGCGGAGCCAGGGCCGCCCGGTGAAGACGCTGCGGGCAGCGCCCACCACGAAGTGCATCGCCATCGCCAGAGCGAAGGCGCTCCAGGCCGCTGCCGCGCCACCGCCGAAGAAGAACGGCACGATCGGCACGAGCGCACCGAAGACGGTCGCCAGACCGGTGGTCGCGCCCTCCACCAGGGGCGAGTCGACCTCCTCGCCGATCTTGAGCTTCTCCCGCGCCAGCTCGCGCAGCGCCACCTCGGGATCGCTCATCACCCGTCGGGCCGCGCTGCGCGCCTCCGCATCGGTGAGCCCCTTCTCCTGGTACAGGCCGGCGAGGTAGTCCTCCTCGCGTTGCGGGAACAGCATGAGCTCGGCGCGCTGGGTGTTGATCTCGTTCTCGTCGACCTCGCGCTGGCTCTGCGATGCCAGGTAGCCGCTCGCCGCCATCGACAACGAGGAGGCCAGCAGCCCGGAGAAGCCGCTCAGCAGCACCACGTCGCGATGGATGGCCGCCCCCAGCATGCCGGCGATCAGGCCGAAGTTGGCGGTGAGCCCGTCGTTGAAGCCGTAGACGAGGTTGCGCAGCCGGCCGCCGGAGTCGACGTGGTGCCAGGGATCGCCCGACGTCCCGCTCAGACGGGCCAGCGTGCTGGCGTGATGGGCCGACTCGCGGGCCAGCGTGCGAACCCACGGCTCGTCGACGCCCGCCCGGGCCTCCTGCAAGAAGCGCGCGACCTCCCGGCCCTCCTCGTTGGTGGCCAGCGCCAGGACCAGGCGACGTCCGAGCATGCGCGAAGCGAAGAGCAGGAGCCGTGCGCGCGCCGAGGGCGCGAAGCGCGGCACATCGTCCAGCATCGACGCGAACACCTTCTGGTGACCACGCTCGTCGTTCGCCAGCCGCTCCAGCGTGCCGCGCACCTCCGCATCCCGGGCACGCCGCGCCAGTCCCGCGTACAGGTAGGCCGAGTCGCCCTCGTCCTGCCAGTGCTCGAGAAGTCGTGCGCGTCCCAGCTGCGTGGCACCCTGGGGTGAGGTCGCCGCCTCCGCCATGCCGCTCACCGTCCCTCCCTGGCCCGCCCGGCGCCGAAGTCGCGTGCGCTCGCCGAGTCGACCTGCAGACCCGACCCCCAGCTTAGTGCGCGCCGGCGGCCGCGACACGCAACCGGACGGCCGTGCTCCGCGCTGCGCCCGCGCCGCGTCGCGCAACGGTGACGGGCGCGTCCGTCCCGGGCGCCGCCGGACGCCAGACTGGGGCATGACGGCACGCTCCACCATGCCGACCGAAGCGCTGCGAGCCGCCCTCGACCGCTACGGCGTCGCGCTGGCCGATGCTCCGGTGCGCACCGTGCTGCTCGAGCACAGCCATCTGCCCGGGCCACGCGGCAACCTCGAGCTGGCCGACCTGTTCGCCGAAGAGGTCGCGGAGCGGGCGACCCGCGAGCCGGCACCCTGGTGGGACCTCTGCGCCGCGCTGGCCGGCCTCAGCGCCCGCCGCGCCCCCAGCGGCGATCCGGGGGAGTTCGTCGCGTTCTGCGGGACCGTCGGGGCCGCTGCCGTCGCGTGCGTGGCCGACGACCGAACCGACGCGGCCCTGGAGCTCGCGGTGACCGCCGCCAGCGATCCGCGCTGGCGATTGCGGGAGGCCGCGGCCAGGAGCCTCCAGCGGTTGCTGCTGGCACGCCGCGCCCAGACCCTGAAGGCGCTGCAGGGGCTGGCCCGGCGCGGGCGACCGCTCGAGCTCAGGGCGGTGGTGGCCGCGGTGGCGGAGCCCGCCGTCGTCGCCATCCCCGAGCTGGCCGACGCCGCCGCCGACCTGCACCGGGAGGTGCTCGCACGCTTCCTGGCCTCGCGCAGGCGGAGCTCGGGTGGGCTCCGTACGCTTCGCCAGGGGCTGGGCTACACCCTCAGCGTGGTGACGACGGCGCGCCCGGAGGAAGGCTTCGCCATGCTGGAGGAGTTGATCGAGGGCTCCGACCCCGATGCCCGCTGGATCGCCCGCGAGAACCTCCGCAAGGCGCGCCTCCGGAAGCGCTTCCCGGAACGGGTGGCCGCGCTGCTGCAGCGTCTGGAGTCGAATCAGGGTTAACGGGAGCGGAGAAGGAGCTCGACGGGGCCGTCGTCGAGGCGGCGCGCCTCACAGGCGTCCGTGTCACGGCAGGCCATCAGGTAGCGGAACCGCCGACCCGACGACCCCGGCACCTCGGATCGCATGAGGTGCAGGTGCTCACGGGGCGAGCTGGTGTGGCACAGATCGCAGCACAGGTGCGCGCCGTCCTCGCCAGCGCGCTCGACCGGCGTCATCCGCAGCCGCTCGGTGCCGGCCGCGTCCACCACACGGACATCGCCGCCATCGTCACGCTCCAGCCGGTAGGCGTGCTCGCGGGGAACCAACCGCGCCGGCGTTGCGGGGAAGAACTCCTCCACGATCTCCAGCGCGGTGTAGGTGTGCTTTGGCTCTTCGCTCACCTCGGGACGAGTATACCGCCGGGCAGGTGCTCAGGCGGCGCCTCGACGAGGCGCCCGCGCCACGCCGCGACCCCCCCGAGCAGCCCACGTCACGACCACCAGCACGAGCAGGATGGCGGCCACGAGGGCGGCGCTCGCCACCACGGGCTCCTGCCGCTGCGCGACGGCGATTCCTACGAACGCCCATACGAGCACCAGCACATACGCCACGTCCCGCTCGCGGAGAACCAGGATCACACCGAGCGCGGTCGCGACCACGAGCATGACGACCGCCCAGCTGACGTCCGAAAGACCCCACCCGCCCCAGCCTGCGTGGAGCAGGGCATCGCTGATATTGGCGATGGTGGCCACGCTGATCCAGCCCAAATAGATGCTGAACGGGAGCCGTACCAGCCAGCGCTCCGCTCCGCTCGCCGGCGCGCCGACGCGGAGCCGACGGTAGATGACGAGGAGCGTCAGCAGCAGCGCCAGCATCACCGGCACCGTCCAGTACAGGTGCAGCGTCTGCCACAGCACCAGCCAGACGCTGTTCAGGATGCCGGACAGCACGAACCACCAGGCGACGGAGCGAATGCGCTCCTCGCGCACCAGTGGGGGCACGGCCTGGGCGACCGCGTACGCGGCCAGACCGAGGTAGATCACGCTCCAGATCGAGAAGACGTAGCCGGCCGGCACGAACAGCGCCGGGTACAACGCCGAAACCTCCTGGGTGCTCAACCCGCCGATCGGCAGGGTGATCGCCAGCGCGTTGACCACGACGGTGCCCAGGTACGCCAGGATGACCCCCAGTTGGGCCGCTCCGAATCGTTGCATCCTCCCCCTCCTCGGCTGCCGCGGCGCCGCGCGCCGCGACCTACGGTCCTTCAGACCAGCTGCTTCAACAGCGTCGCCATCTCGACGGCCGCCATGGCCGCCTCGAAGCCCTTGTTGCCCGCCTTGCTGCCGGCGCGCTCCTGCGCCTGCTCGAGCGTATCGGTGGTGAGCACCCCGAAGATCACCGGGACGCCCGTCTCGAACGCAGCCCGGGCCACGCCGTTCGCCACCATGGAGCACACCACGTCGTAGTGGCTGGTCGCGCCCCGGATCACCGCGCCCACCGTGACCACGGCCGCGTAGCGGCCGCTCTCAGCCATGCGCTTCGCGGCCAGCGGGATCTCCGCGGCCCCGGGAACCCACGCCACGTCGATCGATGCCTCGTCGACACCGTGGCGCTTGAGCCCGTCCAGGGCACCCTCCAGGAGCTTGCGGGTGATGAGGTCGTTGAAGCGGCTGGCGACGACGGCGAACCGCAGTCCGGCAGCCTGGAAGGTCCCCTCGTATACGCTCATGGTCCAAGCGTAGCAGGCTCCGCCGAGGGGGAACTGTCGGCGAGCACGGCTTCTAGAGGGTACGCTCCCCCCGCGTGGGCGCGCCCGGCACCGGGCGCGGACCCACCGCGCTCAGGGCAGGAACACGTCGAGGGAGATGTCGCTGACGCTGGACTGCACCGCGTACACCGGCTTGTCGCCAGGGAAACGGACGGTGAAGATGTTCCACCCCTTCTCTAGGTCCAGGGTCGCGCCCCCGCCGGTGAGCACCGCGTTGCGATCCACGTAGAGCAGGCTGAAGAAGCCCACCGGGCTCTCGAGGCTGGGGACGCCGATGAACCATGGATCGGTGACGCGGTCGAACACGCCGTTGCCGTTCTTGTCGACGTACATGTTGATCCGGCCGACCGCGAAGTTCACCTGGTCGCCGGAGCCGTCGGCCGCCTTGACGGTGTACTCGTTCTGGAGCCCGGGCAGGAGGACCGCACCGCTCCGGAAGGGTCGCAGCTGATCGGCGGCGATCGGCTTGGCGACGATCTTGAACGTTCCGGCCACGGGCGCCACGCTGGCGACCTCGAGGCCCCAGACGTTGTTGTTGTCCACTACGTGGATGGCTACCCGGGTGCCATCCGGAAGCGCTTGCTCGCTCTTGATGATGCCGCTCAGTTCGGCGCTCTGTTGGGCGAACGCCGCTGACGCAAGCACCAGCACGAGCGAGAACACGAGTCGTCTCATGGCATTCTCCAAATCAGCACAGCTTAGCATGACGCCCCACCCTCGGCCCCGGCGATTCCGCTGCCGGCGCCCGTCCACCACGGCGCTCAGGTCCGACCTGGACCTGTGCGGTGGGCGCTGCCGTGACCCGCCATTCATAACACAGGCGGGGATGAGAACCGGCTTCCACAGCGGGCCGATCGACACTGCCGGCACGGCGCCGTCAGGCCTCGTAGCCACCGGGATTCGCCTGCGCCCAGGCCCACGCCGAGGCCACGATGGCCTCGAGGTCCGGATGCTCCGGCCGCCAGCCCAGCTCGCGCTGGATGCGCCCGGAATCCGCCACCAGGACCGGCGGATCGCCGGGGCGCCGGGGCACGACATGCTCCTCGATGGGCCTGCCCGTGACGCGGCGGCACACCTCCACGACCTCGCGTACCGAGAAGCCCTGCCCGTTGCCCAGGTTGTACGCACGCGCGTCGCCCGGGGCGAGGGCCTCCACGGCCAGCACGTGAGCCTCCGCCAGGTCGAGCACGTGGATGTAGTCGCGGATGGCGGTGCCGTCGGGGGTCGGGTAGTCGTCGCCGAACACCTCGATCCGCTCGCGTGTGCCGGCAGCGACCTGCAGCACCAGGGGGATGAGGTGGGTCTCGGGACGATGGTCCTCGCCGAAGCGCTCGCTCGCCCCCGAGGCGTTGAAGTAACGCAGGGTGGCGTAGCCGAGGCCCGCGGTGCGCTGCAACCAGTGCAGCATCCGTTCGATCAGGGCCTTGGACTCGCCGTAGACGCTCTCGGGGCGGACGGGTGCGTCCTCGCCGACGGGCAGGCGGTCGGGCGCACCGAACAGCGCGGCCGTCGAGGAGAGCACCAGGCGCCGGACGTCGCGCGCCAGCATCGCCTCCAGCAGCGCCAGGCTTCCGGCCGCGTTGTTGCGGAAGTAGGCGAGCGGCCGTTGCATCGACTCACCGACCAGCGAGTAGGCGGCGAAGTGCAGCACCGCCTCCACCTCGTGCTCGTCGAGGGCGTAGCCGACCATGTCCGCGTCGGCGACGTCGCCTTGCACGAACGCGGCGCCGTCGGGTACGGCGTCGCGGTGGCCGGTCACCAGGTTGTCGAGCACCACCACGTCGTGGCCTCGCGCGAGGAGTCGCTCGGCCGTGATGCTGCCGATGTAGCCGGCCCCTCCAGTTACCAGGATGTTCATGAGGGTAGTGTACCCGCGGCCAGACGGCGCGGGCAGCCGCCCGCCTTCCGCCGAAGGTGCGCGCAGACCCCACCACAGCGTCCCGGTTGCCAGGCTCGCAGCTACGTTCAGAACAGCATCGGCGCTTGTCCGCTTGTCGCTCGGCGTCGCCGGCCGCCGCCGCGCGGGGCCGTATGATGGCCCCAGGCTTTCAGGAGGTTCGCATGGCGGTAGAATCCAAACCCGCTCCGTCCAGTACGTCGGCCGTGGATACCGGCTTGATCTGGTTCGAAGGCTCCCTCGTGGCACCGGAGGAGGCCAAGGTCTCGGTCCTCACCCACGCGATGCACTACGGCACAAGCGTGTTCGAGGGGATCCGCGCGTACCAGACCGACCGCGGGGCCGCGGTGTTCCGACTGCCCGAACACACCAAGCGCTTCCTCGACTCGGCCAAGATCCTCGGCATGCAGTCGCCGGTCACCGCCGAGGAGATCAACCGCGCCATCCTCGAGACGATCCGCGCCAACAAGCGCTCCTCGTGCTACATCCGGCCGCTCCTGTGGTACGGCGCCGAGTCGCTCGGCGTGAACCCCGGGCGCAACCGGGTGCACTTCATGGTCGCGACCATGCCCTGGGGCACCTATCTCGGCGACGAGGGCGTGCAGAAGGGCGTGGCGCTGATGACCAGCTCCTGGCGCCGCAGCGCCGGGGACATCATGCCGACCAAGGCGAAGGCCGGAGGCAACTACGTCAACTCGGTGCTGGCCAACCAGGAGGCGCGGGCGAACGGCTACGACGAGGCCGTGCTCCTCGACAAGGAAGGCTTCGTCGCCGAGGGCTCGGGCGAGAACCTGTTCATGGTTCGTGACGGCACCCTCTACCCGATCGCCCACTCGGTCAACCTGCGCGGCATCACGCGCGACACGGTCATCCGCATCGCACAGTGGATGGGGACGCCGGTCGAGGCGACGATGGCGACCCGCGACGAGCTGTACACAGCGGACGAGGTGTTCATGGTCGGAACCGCGGCCGAGGTGACGCCCGTCGCGTCGATCGACCGCCGCCCCATCGGGTCCGGGGTGGCCGGCGAGTACGCGCTCACCATGCGCAAGACCTACCTCGACGTCGTGCAGGGCAAGATCGCGGAGTTCGACGCCTGGCTGACCTACGTGGACTAGCGGGGCCCGGCACCGCCCGACTCGATTCCATCGCCCTGCAGGTCCATCCTGCAGGGCGTTCGTGTGGCTATCCGCCGGCGCGCCGCAACTGGTCCTCGAGGATGTCGCGCCACTCCTGCAGCAAGCCGTCCGCCTCCAGCGCGCGCCGAAGGCCCTCGACGTCGTCTCGGTCACGGAAGTACAGACGGTTCAGCTCCATCACGGTGAGCCGGCGATCGGGCCGCTCGACCACCTCGAGGGGCGTGCCGGCCGCGAGGCGCCCCTCCCGCAGCACGCGCAGCAGGTAGCCGGTGTACCCCGTACGGCTCATCCAGGCGGTGAGCCTCGACTCGCCGTTGTGGGCGCCCGGCAGCCAGCACGGCACGCGAGGCTCGGTGACCTGGAGTCGCACCGCTCCCGCCTGCCACACCTCACCCAACACGACGTCCTCCTCCAGGCGCCCCGAGACGCGAGCGTTCTCCCCGAAGGCGGGGGCCGGCAGCTCTCGGCCCAGCCGTTCCTCCCAGTAGCGATAGCGCTCGGCGGCGTAGACGCACACGGCCCGGTCCGGCCCGCCGTGGTTGCGGGTGTCGGCCTGTTCGTCCCCCTCCAGGCCCAGGGCGCCCACCCGGACGGGGTCCGTCACGGCGACCTTCCGGATGGCGGTGGGGGCCGCGCGCCCCTCGAAGGTGCGGGCCTCGATGCGGCCCGCGTACAACGCCTCGATGGTTGCCATGCCTAGCAGTATGCCAGCCGGAGCACCGCATCCACCCCGTAAGATGACGGCATGGAGGTCCCCTACCGTCCCCGCCGCATTCGCTTCGTAGGGCTCGAGCAAGCGAAGGGCTGGCGTCTGAAGATCTACAACATCCTGCACCACAGCAAGGAACCGACGGACGCGCTGCTGCGAGCGGCGCGCGAGACGGCGCTCGCCTCGCTGCCGCAACCAGCCGTCACGCCCGACCGCTACGGTGTCGGCTTCATCGCCGTCCACCAGGGGGCCAGCTACGACTTCGTGACGGTCGCCCACTGGGCCTATACCACCGAGCTGCGCTCGCAGACCTACATGAGGCCATCGAGCGGAAGCTACCTGCTGGAGCCCGTCTCCGGCTCCGAGCTCTCGGCCGACGTGTGGGACCTGCGTCTACTCGCCTTCGAGCGCGACGCCTGGGTGGAGACCGTGCTCCGTCCCGAGCAGGCCGACCTGGACCGCTACCTGGCCCGCCGACTGGAGGAGGAAGCCTAGGCCCCGGGCCGCGGCGACCCCGCGTGACGCTCCTGGCGCTGGCGCTGGTCCTCGCCGCCGCGTTCTTCCACGCTACCTGGAACCTGCTGGCGAAGCGGGCGCAGGGCGGCGCCGAGTTCGTATGGCTGTTCGCGACCCTGACGCTGGTTAGCTACGCCCCGGCCGTCGTCGCGTACGTGCTGATCGCGCACCCGGTGGTAAGCGCGGTGCAGGTCCTCTTTGCGGCGGTCAGCAGCGTGATCCACGTGGGGTACTTCGTCACGCTGCAGCGAGGCTACCGGGCCGGCGACCTGTCGCTCGTCTACCCCCTGGCTCGCGGCAGCGGTCCCGCGCTGGCGGCGCTCCTGGCGATCGTCCTGCTGGGGGAGCGGCCCGGCAGCCTCGGGCTCGCGGGCGGCGCCCTGGTGGTGGTCAGCGTCTTCGTCCTGACGGGCGGAGGGAGCGGCGTTCGTGCCGGCCGCCCGGCGCTCGCCTACGGGCTCGGCACCGGCCTCTTCATCGGGGTGTACACCGTCTGGGACGGCTACGCCGTCGCCTACCTGGGGGCTCCGCCGCTCCTCTACAGCTACCTCTCCGAGGCCGGCCGCGCGCTGCTGCTCGCGCCGGTGGCGTGGCGCGGGCGCGCGGCGGTGGCGGCAGCCTGGCGCGGGAGCCGCGGGGCCGCCTGGGGCATCGCGGTGCTCAGCCCCCTGGCCTACATCCTGGTGCTCACCGCCATGACGTTCACCCCCATCAGCCTGGTGGCACCGGCCCGGGAGATCAGCATCCTGATCGGCACGCTCATGGGGACGCGCCTCCTGGCCGAAGGGCAAGGCTCGAGGCGGGTGGTCGGGGCGCTGGGGATGGTAGCGGGCGTGGCGCTGCTGGCGCTGGCGTGAGGGCGGGCGCCCGCCGGGACGCGCTCCATACGGCGCGTCGGCGGGCGGCGAAGCGTCAAGAAGGTCACGGTCCCAGGCGCGGGGTCGCGCCTAGAATCCTTTATGGACGCCCCTGAGCTGCTGTTCGAGTTCGAGGACCGTCACGCCGACCACCTGGTCTACGAAGGCCCCTATCGCCTGCTCGCCGACGAGGCCCTGGAACGAGCCTATGCCGACCTCGCCCGGCTCTTCGAGGAGTGGCGGCAACGCATCTACCACTTCGACAACGACCTGGGCGCCTCCGCGGTTCTCTACCGCTCCCTGAGCCGCCGCAGGATGCGCTGGGACCTCATGATGACGCGCTTCCGCGGCTCGGGCCCGTTCGCGTTCGTCAGCACGGGCGGGATCCGGCGCGACCTGCGTTGGAGCGACGTGCAGCGCATCCTCGACCGGATCCGGACCGACTGACGACCCGCCGGGAGGCTCCTGGCCTCCGAGTAAGAATGCCGTCAGAGGCGGGTAAGAAAGCCGAAAGGCAGTGCCGCCTACCCTGCGGTCATGAGGTCGTTGCCCACCGTACTCCGCACCCTGGCCGGCATCCCCATGTCCGGGCACGGACGCTCGTCCGAGCAGCTGCGTTCGGCGTCCGCGGCCGGATCGGGTAGCGGGCTGCCTTCCGCCCACCTCGAGGTGGCGCGTGTCGAGGCGATGCTCCGCCGGTTTCACGGGAAGCCCGCGAGAATCGAGAACCCGTTCGCTGCATTCCCCACGCGGGCGTTCTGGCTCGAGCAGCTGATGAACGACGATTCCTGACCCCCTCCTCGGAACGGACCCCTTGCGATCGGGCCCGCAGCCTTCGAGGCTGCGGGCCCGATCGTAGTGCCGGCCGCGGTGACCGCGGCGACGCTCAGAGCAGGGGTCGCCGCTCCGACCGTCGGACCGGCTCGGTTCCGTCAAGACTCGACTGCGGGGCGATCGCGTCGGCGATGCGGTGGATCACCCTCGCCGTCCTCCGTCGCGCGAAGGCGAAGCGGCCCGAGGGGGGCTGAGCCTCGCGGGCAGCGCGCACCTCGCGCGCCACCTCGGCCTCCGACCGGTACTTCTCGATGCGTGCGCGTGCGGCGATGTTGACGCTGTCATGCCATCCGTTCATGGTGCCCTCCAGGGGCGCATTCGCTGGAGACGAGGGCCGTAGGGGCGATGCCGCACGCGGAGATGCGTGTCGGCCTCTAGCGGTTGGCCCAGTGGCGCGCGATGCGCGGTCGGCGTTCGCCATCGGCGTAGCCGGCCCGGCGCAGGCGTTCGGTCGCGGGGTCGCGCCGGCCGTCGCCGGTGCGGGAGCGGGCCAGTTGCAGCAGGATGAAGCTGTTCATCGAAACCTCCTAGGAAGGAACTTGGGGCGAACTGGGGACGGGAACAGGGTCGAGATGGGAGCTGGATCGGGGCGGAACCGGAAGCGGAAGGTCAAAAAAGAACCTCGGCGAGGGGCTCGCCGAGGGCCGACATCGGGTGTCGGGTGGAGGCCTGGTCAGCCAGGCCCACGGTCCTGTGGAGGACCCCCCTCAGACGAGCGGCGTGCGCCCGTGCTCCGATCGAACACCTCGCGGCCCCGAATCACCGCGCCAACGGCGGGACGCGGGTCGACGGCGCAACGAACGAGCTCCGAAGCGGACTGGAGCGCAACCATCATCTGGATCATCGACCTCACCTCCCTCGCCATCGTGGGCTGGGGCCTCGAAGGGCCGCCGCGTGGGGACCACCGTCCCCGATGGCGGATGCTAGCACGCAGTTGCCGAATATGCAAGAGCATATTCGCAACCGGGCGCGATGCTCGCCCCAACAGCTCACGAACACCGCCCCGAAAGGCTCTTCGCCCAGGGCGACGCTCGACGGTCAGGCGAGGTCAGCCCGCGTCGAGCAACGTGGCCGTCTCGTCATCGGGTTCGGTGGCGTGGGCGAGCTGGCGCAGCTTGGCGCGCCGCTCCGGCGAGCGAAGGGGCTGCTGCTCGAGCTTCTCGGTCAGCGCCATCATCAGCTCGTAGTTGTTCCCCACGCGGGCGCTGCGCACGATCTCGATGTCGGCCGGCACTTGCTCCACCAGGCGGGGCGCCAGCGAAAGGACCGAGAGGCGCTCGCCTCGAAGCAGCGCCAGCGTCAGGTCGCTGCGACGCCGCCCATCGCCGAAGCTCACCCGGACGCCTGCGGGCACCGCCGCGCGCAGCACCGCAGCGCGCGTCTCGAGGATGCGTTCGTCGGGATCCCGGCTCATGCGGTCATTGTACGGGGCGAGGGCGGCCAGGGCGAGTGCAGGTACGGCTCGAGCCGTGCACGACGATCGATGGCGGCCATCAGTAGGCGCGCGCGAAGATGACCTTGCGGGCGTAACCGCTCTCGCGTCCGGTGTGGACGCAACGCGTCCCCTCGGCGCTGGGCCCCTCCAGCGGGATGCAGCGCACGGTGGCCTTGGTCTCCTCCTGGATGGCGCGCTCGCTCTCGGGGTCGCCGCAGTGGGTGGCGTAGACGAAGCCGTGCTCCACCATCTCCTTGAGCTCGTCGTAGCTGGTCGCCTCGAAGGTGTGCTCCTGCCGGAACGTGAGCGCGCGGTCGTAGAGCGCCTGGTGGAACGCGGGCAGCTCCTCGGCCACCGTGTCGGGAAGCGCTTCCAGGCGCACATGACGCTTCTCCCCGCTGAGGCGGTCGACCAGGATGCCGGTCCCCTGCCCCACGTCGCGGGGGCCGAGCTCGATGCGCAGCGGCACCCCCTTCTGCTCCCACTCGTTGAATTTCCAGCCGGGGCTCATGCCCTCCCGGTCGTCCACCTTGACGCGCACGTCGAGCGCGCGAAGCGCGTCCACGAGGTGGCGCACCTCGGCCATCACCAGGTCGCGAGCGTCCTCGTCGCTGGCCCGGTAGATGGGTACCACGACCACCTGGTGCGGCGCCAGCTTCGGGGGCAGGATGAGCCCCTTGTCGTCGCCGTGGGTCATGATGAGCGCCCCGAGGAAACGCGTGCTGAACCCCCACGACGTGGTGTGCGCGAAAGCCTGCTCGTTGTTCACGTCGTTGAAGGTAATGTCGAACGCTCGCGCGAAGTTCTCGCCCATGTAGTGGCTGGTGCCGGTCTGCAGGGCTCGCATGTCGCGCATCATCGCCTCGATGGTGAGCGTCATCTGGGCGCCCGCGAAGCGCTCGCCCTCGGTCTTCTCGCCCCGCACGACCGGCACCGCGCCATACTCCTCGGCGAAGGTGGCGTAGATGTCGAGCATGCGCCGCGTCTCCTCCAGCGCCTCCTCCTGCGTGGCGTGGGCGGTATGCCCCTCCTGCCACAGGAACTCCGACGTCCGCAAGAAGGGACGGGTGCGCATCTCCCAGCGCACCACATTGCACCACTGGTTGTAGAGCAAGGGCAGGTCGCGGTAGGACTGCACCCACTTGCTGTAGAGCTCGCCGATGATCGTCTCCGAGGTGGGGCGGATGGCCAGCGGCTCCTCGAGCTCCTTTCCGCCGGCGTGCGTCACCACGGCGAGCTCGGGCGAGAAGCCCTCGACGTGCTTGGCCTCACGCTCGAAGAAGCTGACCGGGATCAGCAGCGGGAAGTACAGGTTCTCGTGCCCGCTGGCCTTGAACATGCCGTCCAGACCATGCTGCACGTGCTCCCACAGGGCATAGCCGTACGGGCGGATCACGAAACTGCCGCGCACGGGGCTCAGGTCGACGAGGTCAGCCCGGTAGACGATGTCGTTGTACCAGGCGCTGAAGTCTTCCGACTGGGGCGTGAGGGCCTGCGTCTTGGCCATAGCGCCCCAGCTTACCAGCCGGGCGCCGCTTGGCCCGCGGCACGCCCACCGCGGGCCCTGGCTCCGACGGGGGCCGTCGCGGCGGCCACTGGCGCATCGCAGCGCCCAGCGGCGGCCGCTCGCGCCCGGTGCGCCGCCACCACCGACCGCCCGCTCGTGCGCCGGGCCCGGACCGCGTGCGTCTCAGGTCACCAGCACCGGAACCCGGCTGCCGTCGAGCAGTACCTGCTCGAGGATGCCGCCCACGACCTCCTCGAGCCAGCGGTTGTACTTGTAGCTTCCCATGAAGAGGGCGTCGCAGCCCTGCTCCTCCATGGTCTGGCGGATCGCCGCGCCCACCGGGCCGTGCGCCGAGACGTAGGTGGCCTCGATGTCGAAGCGCTCCAGGTAGTCCCTGGCCCGATCGAGGGGGTTGACGCCGCGACCGTAGTCGGCCACCGTCATCACGACCGGTCGGATGCCGCGCTTGAGGGCCGAGTAGGCGAGCACGAAGAGCGCCTCGTCGGACTTGATCCCACCGTCGTAGGCGAGCAGCGGCCGCGTCAAGCCGGTGGGGCCCTGCCGCACCACCAGCAGGGGACGCGGGCACCGCCGCAGCAGGCTCCGCAGCTCCGATACGAGCCGCCACTCCCCCGCCTCCTGCTCGACCAGCGCCGCCACCACGAGATCCAGGTAGGCGGCGCGCTCGCGCACCTCGCGGACCGCATCGCGGTCGGTGACGGCGAACTGACCGGCGACCCCGGCCTCCTCACAGGCCAGCTCGAACCGCCGGCGCTCCTCCTCCACCAGCTCGGGCGGCGCAGTGCCCACGCCCAGGCGCAACACGTAGAGGATGGCCCCCTCGAAGGCGGCGACCGCGATCGCGGTCTCCAGCGCCTGCTGGTCGGCGGGCCCGCCGCGCTGCAGGACCAAAATGTGCTGCACCAGGTGCACCGCTTCGCGCCGCTCCTCCGGCGCGGCGCGGGCGGCCTCCATCAGCTCTCCGGCCCTCTCCTCCGGTTGCAGGCTGCGGCTCGGCGCCAGGCCGGCGGCCACCGCCGTGGACGGCATGCGCCAGCCGAAGGCCTGCTCGAGCCGCGCTCGGTGCTCGGCCAGGAAGAGGTAGAGGTCGGTCTCGGTGCGCCCCTCGAAGCCCTCCAGCAGGCCGTGCACGCGGATCGCCTCCACCACCGGCAGGTAGACCTCGTCGTACCAGTGGACGACGGCCTCCTCGAAGGAGACGGGGCGGTCCTGGTCGATCCCCATGAAGTAGCGGTGGACGCGGATGTGCTCGACGAGGGCATGGACCTGCCCGGGCGCCGTGACCGTGAGGTCGGCCCCGGGCCGCAGCTCGTCCAGGCGCGTCTCCTCCAGGAAGAAGGCGTACTCGCTCTTGAGGATCAGGTCCTCGGGGTCGTCGTCCGGAGACAGCGGCACACGCGTGTGCACCGGCGTCACCACCGCCTGGATGGTGGGAGCGCCGAGCTGACGCGCCACCGACACACGGTGGTTGCCGTCCTTGACGAAGTAGGCGTCGCCGATGCGGTACAGCTCCACCGGCGGGACCCCCGCCATCCCGGTCATGGCGAGCTTCACGCCCACCCAGCGGTCGCGGTCGCTGTCCATGCGAGGCAGGAAGCCGCGGCTGAAGTCCTGGTAGCGGTCGACGCTGCCGACGATGGCGTCGAGCGGCACGTCCTCGAGGTGCCGCGCGGCGCTCTCCACGGCGTGCAGCCTGCGGCGGACCTCGTCGTACGGAAGCAGCTCCTGCGTCTGACCCGAGAACAGCGCCAGCACGGCCTGCAGGTCGGCGCGACGCCGCGCCCGTCGGAAGTCGGAGGCGGCGGCGGCGGCTCCCGCCCGGCTGTCGGCCATACCTCCCATTGTGCCACCGGTACCGGCGCCGGCTGATTGATGGTGCGACGGCCGCGCTTCCGGGGGGGCGTGGAGCCCGCAGGCTGGCACCTCCCACGAGCGCAGGCGATCCCAAGGGCGGGCTCGCCGTCGCGCGCACCGTCTGCTAGACTGCCTCCCATGAACGGGCGAATGATGGGACGGGGCCCTGGCTCCGACTGAGCGTGCTCGCTCGGCCGGAACAGGGGCGCCGTTGGCTCGGCGCCCTCTTTTTTTTGGGCCGGCACCGTGGACCACCGTCCCAGCCCCAGCCGACATCCGGAGGATCACATGGAGACAGCCGAGACCTACGCGGAGGCACGACCCGAGGCGAGCGCCGAGGCGGAC
This sequence comes from uncultured bacterium, assembly GCA_964536935.1. GTDB lineage: Bacteria > Deinococcota > Deinococci > Deinococcales > Trueperaceae > JASBRS01. The sequence goes on along the minus strand of CAZIBD010000029.1, from coordinate 8,920 downwards.
GGCGGGCGTGAGCGCGGCGTCTACTACGCCACCACGCCCATCTTCTACGTCAACGCCGCCCCCCACATCGGACACGCCTACACCACCACGCTGGTCGACGTGGTCACGCGCTTCCACCGGTTGCGCGGCGACGACACCTACTTCCTGACCGGCACCGACGAGCACGGCGAGAAGGTGGCGCAGGCCGCCGACAGGGCCGGCAAGACGCCGCAGCAGTACGTCGACGGCGTGGCGGCGCAGTTCCGCGCGACCTGGGACCGGCTGGGCATCCAGTACGACGAGTTCATCCGCACCACCGAGGAGCGCCATCAGAAGGTGGTACGCGAGGTGCTGCAGCGCGTCTACGACGCCGGCGACATCTTCTACGGCGAGTACTCCGGGCTGTACTGCGTGGGCGCGGAGCGCTTCGTCACCGAGAAGGAGCTGGTGGACGGCACCTGTCCGGAGTCCGACGAGCCACCGGAGTACCGAACCGAGGCCAACTACTTCTTCCGCATGGAGAAGTACCGTCCCTGGCTTCGTGAAACGCTGGAGGAGAACCCCGAGCTCATCCGGCCGGAGCGGTACCGCAACGAGGTGCTGGCGATGCTGCGCGAGCCGATCGGCGACCTCTCCATCAGCCGCCCACGCAAGCGCGTGCCCTGGGGCATCCCCCTACCGTGGGACGACGAGCACGTCACCTACGTGTGGTTCGACGCCCTCATCAACTACTACTCGGCCCTGGTGTCCAAGGGGATCGAGGAGCGCTACTGGCCGCACGTCGAGCACTTCATCGCCAAGGACATCGTGAAGCCCCACGGGCTGTTCTGGCCCATCATGCTCAAGGCGGCCGGGATCGAACTCTACCAGCACCTCAACGTGCACGGCTACTGGCTGGTCAACGAACGCAAGATGAGCAAGTCGCTGGGCAACGTCATCCGCCCGCTGGACCTGCAGAAGAAGTATGGCAACGACGCCTTCCGCTACTTCCTGCTGCGCGACATGAACTTCGGGCTCGACGCCAGCTTCAGCGAGACCGGGATCGCCGAGCGCATCAACTCCGACCTCGCCAACGACCTGGGCAACCTGCTGAACCGTACGCTCGGCATGCTGGCGCGCTACCGCGACGGCGTTGTGCCCGCCGCCCACGATCTGGAGCCCATCGACGAGGAGCTGAAGGGCACCTTCACCGCGTTGCCGGGGCTCGTCACCAGGCGCTTCGACGACCTGCAGTTCGACCGCGCGCTCGAGACCGTGATGGAGGCGGTGCGCAAGGCGAACAAGTACGTGAGCGAGACCGCGCCCTGGGAGCTGGCCAAGGACCCCGCCAGGAGCGATCGCCTCGACACCGTGCTCAACACCTGCGTGGAGGCGCTACGCTGCGCCAGCATCCTGCTCGAGCCGGTCATCCCCGCCAAGGCTCGCGAGCTGCGCAAACAGCTCGGCATCAAGCGCGCGCCCTTCGATCTCGGCAGCGCCGCGCAGTGGGGGCTGGTGCCCGCCGGGACGCGCACGGCACCGGGCGATCCGCTGTTCCCGCGCATCGACCTGGAGGCACTCGAGCAGGCCATGGCCGAGCCGGAGCCCGAGCCGCTCGAGCACAAGGCCGAGATCACCATCCACGACTTCGGCCAGGTGGAGCTGCGCGTCGTGACCGTCGAGAAGGCCGAGCCCCACCCCAACGCCGACAAGCTGCTGGTGCTGAGCGTGCGCATGGGCCCCGAGACGCGCACCGTGGTGTCCGGTATCCGCGAGCACTACCAGCCGGACGATCTGGTGGGCAAGAAGCTCATCCTGGTGGCCAACCTGAAGCCGGTGACGCTGCGGGGCGTGCGCTCCGAGGGGATGATCCTCGCCGCCGAGGACGAGGGCGGCAACCTCAGCGTCGCCACGTTGGAGAGCGATCTGCCCGACGGCAGCGAGGTGCGCTGAGCCGGCGCCGGGGCGCGGGCGCACGTGCTAGACTCCCACGCATACGCTCACTGCCGAGGCGGCCCGCACTTCACGGTCGCGCAGGCGTCAGGCCCCAGGTCCCCAGGTCCAATCCGGGAGGTCGTATGAGACGCATAGCCATCCTGCTCGCAGCGGTTCTCACCACCGTCGCGCTGGCGCAAGGCGGCGCCATCAAGGTGGGGCTGCTGTTGCCCTTCACCGGCCAGTACGACTGGGTCGGCGCCAACGTGCAGCCGGTGGCCCAGATGATCGCCGACGAGGTCAACCACTCGGGCGGCATCGGCGGGCGCGACATCGTGCTCACCCAGGGCGATACCGAGGGCACCGTGGACGCCGGCTTCACCGCCGCGCAGAAGCTGGTGAACGTCGACGACGTGGTGGCCCTGCTGGGGCCGACGTCGCTCTCGTTCTCCGGTTCGAAGCAGCTCATCCAGGACACGGGCGTGCCCATGATCTCGCCCACGGCGGGCACCACCGCGCTGGACAAGGCCGGCACCAAGTACTTCTTCCGCACCGTGCCGTCGGACTCGCTCGGCGGGAAAGCCATCGCCCGGGCCGCAACCGACGCGCAGTACCTGGGACGCTCGCAGGCGTTCGCGTCGCCGGTGCTGATGGTCGCCAAGTCGCCCGCCATGGTGTCGTTCGAGAGCCCGCTCCAGAACGCCTTCCAGAGCTACGGCACGCCCTTGAAGGCCACCCTCGAGTACGCGCCCGGCAAGCCGAGTTACCGCTCCGAGGTGCAGGACGCCCTCTCCCACCATCCCGACGTGATCGTCCTGGTGGGCACGCCGGAGGACTCCGTGCGGATCATGCAGGCGGCCTTCCAGGCCGGCTACCAGGGCACGTGGTTCGTCACCCAGGACCAGACCAACGCCGACTTCATCAAGCTCGCCACGCCCCAGCTCGCCAACGGCATCTACGGGCTGGAGGAGGTCGCGTCCCCCGAGTCGTCGGCCCGCAACGACGCCTTCAAGAAGCAGTTCAAGGCCTACAGCGGCAAGGACGTGCAGATCTTCGGCACCAACACCTACGACGCCATGAACGTGCTGGCGCTGGCGATGCTGCGCGCGCAGATCAAGGACGGCAAGGTGACGCGTGCCACGGTGGCCCAGAACATCCGCGCGGTCGCCGATCCCGGCGCCGGCAAGGTCGACGTCACCGACTATGCTTCCGGCAAGAAGGCGCTGGAAGCGGGCCAGGAGATCAACTACCAGGGGCTGGTGGGGCCGGTCAACTTCGACCAGTACGGCAACATCACCGCCCCCTTCGCCATCCGGCAGGTCAAGGACGGCGCCTGGACGGATGTCACCATCCTCCCGGCCACCGCGCTCCAGTAGCGCGCCCCTCATCCGGACGGGGGCCCCGGCCGACGCCGGGGCTCCCGTCCGCCGCGTGACGCCGTGACCGACCTGCTCCAGACCCTCATCTTCGGCGTAGCCACAGGGGCCGTCATCAGCCTCAGCGCCGTGGGGCTCTCGCTCTCCTACGGCGTCACCCGCTTCATCAACTTCGCCTACGGGGAGTTCCTCACGCTCGGCGCCTACCTCACGGTGCTCGGCGTGGCGCTCGGCCTCTCGCTTCCCCTCGCCATCGTGCTCGGGATGCTGGCCGTCGGCGTGGCGGGCGTGCTGCTCGCCCGCGCCTTCTTCGATCCGCTGATGGACCGGGGCTTCCTGGCGTTGCTCGTCACCAGCGTAGGGCTGGCGTTCGTCCTCCAGAACCTGGTGCGGATGGTGGCGGGGTCCAACCCCATCCGCTTCCCGCTGCCGCTGATGCGGCCGTGGCACCTGGGCGCGCTGTTCATCCCCAAGGTGCCGGTACTGGAGGTGGCCGTCGCGCTGGTCGCGATGTTCTTGGTGCACCTGCTGTTGACCTTCACCCGGATCGGCAAGATGATGCGCGCCACCAGCGACAATCCGTCGCTGGCGCGGGCGTCGGGCATCTCCACGGCGCGGGTGCTGGCGGCCACCTGGTTCCTCAGCTCCGCGATCGGCGGCCTGGGAGGCGTGCTGCTGGCGATGACGCAGATCGCGGTGCAGCCGGTGATGGGGTGGAGCTTCCTGCTGGTGGTGTTCGCCGCCGTTCTGCTGGGGGGCATCGGCAATCCCTACGGCGCCATGCTCGGCTCGCTGGTCGTGGGGCTGGGCATCGAGCTGGGGACCACCTACGTCTCGCCCGACTACGGGCACGCCTTCGCCTTCGTGATCCTGGTGCTGGTGCTGCTGCTGCGCCCGCGCGGCATCCTGCGAGGGGCCTTCTGATGGCGCTCCTTCCGTTCCTGGTCGGCCTCACGACGCTGGCGCTCATCTACGGCCTGCTGGCGCTCGGGCTCAACCTCCAGTACGGCGTCACCGGGCTCCTGAACTTCGGCCACGTGGCGTTCTTCGCGGTCGGCGCCTTCACCAGTGCGCTCTTGACGCTGCCTCCCAAAGGCAGCGCCGCCTACCTGCAGGCCGACGCCCACTACCAGATCGGGCTGGGCTGGCCGGTGCCGGTCGGCTTCCTGTTCGCGGGGATCGCCGGCGGGCTGTTGGCGCTGTTGATCGGGGCCACCAGCGTGCGGCTGTCGTCGCACTACCTGGCGGTGGCGACCTTCGCCATGGCGGAGATCGTGCGCAGCGTCCTCACCAACGAGGACTGGTTGACACGCGGCGAGTTCGGGATCTCGAACGTGCCGCAGCCGCTCAAGGACACGGTCATCCCGGCGGCCGTCTACCCCTACGCCTACCTGGGAGCCACGGTGGTCATCGTGGCGGTTCTGCTGGCGCTCACCGTGCGCCTGACGGAGTCCCCCTACGGGCGCGCGCTGCGCTCGGTACGCGACGACGAGCTCGCGGCGCGAGCGCTGGGCAAGCGCACGCCGGCGCTCAAGCTCGGCGCGTTCGCCGTGGGCGGCGCCCTCGCCGGCTTCGCCGGCAGCCTGTGGACGCACTCGCTGGGCGTGGTGCACGTGGGGCAGTTCGTGCCGATCGTGACGTTCCAGGTGTGGCTGGCGGTGCTGATGGGCGGCACCGGCAACGCCTACGGCGCGCTACTGGGCTCGCTGGTGCTGATGAGCATCACCCAGAGCACTCGCTTCCTCGGCAACGTGCCGTTCCTGGACGGACTCACGCGGCGCAACCCCAGCTTCGTCCCTTCGCTGCGCTTCGTGCTCATCGGACTGCTGTTGATCGCCGTGGTCCGCTTCTTCCCACGCGGGATCCTCCCGGAGCGGCCGCGCAGGCCCCGGCTGCGAAGGCGCGGGGCTCCCGTCGCCTCGGCCTCCCGCCGGCTCGAGACCGATCCGGCCGCCGGCGCCGGCCCCGCGGACGTCGCAGGCGGCGAGGACGAGCCGTGACCACGGCGCAGGCCCCGGACGGACGGCGCCGGGATCGGCTCGGCGGGGCCGACGCCCTGCTAGAGGTCGACAACCTGCAGAAGCACTTCGGCGGGCTGATGGCGGTGAACGGCGCCAGCTTCGCGGTCCGGCGCGGGTCCATCACGGGCCTGATCGGGCCCAACGGTGCCGGCAAGTCGACGCTGTTCGACCTGGTCACCGGCGTGACCCGCGCCGATCGCGGCACCGTGCGCCTGGCCGGGCGGATCCTGAGCGGCCTCGCTCCCGACGCGATCGCGCGCGCCGGCGTGGCTCGCACCTTTCAGACGCCGCGCATCTTCCCCGACATGTCCACCTGGGAGAACCTGCTGGCCGGCGGCGGCCGCCACCCCGGCGAGACGCTGCTCGGCGGTCTGTGGCAAGGCAGCGCGGCCAGGGAGCGCGAGCGTGCGCTGCAGGACCGCGCCGACGAGCTCCTCGCGTTCCTAGGCCTCGAGCGCGTGGCGGCTCGGGCGACGCGCGAGCTCTCCGGCGGCCAGCGCAAGCTGCTGTCGCTGGGCCGGGCGCTGATGACCGAGCCGAAGCTCCTGATGCTCGACGAGCCCGCGGCGGGCGTCAACCAGACGCTGACGCGCACGTTGATGGACCGGATCCGCGACGTCAACGCCGCCGGGGTGACGGTGCTGGTGGTGGAACACGACATGGACCTGATCATGCGGCTGTGCCAGCACGTGGTCGTGATGCACCAGGGCAGCGTGCTCGCCGAGGGGACGCCCGAGCAGGTGCAGCGCGACGAACGCGTGCTCGACGCGTACCTCGGGGGGGCGATGTGAGCGCCCGCGATTCCGTGCTGCTCGAGGTCGACCGGCTCGACGCCGGTTACGGCCCGCTGCAGATCCTCTACGACGTGTCGCTGCAGGTCCACGACGGCGAGCAGCTCCTGGTGTTCGGGCCCAACGGCGCCGGCAAGAGCACCCTGATGAAGGCGCTGGTGGGGCTGGCCTCGGTCACCGCGGGCGAGGCGCGCCTCGGCGGCCGCAGGCTGACCAGGCTGCCCACCGAGGCGGTGGTGCGCCTCGGGATCGGCTACGTCCCGCAGATCAGCAACGTCTTCGGGTCGATGTCGGTCGAGGAGAACCTGGAGATGGGGGGCGCGCAACTCGGGCGCCGCACGCCGAGACGCATCCGCGCGCTGTTCGAGCTCTTCCCCCTGCTGGCCGAGCGGCGGCGCCAACCGGCGCGCACCCTCTCGGGCGGGCAGCGGCAGGTGCTGGCGATGGCCCGGGCGCTCATGCCCGAACCCGAGCTGCTGCTGCTCGACGAGCCCTCGGCAGGGCTGTCCCCCGGCATGGTGCGCTTCATCTTCGAGACCGTCACCGACATCTGCCGCGCCGGCACGTCGGTGCTGATGGTGGAGCAGAACGCGCGCCAGGCGCTCGAGCACGTCGATCGCGGCGTGGTCCTGGAGAACGGCAGCGTCCGCTTCGAAGGACCGGCACGCCAGCTGCTGGAGCGCGAGGACATCGGCGCGCTCTACCTGGGAGCGGAGAAGGAGCCGTGAGGCGCGCGCGGCACCGAGGCCGCGGGGCTCCCGGCGCGCGCCGCGGCCCGTGGTGTCGGCACGGCCTCGCAGCCTCGCTTCAGCCGACCGCCGCCAGCACGCACTTGAGCTGGCCGTAACCGTAGCGTCCTCCGAGCGCCTCGAACAGCGGCTTGAGCCGCCCCTTCACCGCGTCGGGGAGCGCCTCGAAGGCCTGCTCGACCTCGTCGATCTGCGGGCGCGACAGGCCCGTCGCCTCCTCCACCGTGAGGTCGCCGCGCCGCACCAGCTCGGCCAGGTGCCCCTCCACCGTTCGCAGCTTGAGGTTGCGCATGCGGGCGGCCGCCTCGGGCGCGTAGCCCTGCAGCAGCAGCTCGCGCGTGCGCTCCACGGTGTCGAGGTCGGCGTCCCCGTCGTCGGGCACGGTGGGCGCAGGGGCCGGGTCCGGCTGGGTGCCGTCCGTGGCGCCGAACAGCGGTCCGCCGTCCGGTCCCGCCTCCTCGCCGGGTGCACCCTTCCCCGCCGCCTCCCGGAGGATCTCGAGGAAGGCGGCACCGTAGCGCTCGAGCTTGGTGGCGCCGACACCGGAGATGCCGGCGAGCGCCGCGCGCGAACGCGGCTTCGACTCGGCCATGGCGCGCAGCGTGGCGTCGTGGAAGATCACGTAGGGGGGCACGCCTTGCTTGTCGGCCAGACGCTTGCGTAGCGCCCGCAGGCTCTCGAAGAGCTCCAGGTCGGCGCCCGCGAGGTCCGCCCCGACGCGGGCGCGACCGCGCGACCGCGCGGCGCCGGCCACGGGCGCCCGGGTCCGACGCAGGGTCAGCGGCTCCTCGCCCTTGAGCAGCCGGCCGCTCCGGGCGGTCAGCTTGAGCGAGCCGTGCCCTTCGGCGTCGGTCCCGAGCGCCCCGGCGGCCACGAGCTGGCGCAGCACCCCCCGCCACTGCCGCTCGCTCAGCTCCTTGCCGACGCCGAACGTCGGCAGCCGGTCGTGACCCAGCCGCTTCACACGGGGACTGTCCTTGCCCAGCAGAACGTCGACCAGGTGACCGGCCCCGAAGCGCTGGCCGGTGCGCGCCACCGCCGACAGGGCCATCTGCGCCACCACCGTGCCGTCGTAGGTGTCGGGCGGCGACAGGCAGGTGTCGCAGTTGCCGCAGGGCTCGGCGAGCTCCTCGCCGAAGTTGGCCAGCAGCACCTGGCGCCGGCAGCGTGCCGTCTCGCAGTACCCCAGCAGGGCGTCGAGCCGCTGCGAGGAGACCCGCTTGAAAGCCTCGTCGCCCTCGGAGGCGGCCAGCATGCGCCGCATGGTGACGACGTCACCCAGGCCGTAGGTCATGAAGGCATCGGCCGGCAGCCCGTCGCGGCCGGCGCGGCCCGTCTCCTGGTAGTAGCCCTCCAGGCTCTTGGGGACGTCCAGGTGGGCGACGAAGCGCACGTCGGGCTTGTCGATGCCCATCCCGAAGGCGATGGTGGCCACCACGACCACCCCGTCCTCGCGCAGGAAGCGCTCCTGGTGCGCGCGCCTGGTCTCGGCATCGAGCCCGGCATGGTAGGGGATGGCGTCGACGCGGCGCTTCGCCAGCCAGGTGGCGGTGCCGTCGACACTCTTGCGGGACAGGCAGTAGACGATGCCGGCGTCGCCCTCGTGAGCCTCCCGGTAGAAGTCGAGGAACTGTTGGCGCGCGTTCTCCTTGTCGACCACGGTGTAGCGGATGTTGGGTCGGTCGAAGCTGGAGACGAAGCGGCGGGCGCCGTCCAGGTGGAGCTTGTCGACGATCTCGCGCCGGGTGACGTCGTCGGCCGTCGCGGTGAGGGCGAGCCGCGGCACACCGGGGTAACGCTCGGCGAGGGCGCCCAGGCCGATGTACTCGGGACGGAAGTCGTGCCCCCACTGCGACACGCAGTGGGCCTCGTCGATGGCGAACAGGGCCACCTCGCTGCGGTCGAGGAGCCCCAGGAAGCGCTCGGTGAGCAGGCGCTCGGGGGCCACGTAGACGAGGTCGAGACGCCCCTCGGCGAGATCGCGCTCGACGGCCAGCGCCTCCGCGGGCCCGAGGCTGGAGTTCAGCGCCGCGGCCCGCACGCCCGCCTGCCGGAGCGCCCCGACCTGGTCGTGCATCAGCGCGATCAGC
>CAZIBD010000028.1:0-39573 GCA_964536935.1 uncultured bacterium | reverse complement strand
GGCCCTCGTGATGATAGGTGCGCAACAACGGCGCAGTATACCTTCCTGGAATCGGAACCCCCCCGGACCGGCCCCGGGAGGGATCGGCCCTGCCAGCGAGCGCTCACAGGTAGACGGCTTCGGCGGGGACGCCGGCCGAAGCCATGGCCGCGCTCAGCGCGGCGTCGGGGGCGCAACCCTCGATCGTCGGCACGTCGCCCATTTCGTCGGCGAGCGCGGTCCGGGCGATCTTGAGCGGGGAGCGCAGCACGTCCAGCCGAAGGTCGGTCGGATCGTCCGGTCGCCGGAAGAGCCCGGCGTAGACGTTGCCACGGCGCGCATCGATGGCGGCCGCTCCCGTCTCGCCCGGCGCCAGGCCGCTCAGCGCCAGGGCCGCAAGCGTGGAGGCGCCCCCCAGCTGCACGCCCCACGCGCGCGCCAGCCCCTTCGCGGTCGCGAGGCCCACGCGCACGCCCGTATACGAGCCCGGGCCCACGCCGACGCCGATGCCGGCGACGGCCGCCCCGCTGGTGTGGGCTCGGACGAAGAGGCGTTCGAGCTCCGGCACGATGCGCGCGGCATGGTCCCGCCCGACGTGCTCGCGGAACTCGGCCAGCAGGCCCCGGTCGGCGCTCCACAGGGCGAGCGACAGGTAGGGAGTGGCGCTGTCGATGCCCAGGTAGACGTCGGTCACGTCTCCCATCCTAGCGGCCGGCCTGCTGCGTCGCGGAGGATGGCATGTCGCGCGTCGCCGCGGCGGTCGATCTCCAGCCAGAGGGCGTCCGGGTGCAAGGGCAGCAGCCCCGTCCCCCACTCCACGACGACCAGCCGCGCCCGCTCCAGCGTCTCCTCCAGACCGAGCTGCTCGAGCGCCGCCGCGTCGGGAAGCCGGTACGCATCGATGTGCACGAGCACGCCCTCGGGGGTGGGGTACTCGTGCACCAACGTGTAGGTGGGGCTGGTCACTGCCGCGTCCGAGCCCAGGGCCTCGGCCAGGAAGCGCGTGAAGGTGGTCTTGCCTGCGCCCAGCGGGCCGGACAGCACCACCAAGGAACCGCCCGGCGTCCGCTTCAGCAGACGCCGGGCCAGCCTCCTCGTGTCGTCAAGCGTGCGCAGCTCCACCGTGGCTGCCCGTGAGGGCGGTCGCGAGCGCGTCGAGGTCGCGTCGCAGCCGGTTCGACAGCAGCGCCAGATCCGCGGTGGAGCGCATCGTTACGAGCAGGGCGTGATCGGTGGTCGGCCAGGCCGCGACCAGGACGCCGCCGTCGTACTCCAGGGTGGCGAGCCGCGGCGTTCGTGCGTTCAGCGCCTGCGCGCCGCGTTGGGCCGAATCGTGGAGCGTGCCGAGGAGCGCGACGGCCGCGCCGACCTCGAACGGCAGGTCGCCGCCGAGGAGCTCGCCGCTGGCGGAGAAGACGGCCACGCCCGACACCTCGTCCTCGTTCAGGTAGGGCTCGAGCACCGCGTCGACGCCGCTCGATCCGCTGTCGGCATGCTCCGGGCCCGGGCCCGGAGCATGCCGGTCGTTCTCGCCGAACAGGCCGAGCACGTCGTCCAGCACGTTGGCGCTCACCAGCTGATCGGCGATGACACGAGTGGCTTCGTACTCCTCGCGAAGCTTCTCGAGCAGCCCCTCGGCCTCGGACAACGAGGCCTCAAGCTGGAGCCGAAGCCCGATCGACACGCGGTCGAAGGCGTCACGCTGGGAGTCGAGGTGTCGCAGGATGCGCCGGACGGCGGCGACGTCGTCGCTGTTGAGCTTCTCGACGGGGGAGAAGGCCTCGAGCGCGGCGTCGAGCCTGGGAAGGAAGTTGCGCAACCGCTCGTCGACCTCGGCCTGTACGCGTTCCAGGAGCGTCCATCCCTGGTTGAGGCTGGTGGCCAGGTGGCCCTCGTCGATCCGCTGGCGGGCGGCCCTCAAGCGTTCCTGCAGGGCCTCCAGCGTCGGGCCCTCCATCCCTGCGAAGCGCGCGGCCTCGCGCTCGAGGCGGTGGAGCTCACCGATCTGCTCGCTCCGCTCCGCCTCGCGCTCCTGCTTGATGGCCGCCTTGAGGGCGTTGAGGTCGGGGTACGTGTCCTGCTCCAAGCCGTCCATGGCCGAGCGGATGCGCTCCAGCAGCGGCGGACTGGAGAGCTCGGCGGCCTGTTCTGCCAGCGTCTCCAGGCGCCTGGCCAGGGTGGCCTTGGCTTCGCTCTTGAGGGTCTCCACCATCGAGGTGGTCGCTTCCACCTGTGCTTCGTCGAGCGTCTCGTGGTCCAGGCGCTCGAGCTGGCGCTCGATCTCCGCGACGACGCCGCTAATGCGGTTCGCAACGGTATCGATGGCGGGGAGTGCCTGCACCTGGGCCAGGAGGTTGCGAAGGGTCGCCCGTTGCTGGTCGATGCGTTCCTCGGCCAGGAGCGCCATCGCCGACTCGAGCGAGGCCTCGGCGCGGCGGATGTTGTCGAGGACCTGCGGGTCGATGACCTCCTGCTGGTGGGCGGCCCGCAGGGCGTCCACCTCGTCGGCAAGGCGCCGGTACTCGTCGACCTTGGCGTGGCCCTCGTAGCGGAGCAACGTGGACTCCAGGCGATCCAGCATGGCGGCCTGATCGCGGAGCTGAGCTTCGCGCTGGGCCCGCGTCTCGTCCTCTGCACGTTGGAACGCCTCCTCCTGCTCGAGGGCGAGCTGGTGGAGGTTGCGCACGTGCTGGATGTCGGCCTTGCTGGGGAGGGTGGTGCTGAGGATGCCGAGCCCCACCCGGAGGGCCTGGCGCAGCTCGGAGGTGTCGACCTCGGGACGGAGCCCTTCCAGCGAGCCCTCGATCTCTTGCAGCTCGTTCGTCAGCGTCTCGCGATGCCCGTCGAACGCTGCCGCCAGCGTGGACCGCAGGCTTGCCAGCTCATCGGAGATCGACGCGTCGGCGTCGAGCTGCTCCCGGATGCGGTCGACCTCGGCCTGCAGCGCCGGCTGGAACGCGAGGAGCTCGCCGTACTCGGAAGCGAGTGCATCGAGGTCGTGGCGCTCGTCCTCGAGATCGAGCAGCAGGAGCCTGGCGCTGACCTCCGGATCGAGGTCGGCCATGTCGATGGAGAGGAGCTCCTCCTCCTCGGCCTCGACGTCGAGCACCCCGCCCCCGAAATCCGGTTCCGGGACGGCGCCGGGCTCGGCCTGGGCCACGCCGGCCTCGTCCGGCCCGCCGCCCTCCATCTCCTCGGAGTACACGCTCGACTCCATCAACTTGCGAAGGTCCCGGGCCAGTCGCCGCGCCCGTTCGATCTCGGCAGGTGCGAGCTGGCGCCCGGACTGGGCCGCCCCGATCTGGTTGACCAGGTTCTCTAGCCGGCGGATCTTCGGCCCGCCCAGTGTTCGGACCTGCTCGAGCGCCTCGCTCAGCTCGCCGAGCTCCCGCGCCTGGATGACGAGCTGGTCTTCGAGCTTCTGTTCGACGACGCGAAGCTGCGCCTCGGCATCGTCGGCGAGCGAGGCCGCCTCGCGCTCCGACTCCTGCTCCGTCTCGAGGAGCTGGATCTGGGCCCGGAGCTTCTGCACCTCCGGCCACTCGAAGTAGAGGTTGAACGGCTTGAGCGCATTGCGGAGCTGCTCGAGTCGCTCGCCCTGCCGCGCCAGCCCGGCGTCGGCACTGTCGTTGCCGCCGGACTCGTCAGCCACCCCCTTGAGACGGCCGAGCATGTCCTCGATCTTCTGCTTGGCTTGCGTCACGGGCATGCTCACCTGGAGCTGACGGTAGATCTGCGCCTTGAGGATCTTCTCGACCGCGGCGTAGTCGACCGTGTCGGGCGAGCGCCCGAGCTGGCGCAGCCCTTCCTGCAAGGAACGGGACACGACCCGCGGCGACAGGATCGCTTCCAGCTCTTCGACGGTCGATTGATACACCTGGTTGCTCATGACGTTGCGCGCTCCCGTCGGCCCCCGGCCCCGCTGCGGAGGCGGGTGCTAGCCGGCGCGGACTCCTTCCGGCTCAGAACTCCTCATCCCAGTCCACCATCGAGTCGGCGCGTTCCTGCGTGCTGGTTGCCGTGGTGGTGGCCGTCTGGGTGGCGGCCGCACCGCGTCGACCGCGACCGCGACCGAGCAGCCCGAACTGCACGCAGATGCCGTAGAGGCCCAGGATGGCGAACAGGATGGCGAGCACGCTGAGGCCCGCCCACACGACCTGACCGATGCTGCTCTGGAACATCGAGTAGCTCGCCAGGACATCGAAGGCGTCGTTGTTCGTCCAGTTGGCGACCATGCTGCCGAGCGCCGCCAGCGCTTCGTAGACGACGGGCAGCAGCAGAAGGAACAGGGCGACCCCGATGAGCTGCCAGTTGCGGTTGCCGCCGCCGAACGCGAGGTTGAGCAGGTAGAGGGGGACGAAGACCAGGATGCCGAACACGAGCAGCACCAGCAGCCGGGGCCAGCCGGCCCACCAGCTGGAGACCGCCCTGTTGAGGGCCAGATGGGCCGGTGCCGCTGCGCCGCTGATGGCGCGCGCCACGGCGTAGGTCTGGGCCGTGAGGTCGTTCAGGTCCTGCAGACGCAGGCCGACGAGGTCGGCGGTCCGCCGGAAGGCGGCCCGCATGTCGGCGTCGACCTTGGGCGCCTTCACGGCGACGAGGGGCGACAGCAGGGTGCCGTACTGCTTGGACGCCGCGCGCACGTGGTCGCGTGCTCCATGGACGTCGCCGGCCATGAGAGCGGCCGTGGCCTCGTCCGCCGAAGCGTAGAGCGTCTGGGTCGCGCCCTGGAGGGTGTCGATGTTGGCGCGCACCAGCGCTTCGGCCAGGTGCTGGCCGGCGGAGCCACGAAGCCCGGCAGCCTGGATCTGCCGCGTGAGGGCGGCCACGTGCGCCTGTTGCTGCTCGGCCTGGAGCTGGGCGAGGTTCGTGCTTGCCGTGCCAGCCTGCTGCGCGGGAGCAGCGGCCTTCGACGCCTGCGTCGACGCGGCAGTGGCAGCAGCGCCGCTCGACGTTGCGCCGCCGGACCCGCTCGTCGTCGGGGTCACCGAGGGGAGCTCGGAAGGGGCCGCTGAAGAGCCGGCCGCGTGTTGCTGAGCCGCCTGCGACGTGGCAGCGGCGCTGGCCAACGCCTGCCGGTCGGCTGCGCCCAGCCCCGCTACGGACGTCGAGATGGCCTTGGTGGCCTGCTGGAAGGCGGTGTCATCCTTCGCCACGAGCGCCTTGGCGGCGTCGACGAAGTGCTGGTTGAAGCCGCTCTGGAGGCGCGGCGAATCCTGCACGAGAAGCGACGTCCCGTAGGCCTCGGCCAGCGTCTGATAGGCCACGGCGCGGTCGGTAGGCAGGAGGCGCTGCGCGACCGAGACTTCCTCGCCGATGGTGCGCGCCACGGCCTCCTCGGTCCGCAAACGCAGCGTCGACACGTTGGGCGCCGAGCGTATCGCGTCGATGGAAGCCTGGTCGAACTGCATGTCGCTGGCGATGCGCTCCAGCCGCTGCTTCGCCGTCGCCATGTTGCCGTCGACGGCCGCCTTGAAGGCAGCATCGAACACCAGACGCCGGAAGCCGCCGGCGAGGACCGCCGTCTGAACCGCGATGTCGGTCTTGCTCTCGTTCTGGACGGCAGTACGGGCGCGTCCGAAGAGGTTGTCCATGGCCTTGACCAGGGTGGCGCTCGTGGTGTCGCGAGAAAGCGTCATCAGCGCATTGACCGCGTGGTCGAGCTCGCTGCGGGCCTTGGCGCTGTCGCTGGGTACCGCTGCCACGGCCTGCCCGAGGTTCTGGATGGCGAGGTCGTAGCGCTGCAGGTAGGTGTCGGTTTGCTGCGCCGAGCCTATCGTCCACAAGCCCAGCGCAAGCATCAGCACGCCCGCCACGAGTGGTCGTCTGCCCCTGTTCATGGTCCCTCCTCCAGCGCGGCCCGCGCTGCGAACACCGCACCCATGTTGACGTTGGCTCGGGCGAGGACCGCGATGGCGTCGCGTCCGAGCGGAAATACGAAGAGTAGCCCCAGCTCGTGCTCCAGCACGAGAGATCGCAAGGGGCCGAAGCGGCCGAGCAAGCGCACCGCCGACTGGGCCAGCGGAGCCAGGGCATCGGGATCGATGCCCTCGCCGCGGACTTGCGGGGCGGCGGCGGCGCGAAGCGCGATGACCTGGCGCACGCCTTCGATCTCGGCGAAACGGACGCTCAGCGCATCGAGCGCTTCCGCGTCCAGAGGGTGCGGCACCACGGTGGGACGTGAGGCGTCACGCTTTCGTGCCGCCGTCGCGACCGCAGCCGCGCCGCTCCCTGAAGCGCCGGAAGCAGGGCCAACCCGTGCGGGCGCCGTTGGCGACGCGCCGCTGAACGATGGCTCGACGCCGGGACCCTCGGTGATGCCTGCCACGCCCGGCAGGTAGACCGAGGACTGCGTGACGGGCTTCAGGCTCGCTGGTGGAGGGTCTGCGGCGTCCGGAGGCTCGGGCTCGCCGCCTCGGCTTGGGTTCGCGACCGCAACCTCGGGCTCGACATCGGCACGGGCGTGGACGTCGTCGGCGACTTGACGTGCCAGACGGCGCAGCGTCCGGCGCAGGCCGGTTCGCGGAAGGATGCCTTCCAGCTCGCGTTGAACCGGTCCCAGCAGGAGGTGGCGTACGGTCCTCTCGTCCAGGGCGTCTGCCCTCTCGTGGGAGCGGCGCAGGGCCACGTCGAGCACACGCGTGGCTGCGCGCTCCGACACCAGCGTCGCGAGCGCGTCACGCGTGCGGTAGTACACGTCATTGGGCACTGCGCGCCTCCGCACTCAGCGTGCTAGCGCCGATCGTCGACATCTCGGCCACCTTACCCAGCCTTCCCGGACCGTATTCGAGGGTATCGTCGACAGCCCGGCAGTGCCTCAAGCATAGGCGCAAGGCCCCCGCCGTTCCTGTGAAATATTCCGTTGGGATGGGCCTTCCCGACGGCTCCAGCGGCCGGACCCCGAGGCATCGACGGCCGAGCCCGGGGCGCTGGGCGCGGACCCGCCACCACTAGAGCGTGGGCCCGGCCTCGGCCCGGCCCTCGACGAAGGCCCCGCCTGCGGCGTCGACTTCGTACTTCCACACGGGCAGCCGCGCCTTGAGGCCCTCGACGAGCTCCTCACACGCCGCGAGGGCGTCGCCGCGGTGGGGGGACGCCACCACCACCGCCAGGCTCACCTCGCCGGGAGCCAGGCGGCCCAGGCGGTGGGCGATGACCAGCCGACCGAGCTCATGCATCGAGCGGACCTCCGTGACGAGGCGCCGCATCTCGGCGATCATCATGGCTTCGTAGCCCTCGTAGTCGATATGGCGTACGACGGTCCCGCGGTTGGGAGAGCGCACGCTCCCGAGGAACGATGAGCGCGCCCCACAAGCGGGGTCGCCGACCTCCGCCAGCAACTCGCCCGCATCGATGGGATCGAACGTGACGAGCACGACGTCGCGGTGGACCGACCCGTCGTGGCTCATCCTCCGGACACGGGGGGCAGGAACGCCACCACATCGCCGTCCGCGAGCGCGGTCGTGGGGCTCGCGTAGCGTTCGTTGACCGCGCACATGACGCCCCGCAAACGCCCGGCGCCGAGCTCTCCCTCGAGCTGACCGGCCGCCGTGCGGACGGTGGCGTCCTCGGGAAGGTCGAGCTCGAGGCGCGAACGCGCCGCCGCCACCCGCAGGTCGGCAAACAGCAACACCGTCACCGTCATGCTCACGCTCCTTGGAGCCCGCGAGACAGCACCTCGCTGACGCCGCGGGCAACCATCATCGCCGAGGGATAGCGCATCCGCGCCGGGCCGAGGACGGTGAGCGAGCCGAGCCCGACTCCCAGCTCGAAGCCGGCCGTGACCTGCGCCACCGATTCGTTCAGCTCGAGACCGACCGGCTGGTCGTCCGGGCGCCAGCTCCCCGAGGCAGGGTCGACCTGCTCGACCTGCTCAACCTGCTCGACCACCAGCCGGATGAACTCGGGATCGCTGGACTCCGGCTCGGCCAGGAGGTTGCGCAGGCCCTCGCTGAACATGCGGGGTGGATTGAGGCGCGGCCAGGCGCCGGCGATGGCGTGCAGGGTGCGGGCCAGTTCCTCCTCGGCGTTGACGGCGATGACGTCGAGCGCGCGCGGCACCTCGCCCAGCGGCAGGGTCAGCTGTCGAAGGTTCCGTTCTGCGTCATCGAGCACGCTGTCGGATGGGGTCGGCGCAAGATCGACGCTGAGCTGACGGACGATGCCGTTCTCCAGGACGACGACGGCCAGGAGCCGGCCGGCCGACAGCATGCTGAGGTGGATCTCCAGGATATGCAGAGCCTCGTCGGCCGGGAGGCGAACCACCACCGCATAGCCGGAGAGCTCGGCGGCGGCTCGCGCCACCAGGGCGAACAGCCCGTCGCCATTGGTGGCTTGCAGTTGCCGCACGAGCTGGGAACGATGGCGTTCGGGAAGCCGGCGCGGCGGGAGACAACCGAGGGCGTAGGAGCGGAAGCCGCGCGAGGTGGGGATGCGACCCGCGGAGGTGTGGGGCTGCTGCAGGTAGCCTTGTTCCTCGAGGACGCCGAACTCGTTGCGAACGGTCGCGCTGCTCAACTCCAGCCGCTCGGCGATCCGCGCCGAGGCGACCGGGTGGGCCGTCCGGATATAGGACTCCGCGACCATGCGAAGGATGCGGGCGCGGCGATCGTTCATGGAGCCATGCTACCACGACCCAGGCCCGTGCGACAGCTTGCGAACGCGCCAGGGACGGGGTTCGGGCCGTATCGGCGGGGCCAGCTGCGGTGCGGCCTAACGCGGTTCCAGGGCATCGGGCTCGAGCCCCCCGGCCGCCACGATGTGGCGGTAGTGAGCCTCGTCGACCGGCATCACGCTGAGCCGGTTGCCCCGCCGGATCAGCGCCAGCCCCTGCAGCGCCGGATCGTCCTTCAACCGTGCCAACGGCACCGGCTCCGGGAAGCGCCGCAACGGCTCGAGGTCGACCAGGACCCAGCGCGGCGCGTCCTCACGCGCCTTCGGGTCGAAGTGCGGGTCGTCGGCGTCGAACTGCGTCGGGTCGGGGTAGGGCTCGGACGCCACCCGCGCCACCCCCACGACGGCGGGCTCGGTGACGTTGGAGTGGTAGAAGAGCACCGCATCGCCGACGCGCATCTCGTCGCGCATGAAGTTGCGGGCCTGGTAGTTGCGCACGCCGTCCCACATGGTCCGACCGTCCCGTACCAGGTCTTCGAAGCTATAGGCCCCGGGCTCGCTCTTGACCAACCAGGCTCGGCTCATGGCCGCCATGGTAGCAGCGCCGCCGTGCTGCCAGGTCGTCGCGGCCGGAGGCGCCGACTACTCCCACTCGATCGTTCCCGGTGGCTTGGACGTGATGTCGAAGACCACGCGGTTGACCTCGGGGACGCTGTTGACGATGCGGTTGGACACGGTGGCCAGGAAGTCGTGCGGCAGGCGCGTCCAGTCCGCGGTCATGCCGTCCACACTGCTGACGGCGCGAAGCGCCACGGTGTGGGCGTAGGTGCGGCCGTCGCCCATCACGCCGACCGAGCGGATCGGGGTGAGGACGGCGAGCGCCTGCCAGGTCTCGTCGTAGAGCCCGAACTCGCGGAGGCTGCTGATGAAGATGTCGTCCACCCTCCGCAGGACGTCAAGCCGTTCGGGCGTCACTTCGCCGATGATCCGGATCGCCAGGCCGGGGCCGGGGAAGGGGTGCCGATCGCGCAGGTGCCGCGGCAACCCCAGCGTCTCGGCTATCTCGCGGACCTCGTCCTTGAACAGGGTACGGAAGGGCTCGATGAGATCGAAATCGAGGTCCTCCGGCAGCCCGCCGACGTTGTGGTGCGACTTGATGTTGGCCGCCCCGAAGCCGCCGGCCGATTCCACCACGTCGGGATAGAGCGTCCCCTGGGCCAGGAAGCGGATCGGGCCCTCCTCGGCCTGGGCGGCCCGCGCTTCGCGCGCGAAGACGTCGATGAACGCACGCCCCACGATCTTGCGCTTGCGCTCGGGGTCGGTGACCCCGGCCAGCGCGGAGAGGAACCGATCGGAGGCGTCCACCACACGGAGGTCGACCCCCAGTTGGCGAAGCGCGCGCTCCACCTCTTCCGCCTCGCCTAGACGGAGCAGACCGTGGTCGACGAACACCGCGACCAGGCGCCCGCCGAGCGCTCTATGCAACAGCAGCCCGAGCGTGCTGGAGTCCACGCCGCCGGAGATTCCGAGCAGGACTCGAGCGTCCCCGACCTGCTCGCGCACCTGCGCCGTCATCTGCTGGACGATGTTCTCGGGGGTCCAGTCACGGGCGATCCCCGTGGCCCGGACGAAGCGTTCCAGCACCGCCATCCCCTTGGGTGTGTGCCGGACCTCCGGGTGGAACTGCAGCGCGTACAGACCGCGATCGGGCGCTTCCATGGCGGCGACGGGCGTGTCCTCGGTGGAGGCGCACACTGTGAAGCCGTCGGGAGGACGGGCCACCGAGTCGCCGTGGCTCATCCAGGCCACGAACTCTCCCTCGACGCCTTCGAACAGCGTTCCGCCGTAGCGCGTCAGCTCCGCCTTGCCGTACTCGCGGACCGGGCTGGTCAGGACCACGCCGCCGAGGTCGCGCGCGACCAGCTGCATGCCGTAGCAGATCGCGAGGATCGGCAGACCGGTGTCGAGCAGGCCCTCCGGCAGCCCCGGAGCGTCGGGTGCCGTCACGCTCTGGGGGCCGCCCGACAGGATCACGCCGCGCGGGTCGAAGTTCCGGATGGCGGCCACATCCGCCGTGTGCGGAACGATGACGGAGAAGACGTTGAGCTCCCTGAGCCGGCGGGTGATGAGCCGCGTGTACTGCGACCCGTAGTCCACCACGACGATGCTGGGCATGGGCCTCCTTCGGCCCTCAGGGGGCGCTCGAGCTGCTCGAGGTGCCGCCGGCAGGCTGCGGCGGGAAGTCGATGGTGACGCTCTGTGCGCCTGGAAGCTTGACGTCGGCGACCTTGGAGACGCGGTTCTGGAACTCGCCGCGGAACTGCCAGTCGCCCTGCCGGTCCAAGACGACCTTGCACGGTGCCCGGCAAAGGATCGTACCCGCAGGCGTGCTCGATCCCTTCGGGCTCTTGACCACGTAGAGATCGACGGGCGGCAGGTTGGCGGGCCGCACCTGGACCGACACGATGTAGTCCACGCTGCTGCCGGCAGGTGCGGCCGGCGCCAGGGGGCCCTGATTGAGGAAGGCAAGCGCCGCCAGGCCCGCCGCGGCCGCCAACGCCAGGATCACCAGCAGCGGCCCGCGCCACGAGCGCCTGGGTCGGTCCCTTGAAGGTGGCAGGTCCCATCGGATCGGTGCTGGCGGCTGCGTGTCGTCGATCTTCCCCGCCCGATAGGTGGCGCCAGGCGGGAGGTCCTTCACGAAGCCCGGATCGCTGTCGCGTGGCGAACGTGAACCGTCCGGGCGCGGGGCCAGGCCGGGATCGCTGTTCAACGTGATCGGCTCGGGCTCATCGGCGACCTCGTGCCCGGGCGGTGAGGTTCGCGGTGCCGGCGGCGGCGTGGGTCCGGCTTGCGTCGCGTCGCGACGGGCATTAGCGGAGAGCCCCTTGCCCTCCGGCGAAGGGGTGGCGACGTCGAGCTCGAAGTCGAGGTCGAGCTGGAAGTCCGAGCGGGTGGCGGACAGGCTCGTTCCCGGCGCGCCGGAGCCCGTGGGGAGGGTAAGCTCCTCGAAGCTCCTGGGCGGCGGGGTGAGGGTGCCGCCGCAGGCGCGGCGCACGTCGGCGAAGAGGGTTGCCGCGGCAGGACGCTCCCGGGGGTTGGCGGCGAGCGCCGAGCGAAGAGCGGCTCCGACCTCGTTGCTGAGGTTGTCGCCTCCGAGCAGGAGCAGTGTCGCCGCGACCGCGTAGACGTCCGCGGCCAGGGTGGGCGGCGCGCCGGCCGCGACCTCCGGAGCGGTCACGTCGGGATCGGCGGGTTGCCACGGCACCCCGTACCCCTCGACCAGCACATGTCCCTGCGAGTACAGCAGGCGCCCCGCGCGGAGGTCTCCGTGGACGACGCCCGCTCGCGCCGCGTCCCGCACCGCGCGAACCGCCTCGAGCGTGAAGTGGTCGTCTACCACCGACTCGCCGTGAGCGACGAGACCGTAGTGCGGGGAGTAGGCGGTAACCACCTGTCCGGTCGTGTCGTCGAAGGAGCTGACCAGGATGCCCGGAACGTTCTCGGACTCGAGGCCACCGACAGCGACCGTGGGTCGGTCGGGGAAGGTGTAGATGAGCACCGCCAGACCGGTCAACGGGTCGACGCCGCGGTAGCAGCTGATGTCACCCTGCTGGAGGTAGAGCTCCTGGCTCTGGTAGCGGCTATGGGTGGTCATCGTGGTCGGATGGGCGGGGAGCCCGGAACGCGCCGGGGACCACGGAGCGGTCCGGCCGGGGCTCCGTGCCGCGCCTCCCCGTCGGCACCCTCCCGCCCACGCTCCCCGCGATCTCGACGCGCCACAGCGATGGAGAAGCGGGCGGGGGTTGTACGCCGGACGGCTGTCACAGTGCCGAGTATAGCCAGGGGGGGTCGGGGTCACAAGGTGAAAGGCCTCGCAAAGACGCCTCCTCGACGGCCCGACCTGTAGGCGCGGCGCTTGTGGAGGTCGTGGCGTGCTGGTACGCTAGCCATCACCATGGCCATCACCGAAGAGCGCGTCCTCGAGGCGCTGAAGACCGTGCAGGACCCGGAGCTCCACCAGGACCTGGTGACCCTCGGGATGATCGGCGACATCCAGGTGGCGGATACCTCGGTCCGTCTCACGATCAACCTCACCACGCCCGCCTGCCCCTTGAAGAACACCATCGAGAACGACGTGAGGGGCGCGCTGCACTCGGCGCTCGGCGTCGACGCGGTGGCGATCACGTTCGGCTCGCAGGTGCGCGGTCCCCAGCAGGAGCCGCTGCCCGGCGTGAAGACGATCCTGGCGGTCGGGTCGGGCAAGGGCGGGGTAGGGAAGTCCACCGTGGCGGCGAACCTGGCAGCATCGCTGGCGCTGGAAGGCGCGAGCGTCGGGCTGCTCGACGCCGATATCTACGGGCCCAGTCAGACCACCATGTTCGGCGTCGCCGGTCGGCGGCTGGCGGCCGACGCCGACAAGAACATCGTCCCGCTCGAGGGGCACGGGGTGCGGTTGGTGTCCATCGGCAACCTCGTGGAGGACGGTCAGGCGCTCACCTGGCGCGGGCCCATCCTGCACGGCACGCTCACTCAGCTGCTGAAGCAGACGGTGTGGGGAGAGCTGGACTACATGGTCGTGGACCTGCCACCAGGTACCGGCGACGTGCAGCTGTCGCTTGCGCAGCTCGTGCCCCTGACGGGGATGGTGCTCGTCACGACGCCGCAGGACGTTGCGCTGGCGGACGTGCGACGCGCCTACACCATGGCCCGGAAGACGCACGTGCCGGTGCTCGGCGTGATCGAGAACATGAGCTACTACCTGCTCCCGGACGGTGAACGCGACTACATCTTCGGTGAGGGAGGTGCCGATCGCTGGGCCGCGGAGGAGCGGCTGCCGGTCCTCGGGCACATCCCGATCACACGCGCGCTCCGCGAGAGCGGCGACCGGGGTGCCCCCCTGGTCGTGGTCGATCCGGACAGCCCGAGCGCGGTGGAGCTGCGCCGCGCTGCGCGGATGCTAGCCGGGCAGGTGAGCGTCCAGGCCATGGCGAGCCTCCCGGTCCTGTAGCGCCGAGCCCCCCGCCTCGCTGCTTGTGGGCGTGCGAACGACCTGCTAGAATCCCGTGTACGCGGGAGGAGTAGCCGCCCCGCCCTTCGTCAGAGAGCCCGGGAGGTCCGCTGCGATCCCGGGTCGGAGGCGTCGGTGAACGTCGCCCGCCCATCGGCACGCCGGAGGATCATGGTCCTCGAGCGTGGCCGAACCGAGGAAGAACGCCGGTCTCTGGACCGGCTGGTAGACCCTCCGGCCGCCGCCCCGTCAGTGCGGTTTCAATGAGCGCTCCGGCCCCTAGGCGCCGGGGAAGTGCGGTGGTACCGCGGGGGTGACCTCGTCCGCAGGGTTTCGGGCGAGGCTCGTGTTTTTCTTGGGTCGCGCCGGCGGAGGAAGGCATGAGCGAACCGACCAAGGACACCACCCCGGACGCAGCAGCAGCGTTGTCCAGCCGCTACGACCCGCTGGCGGTCGAAGGCCGCTGGGCGAAGCGCTGGGCGCTCGAGCCCTTCACCGTCGATCCCGACTCCGGGCGCGAGCCGTTCTGCATCGTCATCCCGCCTCCGAACGTCACAGGCAACCTGCACCTGGGGCACGCCTTCGACAACGCCGTCATCGACACCCTCATCCGCTTCAAGCGCATGCAGGGGTTCGAGGCGCTCTTCCAGCCCGGTACGGACCATGCCGGCATCTCTACCCAGGTCCAGGTCGAACGCGCCTTGCGGGCGGAGGGCACAGACCGACACGAGCTGGGGCGCGAGGCTTTCCTGGAGCGGATGTGGGCCTGGAAGGAGAAGTACGGCGGCATCATCCTGGGGCAGCTCCAACGGCTGGGGATCTCGGCCGACTGGTCCAGGACGCGTTTCACGATGGACGAGGGGCTGTCCCGCGCGGTGCGCTTGCAGTTCGTGAAGCTGTACGACCAGGGCCTGATCTACCGCGGCGAGCGGATCGTCAACTGGGATCCGGAGAGCCAGACGACGCTGTCCGACCTCGAGGTCGAGCGCGAGGAACGCCCGGGCACGCTCTACACCCTGGCGTACCCACTCGAGGCGGGCGGTGCGATCTCCATCGCCACGGTTCGGCCGGAGACGATCTTCGCGGACCAGGCGGTGGCGGTCCACCCCGAGGACGACCGCTATCGGGAGCTGGTGGGTCGCCGCGTGCGAATCCCGCTCACCGATCGCTGGATCCCGGTGATCGCCGACGACGCGGTCGAGCGCGACTTCGGCACGGGCGCCCTCAAGATCACGCCTGCCCACGACCCGACCGACTTCGAGATCGGTGAACGCCACGACCTCGAGCACCCGAGCGTCATCGACCTGCACGCGCGGCTCACGGGCGATCTGGTGCCCGAGCGGTTCCGCGCCCTGGAGCGCTTCGAGGCTCGCGACCGGGTGGTGGAGGCGTTGCGCGAGGAGGGAGCGATGGTCGCCGAGGAGGCGTACACGATCCCGATCGGGCTGTCGCAGCGCACCAAGGTTCCGGTGGAGCCGATCCTGTCGCTGCAGTGGTTCTATGACGTGGCGCCGGTGGCCGGTCGCGTGCTGGACGCGCTCGATGGGGGCGAGGTCCGAATCCTGCCGGAACGCTATGCCAAGGTCAACCGCGACTGGCTGGAGGCCATCCGGCCCTGGAACATCTCCCGGCAGCTCTGGTGGGGGCACCAGATCCCGGCCTGGTACGACGAGGACGGCAAGGTCTACGTGCCGGATCCGGCGGATCCGTTCACCGACCCGCCGGACAGGCCCGAGAACGCGGGCAAGCACCTGGAGCAGGATCCCGACGTCTTCGACACCTGGTTCTCGTCGAACCTCTGGCCCTTCAGCACGCTGGGCTGGCCGGACGAGGAGGCCCCGTACTACCGGACCTTCTACCCCACGTCGGTGCTCGTGACCGGCTACGACATCCTGTTCTTCTGGGTGGCCCGTATGGAGATGGCGGGGCTCGAGCTCACGGGACGCGCGCCCTTCAAGGACGTGCTGCTGCACGGCCTGGTCCTCGACGCCCAGGGCCAGAAGATGTCGAAGTCGAAGGGCAACGGCATCGACCCGCTGACGGTGATCGACACCTACGGGGCGGACGCCTTGCGCTTCGCGATGACCTACGCCTCCACCGGCGGTCAGGACATCCGCTGGGACGAGCGCAGGGTCGAGATGGGACGCAACTTCAACAACAAGCTCTACAACGCCGCGCGCTTCGCCATGATGCAGCTGGCCGAGGGCCCGGAGGACGCCGGACGCCCGGAGCGGCTGGCCGACCGTTGGATCGCGAGCCGGTTGCAGCGGGTGGTGGCGGCCGCCACCGATGCCCTCGAGGCGTACGACTTGGGTGCGGCCAACCGGCTGCTCTACGACGCGGTCTGGTCCGAGTTCTGCGACTGGTACCTGGAGGCCGCCAAGCCCGCCCTCCGCGCCGGCGACGGCCGCACGCGGCATGGGCTGCGGACCGCGTTCGAGGCCCTGCTGAAGCTGCTTCACCCGCTCCTGCCATTCGTGACGTCCGAGCTCTACGAGGCCCTCGGGCACGAGCGCCAGATCGCGGTCGAAGCCTGGCCGGAGGTCGACGCCGGGCTCCTCGACGAGGAAGCGGAACGCGCGTTCGCGACCGTTCAGCAGGCGGTCGGAGCGGTGCGCGCGCTGCGCGCGGATGCCGAGCTGTCACCCGCAAGGACGGTTCCGGTGCACGTGGGTGGGGAGGAGGCGGCGGTGCTGCTGGCGGAACGCGAGGTGGTGGAGGCGCTGGCCCGGGCCGAGCTGCGTAGCGGGTCGCCGCGCGGCGCGGCGCTGGTGCAGGTGGTTCCCGGGCTCGAGCTGCGGCTCCCCTTCGAGGGACTGATCGACGAGGCGGAGTGGCGTGCGAAGCAGCTCCGACGGCTCGACAAGCTCCGGAAGGACCGGGACCGCTCGCAGGGCAAGCTGGGCAACGAGAAGTTCACCGCCAACGCGCCCGCGGACGTGGTCCGCGAGGAGCGGCGACGGCTGTCGGAGGCCGAGGACCTCATCGCCCGCATCGAAGCGGCGTTGACGCAGCTCGGGCCCGAGGGCTGAGGCGAGCCATGGTCGTCCTCGACCGGCGGTTACGGCTCGATGAGCTGGGTCGGGTGGCGCGTGAGCGGGAGGCCGTGGAGCTCGCGCCTGCTGCGCGCGAGCGGGTGGCGCGCAACCGCGCCTACGTCGATGGGCTGGTGGCCGAGGGCCGGACGGTGTACGGCGTCACCACCGGCTTCGGGCGTTTCGCGACGAAGCGCATCGAGCGCGACTCGGTGCGCGCTCTGCAGCGGAACCTGCTTCTGTCGCACGCCATCGGCGTCGGGGAGCCGTTCGGCGACGACGTCGTCCGCGCAATGATGACGCTCCGGGCGCAGTCGCTGGCGCACGGTGTGTCGGGCGTGCGCCCGGTCGTCATCGATACCTTGCTCGGGCTCCTCAACGCCGGTGCGCTGCCGCTCGTGCCTTCGCAAGGCTCGGTGGGTGCCTCGGGCGACCTGGCGCCACTCGCCCACATGAGCCTGCCGCTCATCGGTGAGGGCGAGCTGCGATGGCGCGGTGGGCTGCGACCCTCCCGGGAGGTGCTCGAGGAGCTCGCCATGCAGCCGCTGGTGCTGGAGGCGAAGGAGGGCCTGGCGCTCGTCAACGGGACGCAGGCGATGAGCGCCCAGCTCGCCCTGCTGGTGCTCGACGCGGAGCGCTTGCTGCGGGCGGCGGACGTGGCGGCCGCGATGAGCGTCGAGGCGCTGAAGGGCAGCCACCGCCCGTTCCTGGAGGCGGTGGTGCGCGTACGGCCGCACCCGGGCGCCCGGAAGGTCGCCGGCAACCTCCGGCAGGTTCTGGAGGACTCGGCCATCCAGCGCTCGCACATCGATTGCGACAAGGTCCAGGACGCCTACAGCCTGCGGGCGGTTCCGCAGGTCCACGGCGCCTCCCGCGATGCGCTCGAGCACGTGCGGAGCGTGCTCGAAACCGAGCTCGGCAGCGTGACGGACAACCCCCTGATCTTCGATGAGGAGGACCTGGTGGTGAGCGCAGGCAACTTCCACGGCCAGCCGCTGGCGCTCGCTGCGGACTATGCCGCCATCGCGCTGGCGGAGATGGCGAGCATCAGCGAGCGTCGCATCGAGCAGATGCTCAACCCGGCGCTGTCCGGGTTGCCGGCGTTCCTCGCGGAGCAGGGCGGGCTGCACTCGGGGCTGATGGTCAGCCAGTACACGGCGGCTTCGCTGGTGAGCGAGAACAAGGTGCTCGCCCACCCGGCCTCGGTCGACTCGATCCCCACCAGCGCCAACCAGGAAGACCATGTCTCGATGGGGACCCATGCCTGCCGCAAGGCCCGGCAGGTGCACGACAACGTGCTCTGGGTCGTCGCCATCGAGCTGGTGTCGGCGGCCCAGGCACTCGACTTCCACCTCCCCCTGCGCCCGGGCAGAGGCGTGCAGGCAGCCTACGGGCGCATCCGCGAGCTCGTGCCGCACCTCGACCGCGACCGCCTGCTGTCGCCGGACCTGGAGCGCGTTCGCGCTGCGGTGGTCGACGGCAGCCTGGTTGCGGCGGTCGAGGCGGAGGCAGGCCCTCTCGACTAGGCAAGTCGACTGTGCCCTGAACCCAGGCGGTGAACCGCTACTGCGCCTACCGTGGGCGCCATGCGCCTCCACCGATTGACGCGCGAGCAGTGGCTGGCGGCCCCCATCGAGCAGGTGTGGCCGTTCTTCGCGAGCCCCGCCAATCTCGACGCCCTGACCCCGCCTGAGATGCGCTTCCGCATCACGTCGGAACCGGAGCCGGTCATGACGGCGGGCCAGATCATCAGCTACCGCATCCGGCTCGCGCCGGGCATCGCTACCACGTGGGTCACCGAGATCACGCACCTCGACGAGGGGCGGATGTTCGTCGACGAGCAACGTGCGGGGCCCTACCGCTTCTGGCACCACCGTCACCGCTTCTTGCCGCAGGGCGGCGGGGTCGTCGTCGTCGACGAGGTGCACTACGCGCTCCCGTTCGGGCCGCTCGGCGAGTGGGTCCACGCCCTCGATATCCGGCGCCGCCTGGCCCGCATCTTCGCGCACCGTGCCGCGGCGCTCGAGCGGCGCTTCGCGGGCTCGGCGGCGAGCGACGGGCGCCCGACGGTGGAGGTCCGGTAGCCGCCGGCGGCCGTGCTAGCGTATGCGCGAGAGGACTGAACGCATGCGCCATCACGAGTCGCCTTTCACGGGACCCGCCACCTTCTTCAAGGCCGCGCACCGCCCGGACGCCGATCGGGGCGAGGCCCACATCGGCATCCTCGGCCTGCCCTACGACGAGGGTGCGAGCTTCCGCGCCGGCGCTCGCTTCGGGCCGGGCGCGGTCCGCGCGGCGTCGAGCCGGTATGCCCTCGGCTCCGAGGGCTTCTACGATCCGGAGGGCGCCGCCATGCGGATGGTGGGAGCGAGGCTGGTGGATGTCGGGGATGTCGATCCGGTGCGCAACGACACGGAGCGCAGCTTCGAGCGCATCACCTCGACGGCGAGGCGCTTGCGCACGGTCGCCCGGCTGCCGGTGTTCGTGGGCGGCGATCACTCGGTCAGCTATCCGCTGCTCCGGGCCTACGACGACGTGCCGGAGCTGCACGTGGTGCAGCTCGACGCCCACCTCGGCTACAGCGATGCCCGCCATGGAAGTGGCTTCTCGGCCGCGAGCGCGTTCAGGCGCGCGGTGGAGGCGGTGCCCGGCCTTCAGCGGATCACCACCATCGGGGTGCGCAGCCCCGCCGTGGGGCGCGAGGCGGTGGAGGCCGCCCGGGCCCGCGGCCACGCCGTGGTGAGTGCGCGTTCCTTCCGGGACGACGCCGGGGCCGTGCTGGAGGCCTTGCCGCAGCGCGCCGCCGTCTACCTGAGCCTCGACGTGGACGCCCTCGATCCCTCGTTGCTGCCGGGCACGGGCGACCCCGAGGTGGACGGGCTCGCCTACGCCGACGTCCTGCGGGTCGTGGACGTCGTGGTGGGGAGGAACCGGCTGGTGGGCATGGATCTGACCGAGCTCGCACCCGGCCTCGATCCCACCGGACGCAGCGCGCTCGTGGCGGCGCGGCTGTTGTTGGACACCTTCTCGCTGTGGTGGGACCCCGCGCGCATGGTGTGACCGGTGCCGTGCGGCGCGGGCCCCGCGCCCGTCGCGGCGGGCACCCCTCATGACACGGTGCTGACACGTCGACCGTACGCTCGCGCCGGAGGTTGATCTATGTCCAAGCGACGCATCCTGGGCCTTCTCGCGATCCTGGCCCTACCGGTCTTCTCGGCGGCATTCGCCCAGTCCCTGACGGGTGCCGGCGCCACCTTCCCCTACCCGCTCTACTCGAAGATGT
The DNA here is from genome assembly GCA_964536935.1 of uncultured bacterium. Lineage (GTDB taxonomy): Bacteria > Deinococcota > Deinococci > Deinococcales > Trueperaceae > JASBRS01. The sequence continues at coordinate 19,652 of CAZIBD010000028.1, read as the reverse complement.
TCAGCGTCTACGGCAAGCAGGATGGCGTGACGGTGAACTACCAGGCCATCGGCTCGGGTGGCGGGCAGCAGCAGCTCCTGTCCCGCACCGTGAACTTCGCTGCCTCCGATGCGCCGCTCTCCGACAAGCAGCTCCAGGAGTTCCAGGCGAAGAACGGCTCGCCGGTGCTCCACATCCCCATGGCGCTCGGCGCGGTGGTGCTGACCTACAACTGGGCGCCGATCGCCAAGGCCCCATCGCAGCCGCTCAAGCTCACGGGTCCGGTCATCGCCGACATCTTCCTGGGCAAGATCACCAACTGGGACGATCCCGCCCTGAAGAAGCTGAACCCGAAGGTCGACTTCCCGAACCTGCCGATCTCGGTCGCGCACCGCTCCGACGGCTCGGGCACGACCTACGTCTTCACCGACTACCTCTCCAAGGTGTCGCCCGAGTGGAAGCAGAAGGTGGGCTCCAGCACGTCCGTCAACTGGCCGGTGGGTTCCGGCGGCAAGGGCAACCAGGGGGTCGCCGGCCTGGTGAAGCAGATCCCCGGCTCGTTCGGCTACGTCGAGCTGATCTACGCCTTGCAGAACAAGATGCCCTACGCCACCCTCGAGAACGCTAGCGGGAACTTCATCGTCCCCAGTCTGAAGAGCACCTCGCTGGCCGGTGACGTGCCCGTTCCCGCGGACGGTCGCTTCGATATCACCAACACCTCGGCGGCCCAGGGCTACCCGATCTCGACCTACACCTACATCCTGCTCTACACGGACATGAGCCTCACCACCAGCTCGGTGGCGCAGGCGAAGCAGGTCAAGGATCTGGTCGCCTGGATGAGCACCAAGGGCCAGCAGTACTCCGAGGGGCTCGACTACGGGCCGCTTCCGAAGCGCGTCCAGGACTTCGACGCCAAACAGCTCGCCAAGCTCACCTTCAAGGGGCAGCCGCTGAACTGAGCCGCACCGCTTCGGTCCACACGGGGTGGAGGCGCGCTGCACTCGGCGCGACCTCCGCTCCACGCTATCGGCTCCGCCCGGCCTGGGGTAGCCTGGGATCGGCCGCCGCCGAGACTCCGCACCTGTTCCGCCCCCCGCATCATGGCCCAGACCAGCTCCTCCCCGACCCCCACCGAGCCGCCGACGGCTCGTCGCCTCGCCAGGCGCAGGCAGGGCGCGCTGCCCGCCGGCGACCGGCTCTTCGACCTCGTCATCCTGCTCATCGCCAGCTGCATCCTCGTCATCACCGCCCTGGCCGCCTTCGAGCTCTTCAGCGGCGGCGAGCTGGCGCTCAGGCGCTACGGGCTGGGCTTCCTGACCGGAACGACCTGGGATCCGGTGCACGAGAAGTACGGCGCCCTGCCGTTCATCGTGGGCACGCTCGTCACCAGCTTCGGGGCGCTGTTGCTGGCCGTTCCGCTGGCGGTGGGCTCGGCGCTGTTCGTGAGCGAGTACGCACCCCGCTGGCTGGCCGAGCCGGTCAGCTACCTGGTCGAGCTGCTCGCGGCCATTCCGAGCGTCGTCTATGGCTTCTGGGGCATCTTCGTGCTGGCGCCCGTGATCCGCACCATCCAGATCGATATCTTCAGGAGCCCGATCCTTCGCGACGTCGGCTTCCTGCGGAGTCCCCCTACCGGGCTGGGGCTGTTCACCGCCATCCTCATCCTCGCCGTGATGATCGTCCCCTTCACCGCCTCGGTGGCGCGCGACGTGCTGCGTCTGGTGCCGCAGGACCAGCGCGAGGGCGCGTTCGCCCTGGGGGCCACCCGCTGGGAGGTGATGTGGCACGCCGTGCTGCCCTACGCACGCGCCGGTATCCTCGGTGGCGTGCTGCTGAGCCTGGGACGTGCGCTGGGCGAGACGATGGCCGTGACCATGGTCATCGGTAACCGTACCGCCATCGCCCACAGCCTCTTCGGGCAGACCGCGACCATGGCCAGCGTGATCGCCAACGAGTTCACCGAGGCCAACACGCCCGCCCACCTCTCCAGCCTCATCCTGGTGGGTCTGATCCTGTTCCTGATCACGATCGTCGTGAACCTCGTCGCGCGCGTGTTGATCCATCGGCTGACGCCCGAGGGGATCTCGTGACGGCGCGGCTGCTCACCGGGAGGGAGCACGCGCGGCGACGCCGTCGCCGCTTCACCGACAGGCTCGCCACGGGCCTGGTCGTTCTGGCGACCCTCATCGTGATGACGCCCCTGGCTCTCGTGCTGGTCTACCTGGTCGGGCGTGGTATCGGCTCGATCAATCTGGCGTTCTTCACCCAGCTGCCTGCACCCGCCGGTGAAGCGGGCGGAGGGGTGGCGCAGGCGGCCGTGGGAACGCTCGAGCTTCTGGTCGTGGCCAGCGCCATCGGCCTGGTGATCGGGATCGGTACCGGCGTGTTCGTCGCCGAGTACCCCGGCCATCCGCTGGTCCCCACCGTGCGGCTGCTGTCCGACGCGCTCATCGGGGTGCCCGCCATCGTCATGGGCATCGTGGCGTACGCGCTCCTGGTCGTGCCGCTGAGGCACTTCAACGGCCTCTCCGGCGGGGTCTCCCTGGGGTTGATCATGATCCCCTACGTGGTGCGGGCCACCGACGAAGTCATGCGCCTGGTCCCGACCATGGTGCGGGAGGCCGGCTTCGCGCTGGGCCTGCCGCGCTGGCGCGTCATCCTCCAGATCGTCATCCCGAGCGCCGCGTCGGGTATCGTGACCGGGGCGATGCTGGCGATGGCTCGCGTGGCCGGCGAGGCGGCGCCGTTGCTGTTCACGGCCTTCGGCAACCAGTACTGGAACTTTGATCCCCTCAAGCCGGTGGCGGCGCTTCCTCTGGTGATCTACACCTACTCGATCAGCCCCTACGACTCGTGGCACCGCATCGCCTCCGCCGCCTCGCTGGTGCTGGTGGTGTTCGTGCTCGTGACGACGCTTCTCACGCGCTTCGTGTTCGCGCGGAGGGCGCGATGACGCTCGGCGCCCGAGACGTGGCCGGGGCCGAACGCCGGGTCGAGCCGATCATCGAGCTCGACAGCGTGTCGGTCTACTACGGAGAGACCCGGGCGGTGCGAGACGTGTCCATGGCCGTGCAGCCCAACACGGTGACCGCCCTCATCGGCGCCTCCGGTTGCGGCAAGACCACGCTGCTGCGCTCGCTCAACCGCATGCACGACCTCACCAAGGGGGCGCGAGTCGACGGCCGGGTGCTGTTCGAGGGCCAGGACATCTACGACCGCTCGGTGGATCCGGTTGCGGTGAGGCGCGTCATCGGGATGGTGTTCCAGAAGCCCAACCCGTTCCCGACCATGACCGTCTACGACAACGTCGTCGCGGGCCTCAAGCTCGCCGGCAGGCACCGCCGCAGCGAGCTCGACGAGGTGGTGGAGCGCTCGCTCAGGCAAGCAGCGCTGTGGGACGAGGTGAAGGACCGGCTCCACACGTCGGCCACGGGCCTCTCGGGCGGCCAGCAGCAGCGATTGTGCATCGCCCGCTCGCTGGCGGTCGACCCGGCCGTGCTGCTCATGGACGAGCCCACCAGCGCGCTCGACCCCCAGGCGACGGCCCGCATCGAGGAGCTCCTCGCCGAGCTGAAGAAGGCCGTGACGATCGTGATCGTCACGCACAACATGCAGCAGGCCGGGCGGGTGTCGGACTGGACGGCCTTCATGCACCTGGGCGAGCTGGTGGAGCAGGGCCCCACCGACCAGATCTTCACGCGGCCGCAGGTGGAGCTCACCGAGCGCTACATCTCGGGCCACTTCGGCTGACCCGGGCCCCTGCACGGAGCGGCCGGAGCGCCCCTCCGTGAACGCCCCGGCCGCCGGTGGCTGCCGTCCCTTTCCTGGCGACGGTCCTCAGACCATGAGGCCGGTCGGATCCAGGCGGAACGACTGCAGGGTTCGCATGTAGTTGGCCCGCTCGAAGGCGGCGGCGTCGGCGACGTGCTGCTGGCTCATGCTGCCCGTCATCTGTGCCACCGACGCGTACTCGTGCTCGGTCATCCAGGCCTTGACGTCCTCCACGATGTCGGTGATCCGCCAGATGCCGTTCTTGAGCAGCTCCGAGGCCAGCATGGTGACGTTGGCGCCCGCCATCAGCCCCTTGAGCACGTCGAGGTGGGTGTGCACGCCGGTCGTGATAGCGAAGTCGGCCTGCACGCGGCCGTAGAGGATGGCGATCCAGCGCAGCGGCAGGCGCAGCTCGTCCGAGTCCGACAGGACCAGGTGCGGCCCCACCTCGAGGGCCTCGAGGTCGAAGTCGGGCTGGTAGAAGCGGTTGAACAGAGCCAGGCCGTTGGCGCCCGTTCGCGTCAGGCGCTGGGCCATGTTCGCCATGCTGCTGAAGTAGGGGCTCAGCTTCACGGCCAGCGGGATCGTCACCATCTCGCGCACGTCGCGGAGCACGTCCAGGTAGAGCCGCTCGACGTCGTCGCCGGACATCGAGGGGTCGGTGGCGACGTGGTAGATATTGAGCTCCAGCGCGTCGGCGCCGGCGTCCTGGATGAGCTTGGCGTAGTGCGTCCAGCCGCCCGGTGAGTCTCCGTTGAGGCTGCCGATGATGGGGATGTCGACCGACGCCTTGGCGTCGCGGATGAGCTCGAGATACCCGTCCGGGCCCACGTTGTAGTCCTGGGGCTCGGGGAAGTAGCTGAGGGCCTCGGCGTACGACTCGGAGCCGTAGGTGAGGTAGTGGTCCAAGGAGAGGCTCTCGTGGGTGATCTGCTCCTCGAACAGGGAGTACATCACCACCGCGCTGGCTCCCGCATCCTCCATGCGACGGATCCCGTCGAGCGTCTGCGACAGAGGAGAGGCCGACGGGACCACGGGGTGCGCCAGGTCGAGCCCTAGGTAGCGCGTGCTCAGATCGACGGTGCCGTTCATCGGTCGTTCCCTTCCTTGCCCCGGTGGGCGGGTGTGCCCGTGCTGGCGGGCCCGCCGGCCCGGCCGCTCGAGGCCGTCTCGGGCGCCGCGCCCGCCCCGCCGCTGCCGGACCCCACGGTCGCCGTGCCGGTCGGCGCCTCATCCTTCCGCGCGAGGCGCTCGTAGATCGCCCAGCGCTCGTTCACGGCCTGCTGCGCGTCGGCGAGTAGCTGGTCGGCCTCGTCGGGGTTGGTCTGCCGCAGCATGCGGTAGCGGTTCTCCGCCAGCGCGAACTCGCTGAACGGGATCTTGGCGGGCCTGGAGTCGAGCTGGAACGGGTTCTTGCCCTGGTCCTCGAGGCGCGGATCGAAGCGGTAGAGCGGCCAGTAGGCCGAGAGGGTCGCGTTCTTCTGCTGCTCCAACCCCTTCGCCATGTCGATACCGTGCGCGATGCAGTGGCTGTAGGCGATGACCAGGGAGGGACCGTCGTAGCTCTCCGCCTCCAGCAGGGCGCGTACCGTATGGGCGTCGTTGGCTCCCATGGCGACCTGCGCCACGTAGACGTAGCCGTACTGCATGGCGATCCGCCCGAGATCCTTCTTGGGGGTGCGCTTGCCGCCGGCGGCGAACTTGGCCACGGCGCCGAGGGCGGTCGCCTTGGACGACTGGCCGCCCGTGTTCGAGTAGACCTCGGTGTCGAGGACGAGCACGTTGACGTTGCGGCCGCTCGCGAGGACGTGGTCGAGCCCGCCGTAGCCGATGTCGTAGGCCCAGCCGTCACCGCCCACGATCCACACGCTGCGGCGCACCAGCACGTCCGCGAGGCTCAGGAGGTCCTTGGCCTCGGCGCCGTCCATACCCTGCAGCCGGCGCTTCAGCTCGGTGACGCGTGCCCGCTGGGCGGCGATGCCGGCCTCGTCCTCCTGCTCGGCGTTGAGGATGGCATCGACCAGGTCCGATTCCGAGCCGCTGACCCCGAACTGCTCGACGTCGACCGGAGGTTGCATGGTGTCGGCGCTGATGCGCGTGTGGAGCCGCCGGAGCAGCTCATGGGCGAACTCGGCCTGCTTGTCGAGCGTGAGCCGCATCCCGAGCCCGAACTCGGCATTGTCCTCGAACAGCGAGTTCGACCATGCCGGCCCGCGCCCTTCACGGTTCACCGACCAGGGGGTGGTGGGCAGGTTGCCACCGTAGATCGAGGAGCAGCCGGTGGCGTTGGCGACGATGGAGCGGTCGCCAAAGAGCTGCGTGACGAGCTTGAGGTAGGGCGTCTCGCCGCAGCCGGAGCAGGCGCCGGAGAACTCGAACAGCGGCTCGAGCAGCTGCACGTTCTTGACGTTGTTGAAGCGCAGGCCGTTGGAGCGCGGGTACTCGGGGAGGTCCAGGAAGAAGTCCCAGTGGCGCTTGCCCTGGTCCTTGAGGGGCAGCTGCGGGACCATGTCGAGCGCCTTGTGGCCGACACGGCTCTTGTCCTTGGCAGGGCAGACCTCCACGCACAGGCTGCACCCCGTGCAGTCCTCCACGGCGACCTGCAGGGTGTAGCGAAAGCCGTCGAGCTCGCGCCAACGCGCCTCCTTCGAGAGGAAACCGTCGGGAGCGCCCTCGAGCGCCGAGGGCTCGACCACCTTGGCGCGGATCACGGCGTGCGGACAGACCAGCACGCACTTCCCGCAGTCGATGCAGATCTCCGGATCCCATGCCGGGATCTCCTGCGCCAGGTTGCGCTTCTCGAAGCGCGTGGTGGCGCTCGGGTAGGTGCCGTCGGCCGGCAGCGCGCTGACCGCCAGGTCGTCGCCGCGGCCGGCGATCATCTCGGCCGTGACCGTCCGCACGAAGGCGGGGGCGTCTTCGGGGACCACCGGCGGCATCGCCGGGCCCTCGGCAACATCGGGCCTGGGCAGGGAGTGGAGGTGGCTGAGGGCCGCGTCCACCGCCGCGAAGTTCATGCGCACCACGGCCTCGCCGCGCTTGCCATAGGTCTTGCGGATGGCGTCCTTGATGCGGCCGACCGCTTCGTCCTTCGGCAGCACGTTGGAGATCGCGAAGAAGCAGGTCTGCATGATGGTGTTGATGCGGTTGCCCAGCCCGAGATCGCGCGCGACCTCGTAGGCGTTGATGACGTACAACTCCAGCTTCTTGTCGAGGATCTGCTGCTGGGCCTGCCGGGGGATGTGCTGCCAGGTCTCCGTCGGGGCGTACGGGCTGTTGATCAGCAGGATGGCGCCCGGTGCGGCGTTCTGGAGGACGTCCACTCGCTCGAAGAAGCCGAACTGGTGCACGGCGACGAAGTTAGCGCGCCGGATCAGGTAGGTGGAGCGGATCGGGTCGGGTCCGAAGCGGAGGTGGCTGATGGTCCGCGCCCCCGCCTTCTTGCTGTCGTAGACGAAGTAGCCCTGGGCGAAGGCGTCGGTCTCCTCGCCGATGATCTTGATCGAGTTCTTGTTCGCGCCGACGGTGCCGTCCGAGCCGAGGCCCCAGAACACCGCCCGCGTGACGGTCTCGGGCTCGATGTCGAGGTCGGGGTCGAAGTCGAGGCTGAGCTGGGTGACGTCATCCTTGATGCCCACCGTGAACGGACCCTTGGGGGTGTCGGAGCGCAGCTCTTCGAGCACGGCGTGCACCATCGCCGGCGTGAACTCCTTGGACGAGAGCCCGTAGCGGCCGCCGATCACGCGCGGCATGGCGTCCATCGGCGCGCTGCCATCCGAGACCGCCTGGCTCAGAGCGGTGACGACGTCCTGGTAGAGCGGCTCGCCGGCACTGCCCGGCTCCTTGGTGCGGTCGAGCACGGCGAGGGCTCGCGTGGTGGCCGGTATCGCTTCGAGCAGGTGGCGCGTCGAGAACGGCCGGAACAGCCGTACCTTGACCACGCCGACCTTCTCGCCGCTCCGCTGCAGGTGGCGCACCGTCTCCTCGGCGGTCTCCGCCCCGGACCCCATCAGGATGACGACGCGTTCGGCGTCGGGAGCGCCCACGTAGTCGAAGAGGCGGTAGCGGCGGCCGACCTGCTGCTCGAAGCGCCGCATCACATCGTCCACGAGGCCGGGCAGGGCGTCGTAGTAGCGGTTGGCGCTTTCCCGCGCCTGGAAGAAGACGTCCGGGTTCTGCGCGGTGCCGCGGATGAACGGATTGTCGGGGGTGAGCGCCCGAGAGCGATGGGCGCGAACGGCCTCGTCGTCGATCAAGGCGCGCAGGTCCTCGTCGGCGAGGCGCTCGATCTTGGCGACCTCGTGTGAGGTCCGGAAGCCGTCCATGATGTGGAGGAACGGCACGCGTCCCTCCAGCGTGGCCGCCTGCGCGATCAGGGCGAAGTCCTGCGCCTCCTGGACCGAGTTGGCGAAGAGCATGGCCCAGCCTGTCGAGCGCGCGGCCATCACGTCGCTGTGGTCGCCGAAGATCGAGAGTGCCTGTGCCGCGACCGAGCGCGCCGCGATGTGGAACACGGTGCTGGTGAGCTCGCCGGCGATCTTGTACATGTTGGGGAGCATCAGCAGCAGGCCCTGGCTGGCCGTGAAGGTGGTCGTCAGGGCCCCGGTCTGGAGGGCGCCGTGGACGGCGCCGGCCGCCCCGCCTTCCGCCTGCATCTCCTGGATCAGCGGTACCGTGCCCCACAAGTTGGCGTCCTTGCGGGAACTCCACAGATCGGCGAACTCGCCCATCGGCGACGCAGGGGTGATGGGGTAGATCGCCACCACCTCGTTGATCTTGTAGGCCACGTAGGCGGTAGCCTCGTTTCCATCTGTCATCACCCAGGGCCGCTTCATCGTTCCTCCTTCGTCGGAGCGAGCCGAACGGTCGTCTCGACGTGGGCGGCTCCCACGCCGGCGTAGCGCACGGTTCCACGCTAGCTCCGGGTTTTTTCCGCGTTGTCCGAGATTTTCCGACAAGGAGGTGGGCGTTGGGCTGACGCTTCGCTGGTGCGAGGGCGTCGTCCCTGACGCGAGCCGAGCGGGCGGTCGACGACGGGAAAGCGCAGCGCCGTGGCTGTGGGGCCAGAGGCGCTCCCGACAGCCCTGCGCGCCGGCATGCACCGGCGTGCCAAGCGCGTGAGCGCAACGGGTCGTGCCGGCCAGGCCGGTCGGTCAGTCGGGACGCTAGGGTTCGCGGTGCCCGATCAGGGACGCCATGTCGAGGCCGTTGATGGTGTTCATGGCCGCCTCGGGGCCCCGCTCGAGCAGGACCTCGACCGCATCCGCTGCGGCGACGACGACCCGCTGCAGTACGGCCCGGTCGTCCCCCGTGAAGCGGCTCAGCACCCACCTCTCGGCCGTCCAGCCCTCCGGGGGACGGGAGATCCCCACCTTGAGCCGCAGGAAGTCGGGCCCGAGCCGTTCGATGATGTCGCGTACGCCCCGCTGCCCGCCGGCGCCGCCGCCGGTTCGCAGCCGCAGCCGTCCCAGCGGCAGATCGAGATCGTCGTGGACCACCAGAAGCTCCGACGGGGGGAGGCCCGTGCGGGTGAGCGCTGCCTGCACGGCACGACCGCTGAGGTTCATGAAGGTGCGGGGCTTGATCAGCAGCAGGTCGCGGACGCGCGCCTCATCGGCGTCGCGCGCGCGCCGGAAGGAGGCGCCCCAGCGTTGCGCGAGCTCATCCAGAACGAGGTACCCGGCGTTGTGCCGGGTACCTCGGTAGCGTGGCCCGGGGTTTCCCAGGCCCGCCAGGATGCGCACGTTACTCCCGTTCTTCTTCCTCGGCGCCCTGGTCCTCTTCCTCGCCGCCGCGGCTGATCAGCTCGGGCTCGGCGGCTTCCTCTTCGACCTCGGCTTCCTCCTCCTCGACCAGACGCGGCGGGACCACCGTGAGGATGGTCCGATCCTCGTCGTCGAGGATGCGCGCTTCCGCGGGGAGGCTCGCGGCCACATCGGCGATGTGGACGCTGTCGCCGATCTCCAACTCGGAGATGTCGACCACGACGTGGTCGGGGATCAGGCGCGGCATGACCTCGATATAGACCTCGCGGCGGTGGACGTCGAGCATGCCGCCTTCGCGCATGCCGCGTGCCGTCCCCGTGATCTCGATCGGGACGTGCACGTCCACGACCTGACCCTCGGTCACGGCGTAGAAGTCGACGTGAAGGGGCGCGCGACGGCGTTTGTCCATCTGGACCTGCTTGACGAGCACGGCGTGGGTGGCGCCGTCGACCTCGAGGTCGATGATGCTCGAGGTGCCCTTGGAGCGGAATACCTTGTCGAACTCACGGCCGTCGACGCTCACCGTGACGTTGAGGCCGCTGTTGTACACCACGGCCGGCAGGCGGCCTTCGCGCCTCAGGGTGGCGACGTTGCCGGGGCTTCGCTTCTGTGCTTCCAGCTTCATGCTTCCTCCAACGAGCTCGGGCCGAGCAGCCCGGCGCACTCCCGGTTCGGGGCGGTCGTTGGCCGGCACCGTACGGCGCGAAGTTGGCAGAACGTCGCGCCGACGCGCACGCCCCTCCGAGGGTGGAGCGTCCCAGGGTCGGCCGGCAAACCACGACCCGCGGGCCTGCGGCGCGCGGGCCGGCGGGACTCGACAGCATCCGAGCATACTCGGTGACGGCCGCGCATGTAAAGCCGAACGGACGCTCAGGTTGTGAAGAGCGAGCTCACCGAGTTGTGGTCGTGGACGTTGCGGACCGCCTTGGCCAGAAGAGGGGCGACGCTGAGCACCTCGACCGCCTCGTGACCGCCCTGGAAGGGCACCGTATCGGTCACGTAGACGCGACGGATCGCGCTGTGCGACAGGCGTTCGAGGGCCGGGGGCGTGAACACGGCGTGGGTGGCCGCCACGCGCACGTCGGGAACGGCGCCGAGCTTGAGCAGCGCGTCGATGCCACGGCGCATCGTGCCCGCGGTCGAGATCATGTCGTCGATCATGATCGGCCGGAGCCCCTCCACCTCGCCGATGACGTGCGTGACCTCGGTCTCGGTCGGACTGGTGCGGCGCTTGTACAGCATCGCCAGCGGCAGGTTGAGGAAGTTGGCGAGCCGCCGGGCCTCGGTGGCCCGACCGACGTCGGGGGAGACCACCACCGAGTCGGTGAGGTCGGTGGTCTTGAGGTGATTGCCGAGGATGGAGAGTGCGGTGAGATGGTCGACCGGCACGTCGAAGAAGCCCTGGATCTGGCCGGCGTGCAGATCGACGGTGATGACCCGGTCGACGCCGGCGGTCTCCAGCAGATTGGCCACCAGCTTCGCCGTGATCGGCTCCCTCGCTTGCACCTTCTTGTCCTGGCGGGCATATCCGAAGTACGGGATGACGGCGTTGATGCGCCATGCCGACGCCCGCCTGAGGGCATCGACCAGCACCAGCAGCTCCATCAGGTTGTGGTTCACGGGTGCGCACGTCGACTGGATGATGTAGCTGTCGCTGCCGCGTACCGACTCGTCGATGCGGATGCGCGTCTCGCCGTCGGGGAACTGGGAGACCGTCCCGTGCGACAGCTCCTGGTCGAGGTGACGCGCCACCGCCCGCGCCAGCGCCGGCGTGGCGGTTCCACAGAAGAGCTTGACGTCCTCGCCGACTCTCATCGTCGAGAGGAGTCCCCGGAGCTCGAGGCGAGCACGGGGAACGAACGGGGTGGGCTAGCAGACACGGGACACCTCGCAGCTCGGAACGCGGCCTCGCGGCCTGTTGGCATGCGGCCAGGCAGAGTATACCCGCCTCCGCCGCTGCGGGCCAGAAGCGTCCGGGAGGCGGCGCTCAGCGTGCGTACTCCACCGCCCTGGACTCGCGTACCACGGTCACCTGCACCTGCCCCGGGTACTCCATGTCCTGCTCGATGCGGTTGGCGATGTCGCGGGCCAGCAGCACCGCCGAGGCGTCGTTGACCTTGTCGGGCTCGACGATGATGCGGATCTCGCGGCCCGCTTGGATGGCGTACGCGTTCTCGACGCCCGGGAAGCTGGTGGCGATGTTCTCGAGCCCCTCGAGGCGCTTGAGGTAGCTCTCCAGCGTCTCGCGCCTGGCGCCGGGACGCGCGGCGGAGATGGCGTCGGCTGCGTTGACGATGACGGGGAAGAGGGTCTCGGCCTGGTCGAGGTCGTGGTGGTTCGCGATGGCGTCGATGACCTCGCGCGGCTCGCCGAACCGGCGGCCCAGGTTGGCGCCGATCTCGGTGTGCGTCCCCTCGATCTCCCGGTCGATCGACTTCCCGATGTCGTGGAGCAGGCCCGCCCTTCGCGCCAGCGCCGTGTCCAGGCCGAGCTCCGCGGCGATGATGCCCGTGAGGTGGCCGACCTGCACGGAGTGCTTGAGGATGTTCTGCCCGTAGCTGGTGCGGAAGTGCATCCGGCCCAGCAGCTGCAGGAGTCCGGGCTTGAGCCCCACCACGTTCGTCTCCAGCGCCGCTTCGTCGCCGCGCTCGCGGATGTAGCTCTGCATGTCTTGCTGTGCCTTCTGCACCACCTCTTCGATGCGGGCCGGGTGGATGCGTCCGTCGGCGACCAGCTCGCTCAGGGCGAGGCTGGCGACCTCGCGTCTGAGCGGGTTGAAGCTCGACAAGAGGACCGCTTCGGGCGTGTCGTCGATGATCAGATCGACGCCGGTCAGCGCCTCGAAAGCGCGGATGTTGCGCCCCTCGCGACCGATGATGCGCCCCTTCATGGCGTCGTTGGGGATGGGCACCACCGACACGCTGATGGCGGCGGAGACCTCGGAGGCGCTGCGCTGGATGGCCTGCGCAACGATGTCGTAGGCCTTGCGCTTGGACTCGGAGTCGGCGCGATCGAGCGCGGCGCGGATGCGGACCGCCTTCTCGCGCTCGAGTTCGCGGTCGACTCGTTCCAGCACCATCTCGGCCGCCTGCTCGCGACTGAGTTGTGCGATCTGGTGGAGCTGCGTGTCGACCTCCGCCTGCCGTGCCGAGAGCGCCTCGTCGCGTGCCTTCAGCTCGGCCTCCCGGGCGTCGAGCCGCTCCTCGGTCTCGTCGAGCCGCACCGCTCGGGCGTCCTGCTGCTCGCCGCGGCGGTTGAGCCGTTCCTCGAGCTGCTCGATCTTCTCACGGTCACGCCGGACGTCCTCGCGGGCGGCCCGGATCTCGTCGCGCTCGCGGTCGACATCCTCGCGGGCACGGGCGATATCCTGCTCGGCGACCTGGCGCGCGCGCGCCAGATCCTCCTCGAGGCGCACACGGGCGCGGCGTTCCTCGTCCTCCCAGCGCTGACGCTCGGTGGTCGCCCGTTGCTGGGCCTCGCGGGTCGCCTGGTCGAGGAGGCGCCCCGCTTCTTGCTCGGCCTCGGCGAGGCGGGTGGCGGCGGCGTCCTCGGCCTGTCGTGCCAGGTCCGCCTCGCGGCTGCGGCGCACCGACAGCCCCACCAGGAGGCCGGCGACCGCCGCCACGACGATGAGAAGGATCCAGACCAGCGCGCTCACGCTTCACCGTCCTCGCTCGAGGCGGCGAGCCCGGGAGCACGGCCGCCCCGCTGCAATTCGCTCATGACTCGTTCGCGGATGTCGGCGAGGAGGTCCGGGTTCTGCGTCAAGAACTCCACCGCCTTCTCCTTGCCCTGCCCCAGGCGCGTCTCCCCGAACGAGTACCACGACCCCGACTTCTGCACCACCTCCACGTCACTCGCCACGTTCACCAGGTCCCCCACGGAATCGATGCCACGACCGAACAAGATCTCCACCTCCGCCTCCCGAAACGGCGGCGCCACCTTGTTCTTCGTCACCTTCACCCGCACGCGGTTCCCCACCTTCTCCGCGCCCACCTTCACATCCCCCTTACGCCGCACCTCCATACGCACACTCGCATAGAACTTCAACGCCCGCCCCCCCGGCGTCACCTCCGGATTGCCGTACAACACCCCGATCTTCTCCCGCACCTGATTGATGAAGATCGCCGTCGCCTTGCTCTTGGACAACACCCCCGTCAACTTGCGCAGCGCCTGCGACATCAACCGCGCCTGCAAGCCCACATGCGCATCCCCCATCTCCCCCTCCAACTCAGCGCGCGGCGTCAACGCCGCCACACTATCGATCACCACCACATCCACCGCGCCCGAACGCACCAGCAACTCCGTGATCTCCAACGCCTGCTCCCCCGAGTCCGGCTGGCTCACCAACAACTGCTCGATATCCACCCCCAACGCCCGCGCATACGACGGATCCAACGCATGCTCCGCATCCACGAACGCCGCCACCCCACCCGCCGCCTGCGCCTGCGCAACCACATGCAACGCCAACGTCGTCTTCCCACCCGCCTCCGGACCGTACACCTCCACCACCCGACCCCGAGGCACACCCCCCACCCCCAACGCCACATCCACCGACAACGACCCCGTCGAAATCACCCCAGCCCCCAACAACGCCACCTGCTCCTCCCCCAACCGCATCACCGCACCCTTCCCAAACTGGCGCTCGATCTGCGACAGGGCTGTGTCCAGGGCTTTCTTGCGCTGCTCGTCCATCACAGCTCGCTCCACCTCTCCGAAGGCGTACGGCCGCGCGCGAGCGCGCCCGCCGCTACCTCAGGGCGGACCGGAGCAGGAAGAGACTGGTGAAGGCGAGCCGTTCGCGAAGCCAGGCTCGTCCGAGGGGCGGGAGCGTCAGCGTCCTGACGGTCGTGTCGTTCCTCCCGACGATGGCGATCACCACGCGCGTTGCCGCGCTTTCGTTCCCTTCCGGTCCCAACGCGTCGTCGGTCCCGCTTCCCTGCTGGGGGTGAGCGGGACCGACGGCGACACCATAGTCGACGTCAAACAGCGCACGGACGCCGGAGGCAAGGGCGATGACCACCTCCGCGGCTGCGGAAGGGAGCCTTGCCAACAGGTCTCTGGCTACTCCGAGCGTTGCCATGCTATCCGCGTCCCATGCTATCACGGCGCCTGCGAACGCTTCCTCGGCGCCAGCGACGTCGCTGAGCAGATCGGCCAGGGCTCCGCCGCTGGCGCACTCGGCAATGGCAGCGCGGGCACCTTCCGCCGCGAGCGCGTCCACCACCAGGTGGGGAAGAGCGTCCTCGTCGAAGCCCCAGACGGCATCACCGAGGCGCTGCATGACGGCCTGCTCGACCTCGGAGGCCCGCCGGCGGGCGTCATCGCGCGTCTCGCCCTTGGCCGCCACCCGGACGTGCACGCCGTCGCGTTTGGCGTAGGTCGCCACGCTGGGATTGGCTCCCCGGGTGAGCGCGCCGAGCATCTCGGCGACGTCGGACTCGCCGATGCCGTGGCTCTTGATGGTGCGCGTGTAGAGCGCGCCGCCGGCGAAGGTGAGCCTTGGAACCGCCTCGCTCTGCCACATCCGCCGCATCTCGCGCGGGGGTCCGGGCAGCGTGACGATCGTGCGCTCGGCGCCGTGATGGTCTAGGCTGACCAGCCAGCCGGGGGCCGTCCCGATCGGGTTGGGTAGCGCTTCGGCGGAGGGGATGCGCTGGGCCTGGCGGAGGTTGCGTTCGGGCATGGCGCCGTGGAACGAGGCGAAGCGCCGTCGCAGCCACGCTTCGAGGTCGGGATCGAGCGTCATCGACTCGCCCGCGGCCAACGCGACCGCGTCGCGAGTCACATCGTCGTCGGTGGGCCCCAGGCCGCCGCTGAGCACCAGCAGGTCGCAACGCTCGAGCGCCCGCTCGATCGCGACGCCGAGGCGCTCGAGGTTGTCGCCCACGCGCTCGGTCCAGTAGACGTCGACACCGTGCCCCGCGAGGCTCGCGGCGAGCTCGGCGCTGTTGGTGTCATCGATCTCGCCGAGCAGCAGCTCGGTCCCCACGCTGAGCACTTCCGCGGTCCGAATCGTCGGCATGGGGGAGGATACCAGGGGCTGTCGGGGGTAAGACATGCGTGAGGATTCTGGTGTAGAATCCACTTGGCTCCGCTCCCCCAGCGGGGCCCGTTGAGGGATTCGTCCCTCCACCATCTCCTCTCTTTGACCCTGCGCCCCCCACGCAGGGTCACCCTCTTTGTGGTGGGCCGAGGTCGCGGCGGTTGCGTTCCTACCGTCCGGCCCTGGCTGGAGGCCGAAGTTCCTGCGCGCGGGGCGCGGACGGGCTCCGGGACGTCGCGTCGAGGCGCCCTCGGCGTGGGCCGAGCGCGCGTCGGCAACCGCCAGCGAGCACACACAGCGAACGGAAGGGCCGGTGCTAGCATGACCCATGAACGCGCTGGGAACGTCGACGGACAGGTGGAGCGACAGATGAGGCCCGCGACGCTCGGTGAGTTGCGGGGCACGCCCTGGGAGACGAGCGCGGGGCGCAGCGTCAAGGTCGAGCTGCGCGAGAACCTCATGCGCAAGCTACGAGACCGTGAGCCCATCTTCCCGGGCATCCGTGGTTACGACGACTCGGTGATCCCCCAGATCGTCAACGCCATCCTGAGCCGCCACAACTTCATCCTGCTGGGGTTGCGCGGCCAGGCCAAGACGCGCATCCTTCGCCAGCTCACCGACCTGCTCGACGAGGCGATCCCCGTCCTCGCCGACTCGGAGCTTCACGATGATCCGTTCCGTCCCGTGAGCGTGGAGGGCCGGGAGATCGTGGACCGCTGTGGCGAGGCCACGCCCATCGAGTGGCTGCCGCGCGAGGCCCGCTACGTCGAGAAGCTCGCGACGCCGGACGTGACCGTGGCCGACATCGTCGGGGACATCGATCCGATCAAGGCGGCCAAGCTGGGAACGCGCCTCGGCGACGAGCGCTCGGTGCACTACGGGCTGTTGCCTCGCGCCAATCGCGGCCTCTTCGCCATGAACGAGTTGCCGGACCTGTCGGGGAAGGTCCAGGTGGCGCTGTTCAACGTGATGCAGGAGGGCGACGTCCAGATCAAGGGACACCCGATCCGCCTCCCGCTCGACATCATGCTGGTGTTCAGTGCCAACCCCGAGGACTACACCGCTCGCGGCAAGATCATCACGCCCCTCAAGGACCGCATCGGCTCCGAGATCCGCACGCACTACCCCGTCACCGTCGAGGAGGGGATGGCCATCACCAGCCAGGAGGCGTGGATGGATCGTGGGAGCGAGGTGCGCCTGCCCGACTTCGTCGCCGAGATGGTGGAGGAGGTGGCGTTCCAGGCGCGCGATGATTCCCGGGTCGACAAGCACTCCGGCGTCTCGCAGCGGCTCCCGATCAGCCTCATGGAGGCGGTGGTGAGCAATGCTGAGCGGCGCGCGCTGGAGCTCGACGAGACCCCGGCGTACGTGCGCGCCTCCGATCTCTACGCCGGGTTGTCTGCTGTCACGGGCAAGCTCGAGCTCGAGTACGAGGGTGAGCTCAAGGGGGGCGAGGCGGTAGCTCGCGACATCGTGCGGAGGGCCGTGGGTCAGGTGTTCGCGCGTCGAGCGTCACAGGTGGAGACCGGCGAGGTCGTCGAGTACTTCGACAGCGACCACACGCTGCGCCTGCCCGATGGCCTCGCCACGGCCGACCTCGTGCCGGTCTTCGAGGCGGTTCCGGGTTTGCTGGACGCCGCCGGCGCGCTGGCGGAGGGCCGCTCGGCGGCCGACCTGGCGGTTGCTGCGGAGTTCGTCCTGGAAGGGCTCTACGCTCGCAAGCTGGTGGCTCGGAGCGAGGAGCGTGGCTACGAGGGGGTTCAGGGGGACGCAGCCGAGGTGGCCCAGGCGGGGCCTCGGCGCCGTTGGAACTGAGCCTCTGGCCGGTCCTCGGCGGCCGGCCATGCTGATGGATGCAACGGAGGAGGCGCCGCGGTGGCGACGACGCGCTATTCCAAGTACGAACCGACGCTCGACGATCTGGACATGGCGGACCTGATGAAGATGATCCAGGATCGTCTGCTCGAGTCGGGTTTCGGGCGCAACCCGTGGGATCCCGACCCGGACTACCGGCAGACCATGCAGGACCTCTACGATGCCATCGCCGAGTCGCTCATCAACAACGACCTGGTGTCCGAGGAGACGCTCGAGCAGGCCATGAACGCCGACGACTGGATGGACTCGCAGCTGGGCGAGATGGTCAAGGAGCTGGCCCAGCGCCTCGAGCGTGAGGGGTACCTCAAGCCCGCGGACGGTGACGACGGCCAGGCCGGTACCGGCGCGCAAGGCTCCGGTCCCGACGCCGACCCGGGCTCGGCGCGCTTCGAGCTCACCAACAAGGCGATCGACTTCCTGGGGTACCGGACGTTGCGGGAGGTGCTGGGTGGCGCCGGTAGCTCCAGCGTCGGAGCCCACGAGACGCGGTTCCAGAGCACCGGGATCGAGACCACGGGGGAGTCGAAACCGTACGAGTACGGGGACACCCTCAACCTCGATGTGGCCGAGACGTTCAAGAGCGCGGCCCGGCGCGGCTTCGAGGGCGGGCGGTTCGACCTCGAGTACGAGGATCTGCACGTCGTTCAAGCCGAGTACTCCTCGTCCGCGGCGACCGTGGTCATGCTCGACTGCTCGCACTCGATGATCCTCTACGGTGAGGACCGTTTCACGCCGGCGAAGCAGGTGGCGCTCGCGCTGGCGCACCTGATCCGTACGCAGTACCGGGGCGACACCATCCGGTTCGTGCTGTTCCACAACTCGGCCGAGGAGATCCCGCTCGGGAAGCTGGCCTCCGCCCAGGTCGGTCCCTACCACACCAACACGGCGGAAGGACTGCGGCTTGCGCGGAAGATCCTGCGCCACCAGAACAAGGACATGAAGCAGATCGTGATGATCACCGATGGCAAGCCCTCGGCCATCACGTTACCCGGCGGCCGGGTCTACAAGAACGCCTACGGGCTCGACCCCATGGTGCTGGGAGAGACGCTGCGCGAGGTCGGCAACTGCCGGAGGCAAGGGATCCAGATCAACACCTTCATGCTGGCGCGCGACCCGGAGCTGATCGCATTCGTCCAGCGGGTTGCGGCCATGACGCGCGGCAAGGCCTACTTCACCACGCCCCACACCATCGGCCGCTACGTCCTCCAGGACTTCCAGAACCGTCGCACCAAGACCGTGAACTGAACGGCATGCGTGCCGCGGTCCGCCCCCGCTCCTCAGGCGGGGCATGATGGAGTGGCCGATGCGATCGGCTTGCGAAGCGAGCTGGAGCAGGGCCGGTCCCGGCGCTCCAGGTTCGCGGGAGGAGGTTCCTCATGCAGCCCATGGCCATGCCCCCTCGCGGTGCAGTGCGCACGCTCTTCGCCGTCCTCGTGGTCGGTACGCTGACCACGGTGACGGTTGCCGCGGCGCAGACCGCGACCCCCCCGGATCGGGGCCTGGTGGTCCACGGCAGCGGCACTGTCTACGGTGAGCCGGACATCGCGCTGCTCACGCTCGGCGTCGACGTCACCCAGCCCAACGTGAAGGACGCGCTGTCGGGTGCGGACCGCACCATGCAGGCGGTCCGACAGGTCTTCTTGAACGGCGGCGTGGCCGCGGCGGACATCCGCACGGTCGCGTTCAACGTCTGGCGTGAGGATATCCACGACCGGAACGGGACGGTCACAGGCGAGCGCTATCACGTCGTGCACAGCTACCAGGTGACCCTTCGCGACCTGGCGAAGCTCGGCGACCTGTTGGCGGCGGCGGTGGATGCCGGGGCCAACAACGTGCAGGGGATCCAGTTCAGCATGGCCGACCCGGCCGCCCTGCAGGCGCGGGCCCGTGCGGCCGCCATGCGCGATGCGCAGGCTCGAGCTCAGCAACTCGCGACCCTGGCGGGGGTCACGCTGGGGCCGCCCGTCAGCATCGAGGAGACGTCCACTCCGCTGGCTTCGCCCGCGGTCGCCATGGCGGCCGTGCGCGTGGGCGGCGGCGCGCCCGTCCAGGGCGGTCAGCTCGCCGTTCGCGCCGAGGTGACCGTGCGCTACGTCATCCAGTAGGGGCGGGGCGCCCGGTGTCCGGCCGCGAGCCGGGCCCCAAGAACGACAGCACGACGCCGCCCCGGCTCCTAGGGGAGCCGGGGCGGTGGAGAGTGGCGGTGAGGGGGCGCT
>CAZIBD010000027.1:0-39575 GCA_964536935.1 uncultured bacterium | reverse complement strand
GCATGGGCACGATCAGCGAGCGCGACCTCCATCTGTTCAAGGTGGTGGATGACGTCAGCACCATCGCCGACGAGATCGACGACTACTACCGCAGCGAGCACCACGGCGGTTTCAACCTGCCGTGGTGAGGCCGGATCCTTCGCGGCCACCACTGGACGTCAGGAAACGTGTCCCTCGTGCAGTCATGAGACTTGACAATGACACGCTCAGATTTCTATACTCTTAGCGGTAAGGAAGGGGCGACGGGGAGCGTCGGGCCCTTCCACGTGAAATCCGAGATCGCGAGGAGGAGACATCATGGCACTGGTTCGCAACGCTCGTACCCTTCCCGTACGGCGCTATGGGCTCGACCCGTTCGAGGAGTTCGACCGCATGCTGGGCGAGTTCACCGCGCCCTACAACACGCGCAGCGAGTGGATGGGCTACCCCATCGACCTCTACGAGACCGATAGCGACCTCGTCCTGGAGATGGCGGTTCCCGGGGTGAGCAGCGAAGACCTCGACATCAGCATCGAAGGCCGCCAGCTCAGCATCCGTGGGCATCTGCCCGAGTCGGAGGAGAACAACCGCCGCTACTGGCTGCAGAGCATCCCTCGTGGCGACCTGAGCCGCACCGTGAAACTGCCGGCTGCCGTCGAGGTGGACAAGATCAAGGCCCAGGTGGCCGACGGCATGCTGACGCTGACGATGCCCAAGCTGGCCGAAGCGAAGGTCCACAAGATCGCCATCCAGTGACCGCCTGCTGACGCGATAGCCTGGCGCCGACGAGGTGCGCCGGGCGGGGCACCCCGCAAGGAACGGGGTGCCCCTCTTCGTGCATCCGCGCGTCGCCGTTCCGGGGCCGCACGGGGTGCGGCCGCGGACCGGCCGGGGCGGAGTATCGTGGGAAGCCATGGCGGCGTGGCGTCGGGAGTTCCGGGCGATGAGCCTGCTGGCCGCGCCGCTGGTCCTGGCGCAGCTCGCTCAGAACGGCATGAGCGTGGTGGACACGCTCATGGTGGGTAGGTTGGGCCCTCGGGACCTGGCAGGCATCGCTCTGGGTGGGTCCACCTTCACGTTCGTGCTCATCCTCTGCATGGCGGTCCTCTTCGCCGTGGGGCCGATGGTGGCCCAGGCGCACGGGGCCCGTCGGCCGGAGGACGCCGCCCGGGCCACGCGACAGGGGCTGTGGATGGCGCTCGCGCTCTCCGTGCCGGGGGTGATCGTCTTCCTCGAGGCGGGACCACTGCTCGTCCTCACCGGTCAGGACGCCGTCACGGCGGCCGTCAGCGCAGACTACCTGCGGGCGATGGCGTGGGGGTTCCCGTTCGCACTGGCGTTCACGGCCCTGCGCGGGTTCCTGGAGGGACAGGGCGACACGCGGCCGATCCTCATCGTGGCCGCCCTCGGCGTGGGGCTCAACGTGGTGGCCAACGAGGCCCTGATGTTCGGGCGCCTGGGGCTGCCGAGGCTGGGGCTGGTCGGGACGGGGTACGCCACGTCGATCGTCTACGCCGTGATGGTGCTCCTCATCGCCGCCTACCTACGGGCCCGCTACCGGCAGTTCAGGGTGTTCGCAGGCATGCGACAGCCCGACCCCGGCACCCTGCGGGAGCTCGTGCGCATCGGCTGGCCGATCAGCTTCACCCTGGGCTTCGAGGTGGGCCTGTTCTGGCTCACGGCGCTGCTGATGGGTCGGTTCGGGGACGCGGCTCTCGCCGGCCACCAGATTGCGCTCCAGAGTGCTTCGACCACCTTCATGGTGCCGCTGGGGATCAGCATCGCTACCGGCGTGCGCGTCGGGCAAGCGGCCGGACGCGGCGATCCCAATGGCGTGGTACGGGGCGGGGTGGCGGGCATCACGTTGAGTGGGCTCTTCATGGCGTGCGCGGCGGCGCTGTTCTGGTTGGAGCCGGACGCGGTCATCGGTCTGTACCTGCCCGTGCACGCACCCGGCAACGCTGCGGTGGTGGCGTTCGCCCGCCGTTTCCTCGCCATCGCGGCGATCTTCCAGGTGTTCGACGGCACCCAGGTGAGCGCGTCGGGGGCGCTGCGCGGGCTCAAGGACACCCGTGTGCCGATGCTGCTGACCCTGATCGCGTACTGGGTGGTGGGCGTGCCGGTGGGGGTGTGGCTGGCGTTCGGCACCGGCGCGGGCTCGGCCGGCCTGTGGTTCGGCCTGGTCGCGGGGCTCGGTACGGCCGCGGCGTTGCTTGCGAGCCGCTTCGCCAGGCTCCTGCGAGGGCGCTACCTGCGCCAGCCGATTCCGGGACCCGCCGAGCTGCGGTAGAGTGGCTCCCCGGGCGACCGGGCGGGCCGTCCGGGCACGATGGAGGCGTCGCGCAGGGACCGCACCCGCCACACCGTCGACCCGGTATCGATGATGCGATTCCCGGGCCTCGAACACTACCTCCAGGACGATCCCCTTGCGCGATCGCGCGCCGCCGGGGTGCTGCGTGCGGTGTACGCCGTGATGTTCCTGGCGCAGATGGTGGTAGCCCTGGTGCTTGCCGTTCTGGTGCGCCTGGTGAGCCATCTGCACACGAGCCCGAGCCCGCTGCTGGGCTGGGTGCTCGTCGGCCTCACCGCGCTGGAGCTTCCGCTCGGCCTCGCGCTGGCGAACGTCGCAGCGCGCGGCAACGATCGGAGGCGTGCGCTGTCGGCCGCGCTGCTCGGCGCGGTGATCCTGTCGACCCCTGCCTGGTTCGCTGCGCTGGCGCTCGC
Organism: uncultured bacterium; assembly: GCA_964536935.1. Taxonomy (GTDB): domain Bacteria; phylum Deinococcota; class Deinococci; order Deinococcales; family Trueperaceae; genus JASBRS01. The sequence continues at coordinate 36,872 of CAZIBD010000027.1, read as the reverse complement.
CACCGGACAGGGGGGCGAGCCGGTGCTGGTCCTGTGGGTCCTGCTGGCGCTCTACTACGCCCTGGGGGTGGCGTCCGTCGGTCGACTGGCGTCGCGGGCCGCTCAGGCCCCGCCCTCAGCCAGCGACTGACCTGCGAGACCTCACGCGTTGCTCTCGCCGAGCTGCTCGAACCAGTCGCGCCAGTCCCACGAGCTCTTGAGGACCTCCGCGAGCTGGACTACGTCGAGGGGGCCCGGGCACTGGGCGCCTCCGACCTTCGGCTGATGCTGCGTCACATCCTCCCCAACTCCATGGCGCCCCTCATCGTGCAGGCGACGGTGAGCGTGTCCTACGCCATCCTCGCCGAGGCGGGGCTCAGCTTCCCGGGGCTCGGCGTCAAGGCGTCGACACCCACCTGGGGCCCGATCCTGAGCGATGGCAGGAGCTTTGTCACCCGTGCGTGGTGGCTCGGCATCTTCCCCGGCGTGGCGATCATGGTCACCGTCCTCAGCATCACCTTCTTCGGCGACTACCTACGCGACCTCCTCGACGTGCGCGAGACCAGCACGGAGAAGAGCTGATGACGACGGCCGCAGCGGGCTCGGGCGCGCGCCGGTCCAGCGCCTCCGGTTGCCATGTGCTCCGTGCCGGTCGCCGATGGGCGTCCTCCCGGGCACTTCCCGTCACCGGCGTGGGAACGCGCCGGGGACGGTAGAATCGGCGGCATGCAGCTCTTCCAACTGTTCTGGTCGTTCACCAAGGTCGGGCTGTTCGGCTTCGGCGGCGGCCCGTCGATGATTCCCCTTATCCAGGAGGAGGTCGTCGAGGTCCAGCACTGGCTCACCAAGGATGAGTTTCTTGACGCCTTCGCGTTCGGGAACTCGCTCCCGGGGCCCATCGCCACGAAGCTGGCGGGCTACGTCGGCTTCAAGGTATCGGGCTGGCCGGGCGCATTGATGGGCCTCGTCGGCATCGCGGTGCCCACCATCCTGGCCATGATCGCGCTCGGGGCGCTCTACATGCGCTACCGCAACAGCCCCGTCATCGAGAACTTCCTCCGGGGCGTGCGACCGGTGGTCGTGGCGCTGCTGGCGCTGGTCGTGTGGGAGTTCGCGCCGCGAGCCTTCGGCATGCCCCCGCAGTGGCTGCGTAACTGGCCGCTGTGGCTGCTGGGCGTCGGCGCCTTCTTCCTGTCGATCCGCTTCAACGTCCACCCGGCGCTGCTGATCGTGGCCGGCGGCCTGCTCGGGATCTTCGTGATTCACTGAGCACGCAGGGCGGGCAAAGCTGGGTAGACTGCCCGGACCGCGGCCGCCATGTCGTCAGGGCGACGGCAGGGGCGTCAAGCTGCCCCGGGCCGCTGGGAAGGAGGCCGCCATGGCCACAGCCAAGCGTGGCGATACCGTGCGCGTCCACTACACCGGACGCCTCGACGACGGCACCGTGTTCGATTCCTCCCGGGAGCGCGAGCCCCTGGAGTTCACCGTGGGGGAAGGGCAGGTGATCACCGGCTTCGAGCGCGCCGTCGAGGGGATGGAGGTCGGTGAAGCGCGTGAGACGCGCATCGAAGCCGACGACGCCTACGGGGAACGGCGCGACGACCTCGTCCTCGACCTCCCCAAGGAGCAGGTCCCCGAGGGCATGGAGATCGAGCCGGGCATGCGGCTGGAGCTGCGGCAGCCCGACGGCCAGGCCGTGCCCGTCACCGTCGCCGAGGTGAACGAGGAGAGCGTCACGCTCGACGGCAATCATCCGCTCGCGGGTTGGGCGCTCACGTTCGAGCTGGAGCTGGTCGAGATCGAGGGAGCCACGCCCCCGGTGTGACCCCGAGCGTCGAGAGCATCCGGGCCATCGAGACCGCAGCCGCCGACGCCTTGCCGTGCAAGGTACTGGAAGCGGACGACGGCTGGCGCCTCCGGTTCGAGGACGGGGTGACACGGCGCGGCAACTCGGTGCTCGCGGAGCAGGGTGGGCGGGACCGGCTGGCAGCCAAGATCGAGCGGGCAGAGGCCTTCTACCTGTCGTACGGAAAGGTGCCGCGCTTCCAGCTCACCGATGCTTCGTTGCCGGTCGGGCTGCGGACGACGCTTGCCGGGAAGGGGTACAGCGCGCAGCGCGGGGCCCTGGTCCAGACGGCGGACCTGAGCGCCTTGCCGGAGAGCGGGGAGGCCGCGATCGGAAGGGTCCGCTGGGCACCGTTCGCGAGTTCGCGGTGGCTCGAGGCGCTGGGTCTGGGCAGCGGGGAGTCCGCGGCCTCCCTGACCATTCGAGCGGAGAACCTGGCTGCGGTCTCGCCGCCGAAGGTCTTCCTCGAGCTGGACGTGAACGATACCGTCGCCGCCGTGGGGTTCGCCGTCGCTGCGGGGAGGTACCTCGGTCTGTTCAACCTGGCCACCGTGCCCTCGCAGCGCCGGCGCGGCGCCGGCGGAAGGGTCCTGCGAGCGGCGGCCGCCTGGGGCCGTGAGCGGGGAGCGCGCGAGGTCTACCTGCAGGTCCACCCGGACAACGTTGCGGCCCAGGCCCTCTACGCCTCCTTCGGCTTCACGACCCACCACACCTACGACTACTGGGAGGCGCCCTCCTGAGGGTGCCGCAGAGCCGCGGGGGCTAGTAGCGAAGAACGGTGCTGCGAGCGTCCTGCAGGACGTGGGACATGTCGAGGGCCTTGGCCGTGCCCAGCACCACGCAGTCCTCGGGGGTCTCCGCCACGGCCACCGGGATGTTGGTGACGCGCCGGAGGAAGGCGTCGAGATTGCGAAGCTTGGCGCCGCCGCCCGTCATCACGATGCCGCGCTCGATCACATCCGAGACGAGCTCGGGCGGCGCGTGCTCGAGCACCTTCCGCACGCCCGCAGCGATCTTGTCGAGCGACTCGTTCAGACTTCGCACCACGTCCTCCGTGGTGATGGTGATGCTCTTGGGCATCCCGTCGATGAGGTCGCGACCGCGGACGTCCATGCTGCGGTCGTCCTCGTCCGATGCCACCACGGCGGCGCCCACGGTGCGCTTGATCTCCTCGGCGGTGCGGTCGCCGATGAGGAGGTTGTGTTGCGCCTTGACGAACGCCATGAGGTCCCGGTCGAAGGTGTTCCCGGCGATGCGAAGGCTCTCGGAGACCACGATCCCGCCCATGCTGATGATCGCGATGTCGGTGGTGCCGCCGCCGATGTCGATGACCATGGAGCCGACCGGGTCGGCGATGTTGACGCCGGCGCCGATGGCGCCGGCCACCGGCTCCTCGATCAGGAAGGCCTTTCGCGCTCCGATCTCGTTGACCGCCTGGAGCACGGCGCGCTTCTCGACCTCGGTGATGCCGCTGGGGATGCAGACCATGATGTTGGGGCGCAGCAGCCGGTTGGCGCCGGTCAGGACCTTGGAGATGAAGGCCTTGAGCATCTTCTCGGTGAGGGTGTAATCGGCGATGACGCCGTCGGCCATGGGCCGGACGGCGGTGATGTTGCCCGGCGTCCTGCCGAGCATGCGGTAGGCGTCCTGGCCGACGGCCTTGACGTCGGTCGTGCCCTTCAGGACTGCGATCACGGCAGGCTCGCGGAGCATCACGCCCTTGCCTTTGACGTGGATGCGGACGTTCGTCGTCCCCAGATCAACCCCGATCATGGCGCTACGCTAACAGGTCTGCAGGGCGGCCATGCGAAGGAGGGGATCGGGTCCCGACGGGCACGGGCGTTACCATGAGCGCAGAGGAGGCCCGCATGAAGGCGATCGTGGTCGAGGAAGGCGGTGACCTCGCGTACCGCGAGGTTCCCGAGCCGCGTCTGCGGCCGGGAGAGGTCCTGGTCGACGTGCACGCTACGGCACTCAACCGCGCGGACCTGGCCCAGCGGGCCGGGCACTATCCGCCGCCGGCGGGAGAGAGCGAGATCCTCGGGCTGGAGATGGCCGGGATCGTTCGGGAGGTGCCGGCCGGCGTGCAGGGCGTGCACGCGGGGGACCGCGTTTGCGCGCTTCTGCCGGGCGGCGGCTATGCCGAGCGCGTGGCGGTCCCGGCCGAGATGCTCATGACCGTTCCCGAGGGGTGGAGCTACGCGCAGGCGGCCGCCTTGCCAGAGGCGGCCTTCACTGCTTTCCTGAACCTGTTCCTGGAGGCGGGATTGCGTGCCGGCGAACGGGTGCTCGTCCACGGCGGTGCCAGCGGCGTCGGCACCGCCGCCGTCCAGCAGGCGGTGCTGGCGGGTGCGGTCGTCTACACCACCGCGGGAACCGACGAGAAGGTGGCCGCCTGCCGAGAGCTGGGCGCCGACCTCGCCATTGCGTACCGGCACGAGGACTTCGTCGATCGCATCCTGGAGCACACGGGCGACGATGCCGCCGCCGGCAGCGTCGACGTGATCCTGGACATGGTGGGGGAGGCGTACTTCGAGCGCAACATCGATCTGCTGCGCACCGGCGGCCGCATGGTGTTCATCGCGACCCTGAGCGGACCGCATGCGAACGTCGACATCCGCACCCTGATGGCGAAGCGGATCATGCTGAAGGGATCCACGCTGCGGGCGCGACCGCTGGCGGAGAAGGTGCGCATCCGGGAGGCGTTCGAGGAGCGCTTCGGGCAAGCGCTCGCCGAAGGGCGGCTCGACCCCGTCATCGATGCCGTCTACGCTGTCGAGGAGGCCGATAAGGCCCATGCCCGTATGCGCGAGAACCGCAATATCGGCAAGATCGTGCTGCTGGTCAGGGAAGGGGCCGAGCGCTCGGGCTGAGCGCTCGTGACCCCCTTGGCGACGAACCTCGAGCGTGGCCCCGCCGGGGGGCAGACGATGCGAAGCGACTCCCGAAGCTCCCTACGAGGCTAGAGCAGGGCGCGCTGGCGGGACATGGGCCGGGCCCACGGTTGCCGCGGCGTTCTGGGCACGCGTCCGGAGCGGCCCGCGGACCGTTCGCCGGGCGAGCCTGCGCCCCGTCGAGCGTGGCGTTGCGCCCTCGTATACTGAGCGCGCATGAGGCTCACCCCCTTCACGGCCCTGGCGGACGTCTACGACGCGATCATGGCCGACGTCGAGTACGACGAATGGGCCGCGTTCATCCTCCGATCGGCGCTCGAGCGCGGGTGGGGAGGAGGGCGTGCCCTCGATCTGGGGTGCGGGACTGGGAACGCCACGCGGCCGATGGTCGACCGGGGGATCGAGGTGGAGGGGCTGGACGCATCCGAGGCGATGCTCAGGGTCGCTCGCAGCAAGCTTCCGCAGGTTCGGTTCCACCAGGGCGACTTCCGCACCATGGCCGTGCCCGGCTGCTTCAGCCTGGTCTACTCCGTGTTCGATGCTCTCAACAACCTTCTCCGGGCCGCCGACTTCGAAGAGGCTGCGCGGCGGGTCCACGATCACCTCCTGCCCGACGGGCTGTTCATCTTCGACGTCAACACCACCGTCGGCCTGCGCGACCTGTGGGAGGGGGGCAAGGCGGAGGGGTGGGCCGACGACGTCTACTACCGCTGGGTCCACACCTTCGACGAGGCGACGAGCCTCGCCAGGGTGGAGGCGTTCTGCGAAACCGAGACGGGCGCCTTCACCGAGGTCCACTACGAGCGGCCCTACGATCCCCCTGAGCTGACCGCGATCCTCGGCGCGGCCGGCTTCGTCGACATCGAGGTGGTGACGTACCCCAGCGGCGCGCGGGCCACCCTCGACGCCGCGCGGGTGTGGGCGGTGGCGCGCCGGCCGGCGGCCTAGGTGCGCCCGTCCGGACCGAGCGCTCAGGCCTCTTCCGCCAGGCCCGCCTGCTCGCGAACCACGCGGGCGATGTTGGAGACGTCCTCGTCGCCAAAGCCGCGCTTGATCAGGCTGGTCTCGAGCTGCTCCACGTAGGCCGCCAGCGGGATTGCGACGCCGAGCTCGCGCGCAGCGCCCAGGGCGATGCCCAGGTCCTTGCGGTGGAGGCGGGTCCGGAACCCGAGGGGGTAGTGGTTGTGGATCATGTTGGGGCCGCGGTTCGTCAGGCCCCACGAGCCCGCCGCGCCGCCCGACACGGCGGCGTGGGCCGCCTCGATGTCGATGCCTGCGGCGAGCCCCAGCGCCAGCCCTTCGGCGATGGCCGCGTACGTCCCCGCGAGGATCACCTGGTTGATGGCCTTGGTGACCTGGCCGCTGCCGATCGGCCCGACGTGCGTCACCGTCTTCCCGAGCACCGCCAGCACGCTCCGGACGCGCTCCAGGTCCGACGCTTCACCGCCCACCATGATAGACAGCGTGCCCCGCTCTGCGCCCTCGCTGCCGCCCGAGACCGGGGCGTCGAGCATGGCCACGCCGTGGTCGTTCAACGCGGCGGCGATGAGGCGCGTGGTGGCGGGGCTGATGGTGCTCATGTCGATGAGCATGCTGCCCCGTTCCATCCCCTCGACGGCACCCTCCTCGCCGAGGACGACCGCCTGCACGTCGGGGGTGTCACTGACCATGGTGATGACGAGCTCCCGGTCGCGCGCGCACTCGCGGGGAGACGCTGCCCGCCGAGCTCCGAGCGCCTCGAGCGGGGCCTCGCGCTCGCGCGTCCGGTTGTGCACGGTGACATCGTGGCCCGCTTCCAGAAGCCGGCCCGCCATCGGCGCGCCCATCGTTCCCAACCCGACAAAGCCGATCCTCATCGCACGTCCTCCCGATCGTCGTCGCCGTGCGCGGAGGCACGACCGCCTGCCCAGATGGTCTCCAGAACGTCCATGAGCCGTGTGGCCACGGCCCGATTGTGCGAGCTTACCGTGGCGCGCCGAGGGATCGGCGGCCAGGACGAGGGGTCGTCCACCATGCGCTGGGGGAGCTCGACGGGGCTCTTGGCGGACCACTGCTCCCGCCAGCTCTCCGGCACCCGCTCGGGGAGCTCGCGCCCGGTCACGGCCGCCCACAGCAGCGACCAGGCGCGGGGGGCGGTGCGAAAGGGGTCGTAGCCGCCTCCACCGGTCGCCACCATCCGGCCGCCGGTGAAGCGCTCGCTCAGCTCCACCATGCGGCGGTAGCTCGCTCCCATGGAGACCAGGCTCAACGACAGATCGGCCAGCGGATCGTTGCGGTGCATGTCCGCACCCGCCTGGAGGACGATGAGGTCCGGCCGGAAGGCCGCGATCGCGGGGGGCACGACCAGCTCGAAGACCTCCAGGAACGAGGCGTCTTCCGTGAAGGGCTCGAGCGGCATGTTCACCGACGCGCCCCGCCCTACCCCGCGGCCGGTCTCGTAGGTGTGTCCGGTTCCGGGGAAGAGGTAGCGTCCCGACTCGTGCAGGCTGATGGTCATGACGTCCGGGGAGTCGTAGAACAACCACTGCACGCCGTCGCCGTGGTGCACGTCGAGATCGACGTAGGCGACCCGCATCCCGTGCTCCTCCACGGCACGCCGGATCCCGAGAGCGAGGTCGTTGTAGACGCAGAATCCCGATGCCTTGGCGCGCAGCGCGTGGTGGAGGCCCCCCGCCAGGTTGACCGCTCGGCGGGCCTCCCCGCTCGCGACCAGCTCGACGGCACTGACCGTGCCGCCGCACACGCGGAGCACCGCCTCATGCATCTCCGGGAAGATGGGGTTGTCGCCGGTGCCGAGGCCGTAGCTGAACGCCTCGTCGCCGACCTCCCCGCGCGAGGCGTGCTTGACCGCGTCGATGTAGCGGGTCGAGTGCACACGGGCCAGCTCGCGTTCGGTGATCGGCGTGATCGGAGCGTACGCCTCCTCCGGGAGGACGCCGACCGCCTCCAGCAACGTCCTGGTCAGCTCGAGCCGTTCCGGCCGGAAGGGGTGCTCGGGCGACAGCTCGTATGCCGCTAGCATCGGGTCGTACACGAAACGCACCGGGCCCGCCCCGGTCGAACCGCCGCGACTCGTCGCGCCGCCCCCTTGCTCGGCCGGGGGATCGGCGCTCACGATTCGAAGGTCTTCTCGACCGGCCACAGGATCACGAAGCCGGCTCCCCGCAGGTACTCCGCCAGGCGTCGCCCGTCCACCGTGTTCACCCTGAGCACGAAGGTCACGGTCTCGGCGTCGGCTCGGGAGGTCATCACGCTGGAGACGTTGTGCTTGCGCTCGGCGATCGCGGCGAGCAACCGAGCGAGGGCGCCCGGGCGATTGGGCACCTCGACCTCGAGACGCGTCGCTGCCTCGTAGACGCCCGACATCCGGACCAGCGCATCCAGCATGTCGATGCCGGTCACGATGCCCACGAGCCGGTCGCCGTCCATCACCGGCATGGCGCCGATCTTGTGTTCGCGGAGCGTCTTGGCGGTCTCCTCGATGGGGTCGAGAGGGTGCGCCATGAGCACCGGCGTCACCATCACGCGACGCACCGGGTCGGTGGCGGCGACGCCCTTGGGCGCGAGGGGGTGATCGGCACCGACGAGCCGCAGGTCCCGGTCCGACACGATGCCGATCAGCCGGTCCACGCCGCTCTCCTCACCCCGTATGCCGGTCCGCGCCGGCCCACCGCCGACGTTCTCGAGGATCGGGAAGTGACGGATGTTGCGCTGTTCCATCAGGGCGGTCACGTCCCGGATCGGCATGTCCGGACCGATCGCCACCACCTGGCGCGTCATGATGTCCTGTACCAGCATGCTGCCCTCCGCGGGCGCACTCCCGTTCTGGCCCGCCCCCTCGATGGTACCGCCGCCACGCGCGCCGAAGGCGGTGTCCTTGCCGCGTGCCGCCGATGCTGCGTTGGGCGGCCGTATCAGCCGTAGAAGCGCGGGCGGGTCCGAAGCCGGTGGAACTCCTCCACCACGGCGGGGTCCGCGTGCGAGCCGATGCGGGCCATGAGCTGGTTGGCGGCGCTCGACCGGATCTCCGCGTCGGCCGTGTTGAACGTCTCGAAGCCGGCGCTTCGGTAGAGGCGCTCCAGCAGGCGCTTATAGGCGAAGTCGTTGAGGCCGGTGCGCTTGAGGTCGTAGTGCCAGACGTACATGGTCGCGAATACGACGGTGTCCTCGAAGCGCCCACCCTCGAAGCTGGCGGCCAGCAAGCGCTCGGCGAGGCGCTGGCCGCGGTACGGGGGCGTCACCTCGACCGCCCCGAGCTCGATGATCCTGCCGGTTCGGTCGTCCCCCCACGACTCGACGTCCGACGGCGGATGGAACGCGGCGTACGCCACCATCTGGGCGCCGTCCACGCCGACGCTGACGCACGATTGCGGATCCCGGGCGATGCCGACGAGGGCCTGATGCTGCTTGGATGCCGGCCGGAACATGTCGATGCTGGGGTGCGGCTCGAGCTTCGCCAGCGCGTCCCCGTCCAGGCACACTTCGATGCGGGCCGCCCCAGCGGCGGCGCCGGCGGCCGCCTCGGTCACGGCCTGGACACGCTCACCTGGCGCCGACCGGCGTGCGTCGCCGGCTTCGCCAACGCGCCACCAGCGCATCGGGAAGTCGGGCGGGGCCGACGTCCGGACGTTCTCCGAGCCCTAGCAGCTCGCCCAGCCGGGCGTGCGCGCGCCATGCCCCATCGCCGGCAGGCATGCGTTCGGCTCCCTCCCCGAAGGCGCGCAGCAACCCTTCGTGGTAGGCGGCGAGGTCGGGGTTCTCCAGGGCACTTGCGAGGCGTTCCGCGGCCTCCCCCGAAGCCCCGAGCTGGAGCTGGGTCAGTCCGGCGAGGGCGACGTACTGCGCCCGGAGTCCGAGGTCGCCACGCTCCTGGCGGTTGCCGGACGGCAGGGCGGCCCGCAGAGCGGCCTCCCCCTTCGACAGCGTCTCGACGGCGCCGTGGGCGTCGTCCATGCGGAGGCGAGCCGCGACCGCGGCGGCCAGCGCTTCCGCGCGCTGGTAGTCGAAGCGCGACTCGGCGACCGCCTGCTCTGCGTGATCCAGCGCCTCCTGGCCGCTGGCGGCCACGAGGCTGGCGTGCAGATGCGCCTGCCTCACGAGCACGCCGTGAAGCTCGCGGTCGGCCTTGGCGTCGAGCGCCACCAGCACCTCTCCGATGCGCTGCCGTGCGTGGCGCAGGTCGGGCTGATCGGCCTCGGGGAGCGGTACCACGGGAAGCGGGAGGCGGAAGGGCAGGCCCAGCCCGCGGCATGCATAGGCGAGCCCGATGTAGAGCGTGGACCGGAGCACGCGGTACTCGGCGTCGACCTCGAGCGCGTCGGCGTAGGCGCGGAAGCGCTCGATGTTGCGCGCCAGCGTGAACGTGGCCTCCTCGAAGGAGCCCTCGGCAAGCAGCGCCAGGGCCGCCTCGTCGTCGACCTTGGCGACCCAGAAGTCACGCTCGACGGGCGCGGCCTCGGCGAGCTCCAGGATGGTGCGAGCCGCGGCGAAGTCCTGGTCGGCCGCGGCCAGGTCGCCCATGCGGCGGTAGAGCGTCCCTCGCCGGGCCAGGTACCGCGTCTGCTCCTGGACCAGAGCCTCCGAACGGTGCGCCAGCTCGACGGCCAGGTCGAGCTCGTGCAGCGCCTGGTCGAAGCGACCGAGCTTGAGGCAGACGTCGCCCTTCTGGAACGCCAACCGGGCCCGGATGAGGTCCTCGTCGGTGACCACGCTGTCGAAGTTCCGAAGCGCGCCCTCCAGGTTGCCCCGGTCCTTGGCGATCAGGCCCGCCCACACCGCCACCTTCGCGCGTGCCAGGTTGCTGGCGCTGTCGTCGTCGGTCACGTGCTCCAGCTCCGAGCGGGCGTCCTCGTCGACGAGGCGCGCCGCATCGTCGAGGTCGCTGCGCCAGCGCGCGATGCTGGCCCGCACAAGCGCGACCTCGGCCCGCAGCAGCGGCACCGTCGTGCCGGGACATGCTTCGAGCTGACGCTCGGCCTGCTCGAAGCGCCCCTTGAGGACCTCGCCCTCGGCGCGTTTGAGCGTCGTCCAGGCACGGACATCCGCGTCGTCGGAATGCGACAGGGCGTCGAAGGCGCTGCGTGCATCGGCATGGTCGTAGCTGCCCAGCTCGACGTAGTGCGCGGCCACCTGGCGGGCGATGTCGTGGAACTCCGGGCTGCCGCTGAGCTCCATCTTGGCCGCGTGCCAGATCCGCCGCACCAGCGATTGCTGGATGCTGTGGCGCTGCAGCCACGATGCCATGGTGTCCCAGTCGCGTGCTTCGAACACGTGGTGCAGGAAGCGCGAAGCGTTCTCCCCGGTGGGGTGCGCCCAGGCCTCCACGCGATAGGCGTCGGCCGCCGCCCGATTGAGCTGCCGATACCGCGCCGGATCGGCCTCCTGGAGGCGCTGGCGCAGGGCACGGGCGAGCTGTCGCGAGAAGCAGCGGTAGCTGGCGGGGCTGCCGGGCACCTGATCCAGGAAGGCCAGCTCGAAGGTGTTCAGCTCGCGGCCGGGATCGGCGCGCAGGAGAAGCAGCGTCTCCGCCCGGAAGGTCGGGAACTCGGGGATCGACAGGGTCGCCAGGGCCGAAAGGAAGTCGCGCAGCCGGGCGTCGCCGGACGCCTCGACCAGCTTGCTCAGCTGCTCGATCGACAGCTGGTTGCCGTCGAACGCGGCATCCCCGGCCGGTTCGCGCACCTCGGCGAGCAACGTCAGGGTGCGGAGCTCCTCGAAGGAGCGCCCCGCGCGCTGGACGATGTCGTCTTGCTGCGCGGGAGGCAGGTGCGGCAGCCGGGCCTTGACGAAGCGCCGGGCTTCGGCGCTGGTGGGCGGCGTGAGCTTGACAGGCCCCTCGAACGCGCCCAGCCGTTGCATGGCGCGCGCCGGCACGTCCGCCATGCTGGCGAGCACGGCCACGTCGCCGAGGCGGCCCAGAGGTTCGATGAGCGACAGCCAGAGCCACTCCGACGCGCTCACCCGGGGCACCTCCGGGGTGTTGAGGCGCAGCGGAACCAGGCCGAGGCTGTCCTGCCCGGCCATCGATTGCGAGATGTGGAGAAGGAACGCCGTGCGTCCGCCCGACTGGCGGGCGGCATCGATGATGACCCGCGCCACCTCGGCCTGGGCGTCCGCCTGCACGGCGAACGCGCTGGAGCTGCCGATGCGCAGCAACTTGGCCTCGATCAGCTCGGATGGGACGCCGAGCGCCAGCGCCAGCCGGCTGAGCGCGCTGGCGAGGTCGCTCGACGAGAACTCGAGCCGCACGATGTGGTCGGCGGCTCGGGGTTGGATCTCCAAGGCCTGCTGGATGTAGTCCGCGAGGAGCGTCTTGCCGGACCCTGGTCGGCCCGTGATGAGCAGGTGCGGCGTCTCGCCGCTTCGGACGCCGCCGACGAAGCTACGGTAGGCGCGGCGCTTCTCGCGGCCCAGAAGCTGCAGGACCTCCTGCTCGGCGGAGCTGCCGGGCGAGAGGAGGACCTCGAGCTCCGGCGCCCTCAGCGGCGGCTGACCGGTGGTGGTCCAGAGCTCACCGAGGATCTCGAACAACACGCGCTTGTCCGCGAGCTTGCCCTTGTCGCGGTAGATGATGTTGCGAACGACGTTGGGGTTGGCGCCTCGGCGCTCCATCTCCTTGCGGAGCCAGTTGATGCTGCCGAGCACGCCGTTGGCGTCGCGCTTGTGGCCGACATGCCTCCGAACGGCTTCGAAGATGGGACGCCAGGGACTCACATGCTCGTCGGGGGGATGCGAAACCATTTGTGTGTCATGTTATCGCGGAACGGTAAACAAGTACACAGGATGCCGGCCGGGCGCGTCCTGGTAGGGGCGCACCCGGAGAGCGCCGGGGCGCGGTGCTATGCTCGGAGGCATGGACGAGCTCCGGAAGGCGGCAACAGGACGGCGTCTGACGCCCGATGAGGCATCCCGCCTCTACCGTGCGCCGCTGTTCGCGCTGGCGTCGGCCGCCGATACCGTACGCGCCATGCGCACCGATCCGGAGGTCGTGACCTACCTGATCGATCGGAACATCAACTACTCCAACGTATGCTCGGTGGCCTGCAGCTTCTGCGGTTTCTACCGGACGCGCCGGCAGGGCGACGCCTACGTGCTCAGCTACGAAGCCATCTCGGAGAAGGTTCGCGAGCTGGAGGAGGTGGGCGGGACCCGCATCCTGATGCAGGGCGGCGTGAACCGCTTCCTGAACTTCGGCTGGTACACCGACCTGATGCGCTTCCTGAAGGAGCGCCATCCGCGCGTGCGGGTCGAGGCCTTCAGCCCGGAGGAGATCAAGGGGCTCGCCTCGCTGACCGGCATGACCAGCCGTGAGGTGCTGGTGGAGCTCCAGGCCGCGGGCCTGGACGGGCTTCCGGGCGGAGGCGGGGAGATCCTCGTGGACGAGGTGCGCCATGCCGCGCACGTCGCTCCCGGGCGGATCGGCGCCGACGAGTGGATCGCCATCATGGCCGAAGCGCAGGAGCTCGGCCTCTACACCACCGCCACCATGGTGATCGGGTTCGGGGAGACGCCGGAACAGCGCGTCGCGAGCATGATGCGGATCCGGGACCAGCAGGACCGGGCGCTGGCCACGCACGGCAACGGCTTCTCGGCCTTCATCTCCTGGACCCTTCAGACACAAGGGGTACGGATCCAGGGGCGTGTGCCGGGGGCGGGTGCCCACGAGTACCTGCAGAATGTCGCCGTCAGCCGGCTCCTGCTCGACAACGTGACGAACTTCCAGGCATCGTGGCCGACGATGGGGTACAAGGTCGCGCAGACCGCGCTCAGCTTCGGCTGCAACGACTTCGGCAGCACCATGCTCGAGGAGAACGTGGTGTCGCAGGCCGGCGCCCGGCACCGCTCCACGCCCGAGCGCGAGATCGTGCGCCAGATCTTCGAGGCGGGCTACCGGCCCGCGCAGCGCGACAGCCTGTACGGCGTCGTGCGCGTCCCGGACGTCGAGGCGCTCCTGGCAGTCGACGCCGCGGGAGACGAGCTCGAGGGCGCCGCGGCGGCGGGCTGACCAGATCCATGCTACGGCGCACCATCCTCCGGGCCGAGGTCGTCTACAACGGCCTCGGAACGCCGCGCGGGGGCGGCGCGGTGGTGGTGCAGGACGATGGGACGAGTCGCAGGGTGATCGCGGTCGACAAGATGGAGGGTGCGCGCCGCGCGTATCCGGATGCCGAGGAGCAGGACGTCGGCTTCGCCGTGTCACCTGCGCCCGTCAATGCCCACACACACCTGGATCTGAGCGCCATGCCCTTCAGCGAGGGTACCTACGAAGCCTTTATCTGGGCCGTCATCCGGCACCGGCGGGAGGGATCGTGTGGCGTGGAGGCTGCGCGCGCCGGACTGGAGGAGGTGCTGGCGGGTGGCGTCACGGTGTTCGGGGACATCGTCGCCGACGAGGCGGTCATGCACTACCTCCTCGACCGGACGGACGTGAGCGGCGTCGCCTACTGGGAGGTCATCGGTCCCGATGCCGGCGACGCCGACCGCATCTTCGAGCAGACCCGCCGGCGGCTGGCGGCGTTCCGCGAGCGCGAGCGTCCGGGCGGTCTGCGCGTGGGGATCAGCCCGCACACGCCCCACACGGTCAGCCCTCCACTGCTCCGGCGGCTGGCGGCGCTGGCCCGAGCCGAGGGGTACCCGATGCAGATCCACGTGGCGGAGTCGGCCGATGAGACCCGGCTCCACCGCGACGGGGAGGGCCCGCTCGCGGAGCTCCTGGCGCGCTTCGGTGCGCACTGGCGGCCGAGCGGCTCGAGCCCCGTGGGCTACCTCGCGTCGCTGGGCGTGCTGGAGGCCCGCCCCACGCTGGTCCACATGGTGCACGTCGACGAGGAAGACGTTCGGACCGTGCAGCGCGCCGACTGCGCCGTGGTGCACTGTCCCCGGTCGAACGAGGCGTTGGGGTGCGGTCGGTTTCCCTGGGAGCTCTACGCGCGCTTCGGGGTGGACGTGGCCTTCGGCACCGACTCGCGCGGCTCCAGCCCGTCGTTGGCCGTGACGGATGAGGTGCGCTTCGCGCGTGGGTTGCATGGGAGCAAGGCCAACCCGCAGGCGCTGGTGCGGGCGGCGGTCAAGGGCGGCTACCGCGCCCTCGGGTTGACCCCGCCGCGCGTCCAGCGGGGCGCGCCAGCGGAAGCGATGTTCGTGTGGCCCGTGTCTACTGCGTGACATCGGCGGCGAAGGCGGCGACCGTAGATTGGAGCGAATCGCCACGTGAGCGGCGCCAGGCCGCTCTGCTCCAGGAGGATCCATGGCTGACACGCACGTCTTGACCGACGACAACTTCCAGGACGAGACCGGCGACGGGCTCGTCCTCGTGGACTTCTGGGCTCCCTGGTGCGGTCCGTGCCGCCTGGTGAGCCCCGTGCTCGAGGACCTCGCCGGCGACTACGAGGGCAAGCTGAAGGTCGGCAAGGTCAACGTGGACGACAACCAGCAGGTAGCCATGCAGTTCCGCGTCATGAGCATCCCGACGGTCATCCTGTTCAAGGACGGTCAGCCGGTCGAGACGATGATCGGAGCGCAACCGAAGAGCGCCTACCAGGCGCGTCTCCGACCGTACCTGTAGGACGAGCCCATCTCCATTCCGTCGACTGCGAAGCGGGCCGGACCCACGGGTCCGGCCCGCTCTCGTAGGGTCGGGCAACGTGCCGACCGCTCGCCAACGTCAGTGCACGGGCACGAACCAGCGTCCCACCACCGCGCCGTCCTGCCAGACGCTCCAGCCCCGGGCCACGCCGAGGTGGGCCGCGAGCGTATCGAGCGCGTCGGCGGGAAGCTCCGTCGCCGCCAGCAGCGACCCGAGGTCGGGGGCCGGAGACGCGGTGGCCGTGCCGCTTCCGCCGCCGGACGCCCGCTCTGCGCCTGCGACCGCGCCCTGGATTGCGAACGCCAACGGCTGGGAGGCGGACCGCAGGAGCGCCGCTGTGGCGCGCAGCGAGGCCGCGGGGTCGCTCGCCGCCACCGCGAGCGCGTCGGGGGGCGCCCCCTGGAGGGCGGCCGCCAGGGGGCCCCTGTGGAACGTCGGGCCGCCTCGGAACGTGTCGATGACCGTGTCCAGCGCTGCCGATGGGGAGGCCAGCACGAGGTGGTTGCCGACCAGGGCAACCCCCAGGTCGGTGCTCGGCCCGATCTGGATGCGGGTGATCGGCACGCCCCGGTAGGTCTCGCGACGCGTGGCGATTATGGCCCCGAAGCGGACGCCGCCCATGCCTCTTTGGCCGGCGGGCAGCTGCTCGAGGAGGTTCTGGAGGCTCGCCCCGAGCCTGGACAGGCCGTCGCGGGCCTGCGCCGCGGAGGCGACCGGAAGGATCGTCACGTGGGCCGGCACGCCCAGGAGCGCCTGCGACGTGCCCGCGGGGGATGGCAGGGTGGCCGAGGTGGCAGCGTCACCCAGCCAGGGGAAGAGGTCGCCCGCCAGATCGATGCCGGTGCGTTGCTTCAACAGGATGAGGGGCTCGAGCTCACCGCCGCCCGCCCGGGTGACGTCGCGGATGACGCCCGCCAGGTAGTCGGTCCACGCCTTAAGGCGCAGGTTCGAAGCGCTCACCGAGAGGGCGCTCGCCGGCACCAGCAGGGTGGGGCGGGCGCTGCAGCCCTCGCACCGCAGCAGACGGGCGAGCACCGGGTCCCCTCCCGTCGCGTCGACGCGGGTCCACGACTCCAGGAGCACGCCGCCGCCTTGCGCGCTGACGCGGACGGCCGTCAGCGGCACGGTCCGCAACATTGCTTGCAGGCGCGCCCGCAAGGCGCCCGCCGTCGGATCGGAGCCGAGGCCGGGGACGGCGCCGAGGAGATGGGCGACCACAGCGCCATCGAAGGTGATGCCGACGCCCGGTCCGGACAGTGCGGGGCTCGAGCCCGCGGGCCCGGAGGCCAGGCTCGGCTCGCTGCTGCCGTGAGCTAGCCGAACGGCTGCGCGCACCTGGTCGACCGTCGAGCCGGCAGCCAGGACGTCGCCGACGCGCGCCACCGTGACGGCGACGCCATCGACCGACAGCGGGATCAGCGCGACTTCGCCCTGACGCAACACCGTGCCCGCTCCGAAGCAGGTGCGCAGGGCGCCGATCACGCCGGCTGCCGCCGTGCCCTCGCCCGGTGCGACGCGTAGCAGCAGCAGGGCCGCCGGCACCGGGGCGTAGGAGGTCGCCGAGAGGGTCAACAGGCCCTCCGTGACGTGGGGACTGGCACTGCTCTCGAGGGCGGGGCAGCGCTTGGCGAGGCCGCCGCGCCGTCCGCCTCCCTCGAGCAGGCCGAGTGCGGCGCCGAGGGCCTTGCCGGCATCCCG
Source organism: uncultured bacterium (assembly GCA_964536935.1). Lineage (GTDB taxonomy): Bacteria > Deinococcota > Deinococci > Deinococcales > Trueperaceae > JASBRS01. The sequence goes on along the minus strand of CAZIBD010000027.1, from coordinate 19,870 downwards.
AGCATCGCGTCGCTTCGCGCCCCGCGCCGCAACCTGGAGCGCCGTCAGCGTCTGGACGAGGGCGTGGCGGGCCGTGGCGGTGTCGAGCGACCCGAGGTCCGCGGCCAACGCCGGGTAGGACGCACCCGCGCCGCCGACGTGGACGGCCAGGAAGGCGGAGCCGGGCGCTAGCGTGCTCAGCGGCGCGGCGAGCGCGGCCGAGGGGCCGAGCGCGGCCACCAGCAACAGACAGCGCAAGAGAGGACGCACGATGCGTCGTGGCATGGACAACCCCTTCCAGCGACGGTAGGCACGGAGCCGGGACGCCCTGCCCCCGGGCGAAGCTCCCGCGTCCATCGCGCTACGGTACGGTGATGCGTCGGACCCCGTTCGGTGTGACCTCCCAGGCGATCCCCGGGACGCTGTTGGAGGTGATCCTCAGCCGGTAGGACGAGCCGTCCCGCGCGTAGGCCTCCAGGGTCCAGCGTGCGCCCGCCGGAAGCTGGACGTCGACGAGGACGTTGGTGGTGTAGCGGCCGGTCTCGAGGTAGCCGATCGCCATGCGGTGGTAGACGATGCGGGCGGTCCTGTCGAGCTGGCGGGCGGTGTCGCTGTTCGGCAACGGCGCCTGCGTGACGGGAGCGCAGCTCGCCAGCACGAGCACCAGGGCGAACCCCGCTGCCACCAGGCCGGCCGCACGATGGGCACGGGAGTGCTCGTTGGTCACGCTTCCATCGTACAGCCGCTCGCCGCCTCCGTGGCGGCGCGGCGGGATGGGGTCTTAGGGCCCGAACCGTGCTCAGGCGTTGCGCACCGGGGCCAGCCCCAGGCGGACGATGTAGCGCTGGGAGCCACGCTTCTGCTCGTAGCGCAAGAGCAGATCGAACATCTCGCGCTGCAGGGCCTTGGCATCCTCGAAGTCGAGCATGACGCTGTCGCGCCACGACGAGAGCACCGCCGGCGCGTCGTCGTCGAGGGTGCTGGCGTTCGCTTCCGGCGTGACCGCCGTCTGGATCTGGAGCCGGTCGCGGCCGTCCCGGTAGACGCGGGTGCCCCACGTCCCCAGCACCTCCATCCTGGCCCGCACGACGTTCCGGCGCAGCAACCGTTCCCAGTAGGCGTCGCGCTCGGCCAGCGATGCGTCGAGCGACTCGGCCGCCGTCACCTCGAAGGGCACGAAGAACAGCTCGGCCGTGGTCCGGTAGCGCTTGATGGGCCGGCCCCGGCGCGGCACCGTCTCGGCCACCTCCAGAAGGCCGGCTGCCAGGAAGCGCGCGACCCTCTTGAGCACGGTGTTCGGGAGGTCGCCGCTGTCGGCCGCGGCCTCGGTGACCGACCGGGCCTTCCCGAGGAAGGGGGCGAGCTGCCGCAACGTGCTGGGGTTCATGAGCAGCTCGGCGGCGGCGGGGTCCCGCACTACCCGGTAGCGCTCCAGAGGTCCGCCGCTGCCAGCGGGTGAACGTGAATCGTAGCCTTTCATGTCACGTAGTGTAGGCCGAGACTGGAAACCGATGGGGACGACGGCCGAGCATCCTGCAGCTCCCGCCGAGCGCTGGCCGGCCCCCGGGTCGGGCCACCACGACGCGAGAACGCGGTTGGAGCCGATAGAATGGGGGGGTTCGCGGCCGGTGCCCGACGCAGGCGCGCGGCCGCGCCCCTGCCGATCCGCTCGCTGGTGCCGACAGGCGCGTGCGAGCCTTGGAGGCCTTTGAGTGTCCTCCCCAACGAAGGAGTGAGCATGGCTGACATCCACGCCAAGAACTCGTTCTCCGCTCGCGATGTCTTCGATACCGGCTCGGGAGAAGTGACCTACTACCGGTTGGCGAAGCTTCAGGAGGACGGCCTCGGCCGCATCGATAGGCTCCCGTTCTCGATCAAGGTGCTGCTGGAGTCGCTGCTGCGCAACGAGGACGGGTACACCGTCACGGCGGACGATATCCGCAACCTGGCCGGCTACGATCCGAAGAACCCCACCGCCGCCGAGATCCCGTTCAAGCCTGCGCGCGTGATCCTGCAGGACTTCACCGGCGTACCTGCCGTGGTCGACCTGGCCGCGCTGCGGAGCGCCATGCACCGCATGGGCGGCGATCCCGAGCTCATCAACCCGCAGGTTCCGGTCGACCTGGTCATCGACCACAGCGTCCAGGTCGACGAGTACGACAACCCGCTGGCGCTGATCCACAACGCCGAGATCGAGTTCCAGCGCAACCAGGAGCGCTACGAGTTCCTGCGCTGGGGGCAAGCGGCCTTCCGCGACTTCAGCGTCGTGCCGCCGGCCTCCGGGATCGTCCACCAGGTCAACCTGGAGTACCTCGCGAAGGGCGTGCAGCATCGCGAGGAGGACGGCCGCACGGTCGTGTACCCCGACTCGCTGGTCGGCACCGACAGCCACACCACCATGATCAACGGACTGGGCGTGCTGGGCTGGGGGGTCGGCGGCATCGAGGCCGAGGCGGTCATGCTCGGCCAGCCCTACTACATGGTCATTCCGCAGGTCATCGGCTTCAAGCTGACCGGACGGCTCCCGGAAGGCGCCACGGCCACCGATCTGGTGCTCGTCGTGACCCAGATGCTGCGCCGCAAGGGGGTCGTCGGCAAGTTCGTGGAGTTCTTCGGCCCCGGCCTGTCGGCGATGACGGTCCCCGACCGCGCCACCCTCGCCAACATGGCGCCCGAGTACGGCGCCACCATGGGCTTCTTTCCACTCGACGGGGAGTCGTTGCGCTACCTGCGGCAGACCGGCCGGCTCGACGACGAGGTCGAGCTGGTCGAGCGCTACGCCCGCGCCAACGGCCTGTTCCGCACCGACGACACCGACGATCCCGAGTACCTCGACACGCTCGAGCTCGATCTGTCGACGGTCGAGCCCAGCCTGGCCGGCCCCAAGCGCCCGCAGGATCGCATCCTGCTCTCCGACATGCAGCAGGAGTTCCTCGACGCTCTCCAGAAGCCGTTCCAGCAGCGGGGTTTCAACCTCGACGAGGGCGCGTTGAAGGCGACCAGCCACCTCTCGTTCAAGGGTGTCGAGCACGACCTGCACCATGGCGACGTGGTGATCGCGGCGATCACCTCGTGCACCAACACCAGCAACCCGTCGGTGATGCTGGCCGCCGGCCTGGTGGCGAAGAAGGCGGCCGAGCGCGGCCTCAAGGCCAAGCCCTGGGTCAAGACCAGCCTGGCGCCCGGCTCCAAGGTGGTCACGGAATACCTCACCGAGACCGGCCTGATGCCCTACCTGGAACAGGTGGGCTTCTACCTGGTGGGGTACGGCTGCACCACCTGCATCGGGAACTCTGGCCCGCTCCCCGAGGCCGTGGCGGACGCCATCCAGAAGGGCGACATCGTGGCCGCCAGCGTGCTCTCCGGCAACCGCAACTTCGAGGGCCGGGTCAACCCCTACGTCAAGGCCAACTACCTGGCGAGCCCGCCGCTGGTGGTGGCGTATGCGCTGGCCGGCACCATCGACATCGACCTGGTCCACGACCCCATCGGGGAGGACGCGAGCGGTCGACCCGTCTACCTCCAGGACCTCTGGCCCTCGCTCGACGACGTCACCTCGCACCTCGAAGCGGCGATGAACCCGGAGGTCTTCCGCCGCATATACGACGGGATCGAGCAGTCCAATGAAGCGTGGAACCAGATCCCCGTGAAGGGTGGGACGCTCTTCGCGTGGGACGAGCGCTCCACCTACATCCAGGAGCCCCCCTTCTTCATCGACATGGGGGAAGAGCCGGCGCCGATCCGCGCCGTCGAGGGGGCCCGCGTGCTGGTGAAGGTGGGCGACTCGGTCACCACCGACCACATCTCGCCCGCCGGCGCCATCCCGCTCGACAGCCCCGCGGGGGCGTACCTGGTCGAGCACGGCGTGGAGAAGAAGGACTTCAACTCCTTCGGGTCGCGGCGCGGCAACGACCGCGTCATGACGCGTGGCACGTTCGGGAACATCCGCCTCAAGAACGAGATGGCTCCGGGCACGGAGGGCGGCTACACCACCGACCTCCTCACCGGCGAGGTCACCAGCATCTACGAGGCGTCGCTGCACTATCGCGACGAGGGCGTCCCGACCATCGTGCTCGCCGGGATCGACTACGGCATGGGATCGAGCCGCGACTGGGCGGCCAAGGGGACCTACCTCCTGGGGATCCGCGCCGTCATCGCCAAGAGCTACGAGCGAATCCACCGCTCCAACCTCGTCGGCATGGGGGTGCTCCCACTGCAGTTCAAGGAGGGTGAGGACGCCGCCGGCCTGGGGTTGAGCGGCAAGGAGCGCTTCACCATCCGCGTGGACGACACGCTCCAGCCTCGCCAGACGTTGAGCGTCGAGGTCACCGCAGAGGACGGCACGCGCCGGTCCTTCGAGGTTCTGTGCCGTCTCGATACGGCGGTGGAGATCGACTACTACCGTAACGGCGGCATCCTCCACACGGTGCTCCGCAACATCCACCGGAACCAGGCCAAGCGCGCCGGCGCCTGACCTGAGCCGGCCGAAGCGAAGCGCGCCGGGTGGGATTTTCCCCGCCCGGCGCGCACCACTCTCGTATACTCGGCCCATGCGGGGCCTCATCGTCTTTCTCGCCATCCTTGCCATCGTCTTCTTCGCCGTCGGCGAGACCCACGGCTGGTACCTGGGCGTCCCCTCGCACACGCCCGTGTTCGTCTACAAGATGACGGCCACCGGGCAGGCGACCCGCCACACCATCAACGTGGACGCCTTGCCGGTGCGCCTCACGGGCACCGTGCACCACGGAACGGTCGAGGTCAAGGTGATCTTCCACCACCTGCGGAGCTTCCAGACCGGCGCCGCCGCCGGGCCCGACGACACGCTCTTCGACCACACCTACCAGACGGGCGAGCACATCGCCATCGACCAGAAATTCAAGGGCGGACAGGGCGACTACACCGTCGTGCTCGAGTTCAACGACGCCACCGGCTTCTTCCGCTTGAACCTGCCCCCCGAGACATCGCTCTGATCCGCCGAGCGGCCTGCGAGGCGGGGCCGCCGGTCGTCAGCCCCGGTGCCCCTTGCGCTCGCGTTCCAGCGCGTCCCAGGTCTCCTTCGGCACCGCGTCGAGCACGTTGAACTCGCCCGAGCCGTAGCTGTGCTCGCCGCCGTCGATGTAGATCACATCGCCGGTGATGAACCCCGCCTGATCCGAGAGCAGGTAACTCGCCAGGTTCGCCAGCTCCTCGTGCCGTCCGACCCTTCCGAGCGGGATGCGCGCTTCGAACAGCTCCTGGATCGCCTCGGTGGGCATCAGCCGGCTCCACGCTCCCTCGGTGGGGAAGGGACCGGGCGCGACGGCGTTGAGGCGGATGCCGTACTTCCCCCACTCGCCGGCCAGCGAACGGGTGAGCGACACGACGCCCGCCTTCGCGACGGCGGACGGCACGACGTAGCCCGACCCCGTCTCGGCGTAGGTGGTGGCGATGTTGAGCACCGCGCCCGGTTGCCCGCCTGCGATCCAGCGCTTGCCGAGCTCCAGCGTGCAGTAGACCGAGCCGTGCAGCACGATCCCCAGAACGGCATCGAACGCCCGGGCGCTGAGCCGCTCGGTGGGGGAGATGAAGTTGCCGGCGGCGTTGTTGACGAGCCCGTCGACCCGCCCGAAGCGGCCCTCGACGGCGTCGAAGAGTGCGGGCACGCTCGTGGCGTCGCGCACGTCGAGGGCGAACGCGAACACGTCGCCGCCGGTTTCCTCTGCCAGCGCTTCGGCCTCCCGTTCCAACAGGTCGGCCCGGCGGCTGGCGATGGCGACGCGCGCTCCGAGCTGGAGGAACCGCAGGCTCATGCTGCGCCCGAGCCCGGTTCCCCCTCCGGTGACCACGATGACCTTGTCCTCGAGCAGTCCGTCCTGGAACATGGTGCCCCCATCTTCGCACGGAGGCTTCCGACCCGCGCCGCGCTCGTGGCGGCACGGCTCGGGCCGGCCGGCATGTGCGATTTCCGGAGGCCGAGGGGGGCCGGTCAAGGCGATACTGACCTCGCATGGGCGTCCGCTTCCGTCGTTCCCTCCTCGTTCTGCTCGTGACCGTCGTGCCCGCCACGGCCTCGGCGGGGGCCACCGTGCGTGTGTTGCTGGCGGTTGCCCCCCAGGCCACCGTCGTGGCGGAGGGCCCGTACCGCGGCCTGATCGACGGGGCCCGCTCGTTCACGGCCGCGACCGGCCTGCAGTGGCCGGTGTCGGAGCAGGGCAACACGCTCGTCGTGGACGGCACCCGTATCGGGCACACCTTCGAGCTGACCGGCACGGGAGGCCCGCTCGCGTTCGAGGGCCGGCGGTACCGAGGGTCGCTGCGACTCATCGCTTCGGATCACGGGGTCGAGGTCGTCAACGTGCTCGATGTCGAGGCTTACCTGCGCGGCGTGGTGCCGGCCGAGATGTCGGCGAGCTGGCCGATGGCGGCGCTCGAAGCGCAGGCGGTGGCCGCCCGTAGCTACGCCCTGAGCTCGCTCCATCCGGCGGCCGACTACGACCTGTGCGCGACCGTCGACTGTCAGGTCTACCGTGGCATGGACGTGGAGAACCCTCGGTCCGATCGGGCCATCGCCGCCACCGAAGGGGTCGTGGTGACCTACGACGGACACGTGGCCCGGACCTACTACCACTCGGATTCGGGCGGCGCCACGGCCTCCAGCCGCGAGGTCTGGGGTACGGCGGTGCCCTACCTGGTGGCCCGGCCGGATGTGACCGGACCGGGCTTCGTCGATCACTGGCAGGCCCAGTTGAGCGGTCCGACGATCGCGGCATCCCTGGCTGCCCTCGGGAAGGATGTGGGTACCGTCACCGGCCTACGGGTTCTCGGCCTCAGCGGCTCGGGGCGGGTCGACCTGCTCGAGGTGCTCGGCAGCGCCGGCACCGCCACCGTGAATGGCGTCCAGCTCGCCGACTTGACCCAGCGCTGGGGGCTCAAGTCGACGCGCTTCCACGTGGTCGGCACCTTGACGGTGGCGGGCGAGGGGTGGGGGCATGGCGTCGGCATGAGCCAGTACGGCGCGCTTGCCTTGGCGGAGCGCCACTACGACTACACCCAGATTCTCGGCTACTACTACCCGAACACCCGCCTCGTTCGCTGGGTCTACAGCACGGCGGGCCGGTGACGACCTCGCGTCCGCGGCTCAGCCGCGCGCCAGACGGACCGCGCTGATCATCTCCTCGATGTCGCCCCGGCCCTCCCGGAAGTCGGCCTGGCAGGAGTCGAGGAACTTCTCGAGGATGACGTCGCCGGTCGCGTCGAGCGCCTTGCGGACACCCGCGAGGAGGATCAGCACATCGTGGCACTCGCGGTCGTCGTCGATCATCTTCTGCAGGCCGCGCACCTGCCCTTCGAGGCGCCGCAGACGGTTGATGATCTTGCGCTTCTCGTCGTCGCTGATGTTCAAGGCCTGCTCCCAACGGGCCGTGGGACCCCATGCGCGCGTTCTCGGGCGAGACCGGCCCATCGGCCCCGCCAGACCCTGGTACCCACAGGGGGTATTATAGGCGATCCAGGCCGACTTCGTAGGGACGTGTGACCCACGCTCGTTCCAACCATCTCCCGGGCCGCCCGCGTCGGTTTCGGGCGCCGACCTGCTACCCTGGAGCCGTGGCACGAGGAAGGGGTCCGGGGGTGAACTACGTGGCGTGGCTGGCGGTGCTGGCAGCCACCTCGTTCGCGCTTCCGCTCCTGGTGCAGGCCGGCGAGGCCTTCGGCCTGGGGCGCAGCGCCAGCGTGGTGGTGTCCCTCGTCCTGGCAGCCGGTGCGGTCGTGGGGTGGCTCGTGCGTACGTGGCTGAGCACCCCGCGCCGAAAGCCACGCGAACCCGTAGCGCCGCGCCCCGTTCCGGCGAGGCGCAGGAGGGCAGCGCGGGGCGGGAGCTCGGGTAGCCTCGTCGACGGCGGCACGCTTCGACTGGTCGAAGCCGAGGAGGAGAGCCGTGCGGGCGTATAGGGGCCTGGTCCAGGGGGGCCACGTCGTTCTCGAAGAGGGCGTGCGTCTCCCCGAGGGGGCCACGGTGACCGTTACGATCGGCGAGGCCGAGTTCATCCGGGCGACCCTCCGGGCAGCGCTGCGGCGCAACACCAGGCGTCGCAGCCGTGGCCGCATCCTGCGACCCGTGTACGTGCAGGTGCACGGCCGTCTTCGGTGACCCGGCTCAGTCTCGTTCCCACACCGATCGGCAACCTCGAAGACATTACGCGACGCGCGCTGGAGGTGTTGCGTCAGGCGGACGTGGTCGCTGCCGAGGACACGCGCCGTAGCCGCGTCCTGCTGGACCGCTATGGCGTCGTCACACCTCTGGAGCGGCTGGACGCCCACACGATGGCGACGCGGGCGCCTGCGTTGCTCGAGCGCTTCGAGCACGTGGCGTACGTGACGGACGCCGGAACCCCCGGCGTGAGCGACCCCGGCGCCGAGCTGGTGCGCCGTGCCCTCGCCATGGGGGCGGCCGTCGAGGTGCTTCCGGGCCCCACGGCGTTCGTGCCTGCGCTGGTGCTGTCGGGGCTCCCGACCGCCCGGTTCACCTTCGAGGGCTTCCTGCCCCGCAAGGGCGGGGAGCGGCGCCGGAGGCTGGAGGGGATCGCCGCCTCGTCGGCCACCACGGTGCTCTACGAGGCCCCGCAGCGCCTCGCGGGTACGCTGCGCGACCTGAGCGTCGCGTGCGGCCCCGACCGAGCCGCCAGCGTCAGCCGCGAGCTCACCAAGCGCTTCGAGACGACCGTGCGCGGGCACCTCGACGCGCTGGCGCGCCGTTTCGAGGGCGAGCGGGTGCGCGGCGAGATCGTCGTAGTCGTCGGCCCAACCGAGCCATCGCCGAGAGAGGGCGAGCACGAGGGAATGGCCGACGCGCTCGCCGGGGCCGGGATCCGAGGGCCTCAGCTTCGTGCCGCACTCGAGGCGCTGGGCGTTCCCCGCAACGAGGCCTACGCCGCCGGGCTGCGCTACCCAGCCGACGACGCCGGCTGAATCCGGGTTCGTCGGCTGCTGCCAGGGACTCCCCAGCGCGCGGACGGGAGCGAGGCTCGAAAACGGTGCCGGCCGCAGGCGCCCATGTCGGCGGCGCACCCGGCGGGCCCATGCGGGCCGGTATGATTCATGGGTTGCGCCCACGGGCGCAAGGAAGAGGAATCATGCACGTGGCCACGCCCAGTTCGCTCGGGACCGGGCGCGTCCTGGGTTTGCCCAGCGCGGCGCGCCTCGCGCTCTTCGCGCGGCACGACGGCCCCGCCGTCCTCCTGACCACCGACGAGCGCCTGGGGCTCTTCGCCGACACGCACGTGTTCGGTGCGTCCGTCTCCACCAATCCCGACCTCGCGGACTGGGCGGATCGGCACGACAAGGTCGTGCTCACGCTCGGGCATGCGTTGCAGTACTTCCCCGACGATCCTGCGGAGCTCTCGCTGTCGTTGAGCCTGGGTGCGTCCATCCCACGCGACGCGCTCCTGGAGCGACTCGTCCACTACGGCTACGAGCGTGACGGGCTGCCCGGCTTCACGGTGCGGGGCGACACCGTCTCCCTGTACCCCGATGCCGACGATCCCGATGACGAGCTGCGGCTGTCGTTCTTCGGTGCGGAGCTCGACGGCCTGACGCGTCGGGGACAAGCCGTGGAGCGTGCCGTGGTGGGCCCGTTGCCCGGCGCGCCGCTCGATCGGAGCGGTTGGACGTCCCGGTTGCTCGAGCACCTTCCCGGGGCTGTGTACCTCGACGTTCCGGAGCTCTTCGCCGGCGAGATCGGGGACGAACGGACGATGGGCTGGCTCTGGGAGGTGCTGGGGCTGCGTTCGGTCGTCTCCTTCGGGCGCGATCCTCTGGAGGTGCCGGCCGCGACCGTGTCGCTCGAGCCGCTCGGCTACTACCGCGGCAAGCTTCGCGACGTGGCCGCCGACATCGAGACGTGGGTGCGCGACGGCTACACCGTGAACGTCCTGCTCACGTTCGAGCGCACCGGCCGCTACCTGCGCGAGAAGGTGATCGAGCACCTTCCCAGCGCCTGGCATGCCCGCGTCGAAGACCATCCCGGCGAGGTGTCGCTGGTCCTGGCGCGGGGCGCGCGGGGAGGGTACCGGGACCCCGAGCGCCGGGAGGTCGTCCTCAGCGAGGAGCTCCTCTACGGCTACCAGGGGGGCCGTCGCCTCCGGAAGCTTCCGGGTCGGCGGGTGCACGACGCCTCGCAGCTCACGGTCGGCGACTACCTGATCCACCCGGACCACGGCATCGGGCGCTTCCTCGGGTTGGAGCCGCGACAGGTGGTCGGCGTGACGCGGGACTATCTGCAGCTCCAATACGCGGGTGAGGGCAAACTCTACCTCCCGGTGGAACAGCTCCCGCTGCTGCGCCGCCACCCCGGCACCACCGACGACCCACCACGGCTGTCGACGCTGGGGACCAACGAGTGGGCGCGCGCGCGTGAGCGGGCGCGGGTGAGCGCGCAGGAGCTCGCCGCCGAGCTGATCAAGACCTACGCGGCCAGGCAGGTGAGTCGTGGCACCGCCTATCCGCCGGCGCCCGACTGGGATCCGCTGATCGAGGCGAACTGCCCGTTCACGCTCACGCCGGACCAGGCGACAGCCGTCGAGGACACCCTGGCCGACATGGCGCTCGAGGTCCCGATGGACCGTCTCATCTCCGGGGACGTCGGCTTCGGCAAGACCGAGATCGCCATCCGCGCCGCGCACCGCGCGGTCGGCAACGGTTCGCAGGTGGCGATGATGGTTCCTACCACGGTGCTGGCGCGTCAGCACTTCGACACCTTCCAGGAGCGGTTCGAGGGGCTACCGGTGCGCGTCGAGATGCTGTCGCGCTACACCTCCGATCGCGATGCCCGCGCCATCTTCGCAGGCCTCGCCGACGGGAGCGTGGACATCGTCATCGGGACCCACCGCCTGCTCAACGAGGCCCTGAGCTACAAGCGGCTGGGCCTGCTGGTGATCGACGAGGAGCACCGCTTCGGAGTGGGGCAGAAGGAGAAGCTCAAGGGCATGAAGGCGAACCTCGACGTGCTCTCGCTGTCGGCCACCCCCATCCCGAGGACGCTCTACATGAGCCTGGTCGGCCTGCGCGACGTCTCGCAGATCATGACGCCCCCGGAGGGGCGCAAGCCGATCCAGACGGTGCTGCAGCCCTACGACCCGATGGTCGTGCGCGAGGCCGTGCTGTTCGAGGTCGAGCGCGGCGGCAAGGTGTTCTACATCTTCGATCGCATCGGGGCCATGAGCCTGCGCGCCCGCACCCTGTCGCAGCTCGTGCCCGAGGCTCGCATCGGCGTGGCGCACGGCCAGATGGACGCGAGTGAGCTCGAGGACATCATGCTCGGCTTCGAGGAGGGTGCCTTCGACGTCTTACTCTCCACGACCATCGTCGAGTCCGGGCTCGACATCTCCGGCGCCAACACGCTGGTGATCGAGCGGGCCGACCGGCTCGGGCTGGCCCAGCTCTACCAGCTGCGCGGTCGCGTCGGCCGCCGCGAGACCGAGGCCTGGGCCTACCTGCTCTACCCGGGCAAGCTCACGGAGCAGGCGCAGCGCCGCCTCTACGCCATCGCCGAGCTCAACGACCTGGGTTCCGGCCACCTGCTGGCCGAGAAGGACATGGAGATTCGCGGTGTCGGCAACCTGCTTGGACCCGAGCAGCACGGTCACATCGCCGCCGTCTCGATCGAGGTGTACACGGAGCTGCTCGCCGAGGAGATCGCCAAGCTGAAGGGGGAGAAGGCAGCCGAGGAGGTGCCGCCGGTCAGCATCGACCTCGGTCTGGACGCCCGCCTGAGCCCCGCCTACATCCAGGACGACGACGTGCGCATCAACTTCTACGGCCGCTTCTCGGAGACCGGCAACCTGGCCGAGGTCAGCCGCATCGCCAAGGAGATGCGCGAGGCGTATGGCCCCTTCCTACCGGAAGTGAAGGCGTTCGTGGAGCTGGTGAGGTTGCGCTTGCTGGCTGCGAGCAAGGGCGTTGTCACGGTCAAGGAGCACATGACGGACGTGCAGCTGAGCTTCGGCGACGATCTGGACAGCCTCGATTTCGACAATCGCAAGCTCAAGGCGCTGGCGTTCTCGGTGGAGGCCACGCGCTATCCCCCCGGGTTCAGCATCAAGAAGCGGGGCCTCAAGCCCGACAGGCTCGTCTCGGCGATCCAGGACGTGCTGTACCTGGTGGGGTGAGGGGCGGCCGGTCCTGAGACGGTATGGCCAGGCCAAGGAAAGCGCCCGGAGCCAGCAGGCTCCGGGCGCTTCGATGGCGCTACTCGAACGAGCTCAGAAGTGGTAGTTGAAGCCGAGACGGCCGACGAAGCCGCCGAAGAAGCTGGGCACGAAGTAGATCACCGGGCCCGCTTCGAAGAACACGCCGCCCTCCGGCATGCCGATCTGGCCGAGGCGGTACTCGGCGCCCGCGAAGGCATTGGCGCCGAAGGCGAAGCCGCCGCTATACCCGAAGGCGGCCGTCGGGCCGAGGCCCGCGTAGACCGTCAGCGGCAGATCGCCCGTGTTGACGGGCAGGTTGTACAGGCCATCCAGGCCCGCGGTGAAGCCGTAGCCGAAGTAGCCGAAGCCGAGGTTCGCGCGAACGCTGAAATCCGGGGCCACATTGCTGACGCCGAAGTGGAAGTTGGCCCCGGGGTAGCCGGCACTGATGCCGGCCCAGTACTGGTCCGTGCTGGAACCGTTCTGGGCGAAGGCGGCCCCGGCACCGAGGGCCGTGATGGCCAGAAGCGTAATCAGGACTTTGCGCATGCAAACCCTCCAAACGAGATTGAGAAGAGTAGGACGGTCTCCTCGCCTGCGCCGGTTATAGCATAATGGAACTTCCCTCACAAGTAGGACACTTCACACGCTTGCGATGCCTATCGTATTTTCCCTGCATCGTCAAGGTTCGGGGCGACGCGATCAGTCGCCCGAGAACCGTTCGACGAAACGCCGCCGGACATCCCGCTCCTGCGGGGTCTGACGGTTGCACTCGGGGAGGCGGCCGTAACGGCGGCGGAACGCGGCGAGGAGGGCGGCCTCCTCGGCCTGCGGGACGCGGCTGTAGCGATACCGCCAGAACGCCGCCCTGTCCGCGACGCACCCGGTCGAGGCGAGGTGCTGCCGGAGCCGGTTGGGCACGTCCCTCGCCGACTGCCCGATGTAGATGGTGGTGCGCTCGGCATCGGCGAGCTCGTACACGCCCGGCATGGCGTCGCGACCGCGCGCCGGCGGGAGGGCATCGAGGCGGCGCCAGCGCGCGGCGATCGCCACCGGGCTAGAGGTCGTACCCCAGCTCGCGGAGGGCCTCGCGGTCCTCGCGCCAGGCGGGACGGACGACCACCTCGAGCTCGAGGAAGATGCGTTGATCCATGAAGATCTCGAGCTGCTTGCGGGCACTGCGCCCGATCTCCTTGATCATCGTGCCACCCTTGCCGATGACGATGCGCCGATGCCCGACCTTCTCGACCCAGATCTCGGCCGTGATGACCACGGGCTCGTCGACGCCCGGCTCCGGGTCCTGCCAGTCGACGACCAGGACCGCGACGGCGTAAGGCAGCTCCTGCCGCAGGTGCAGCATGGCGCTCTCGCGGATGAGCTCGGCCACCCACTGCTCGCGCGTCTGATCGCTTCGGATGTCCGGTGGGAAGAAGAAGGGAGCCTCCGGCAACGACTCCATCAGGTCCTCGCGAAGGGCGTACACGGCCTTGGGGTCGTTGAGGGCCGAGATCGCCAGGACCCGCTCGGCCTGCGGGCAGAGCTCCTTGTAGAGGCCGAGGGCCTCGTCCGGGTACCGGGCCGCATCGAGCTTGTTGCCGATCAGGTGGATCCGGGTACTCTCCGGTAGCCCCTCGAGCATGCGCGCGACGTCGCGGTCCTCACGCGTGGGCGGATGGCGCAGGTCGACGACCCACAGCGCGACATCGACGTCCGCGACGGCATCGCGGATCTCGCGGCGCATGTAGTCGTCGAGCGCCGAGTGCCCCTTGCGGTGGAGCCCCGGCGTGTCCACGAACACGAGCTGGCGGCCCTCCTGCGTGAAGATGCCGCGCACGCCTCGCCGCGTCGTCTGAGGCTTGGGCGTGATGGGCGCGACCTTCACGCCCAGCAGGGTGTTGAGCAGCGTCGACTTGCCGACGTTCGGCTTGCCGAGGATGGCCACGAAGCCGGAGTACGTCGGTTGCGGCATCGTCCCCTCGTCGGCCTGGGGGGGCGTGTCGGTGGGGGGCCGGGGAGCTTCCTCCGGCTCGGCCTCGATGGCGTCGGCGTGGAGGTGATCAGGGTTCAGGTCCGTCACGGTGACCGTCCTCTCGCGTTGGGGAACCCTCAGAAAACGGAGGGGCCCCGGGGGGCCCCTCCGAGCGCTTTGGTTGCGGGGGTTGGATTTGAACCAACGACCTTCGGGTTATGAGCCCGACGAGCTACCAGACTGCTCCACCCCGCGGCGCAGCAAAGGTAAGTGTAGCCCTGGACGGGGCACACTGTCAAGCCACGAGGCGGCCCGGAGGGGCTTCAGGCGAGGCCGCAGAACGCGTCGTAGTCGACGAGTTCGGTGACGCTTGGGTGGTCGCCGCAGACGGGGCAGGCCGGATCACGGGCCAGCTCGAAACGCCGGAACTCCGCGCCCATGGCATCCACATGGAGCAACGTGCCCTTCAGCGGCGTTCCAAGCTCCAGGAGCAGCTTCAGCACCTCGTTCGCCATGAGGCTGCCGACGATGCCCGGCAGCACCCCGAGCACGCCGGCCTCGGCGCAGCTCGGAACCGTGCCGGGCTCCGGCGGCTCTGGGAACAGGCAGCGGTAGCACGGCCCCCGATCCGGGTCCTTGCCCGCGGCGAACACGCTCACCTGCCCTTCGAACTGCGACAGGGCGCCGTAGACCAGCGGAGTTCCCTCCAACACGCACGCGTCGTTGACGAGGTAGCGGGTCGGGAAGTTGTCGCTGCCATCGAGCACCACGTCGACGGCGCGGACGAGGGAACGAGCGTTGTCCCTGGTGAGCCGTTCGTCGTGCTCGAGCACGGCCACGTCCGGGTTCAGGTCGGCGAGCCGTTCGGCCGCCGAGCTCGTCTTGGAGCGCCCCACGCTCGACAGGCCGTGGACCACCTGGCGCTGGAGGTTGCTCGCCTTCACGCGCTCGTCGTCGACGAGGTGGATGTGCCCCACACCGGCGGCTGCCAGGTAGAGCAGTGCCGGCGAGCCCAGCCCGCCGGCCCCCACCACCAGTACGCTCGCCTCCAGAAGGCGGCGCTGCCCCTCGGCTCCCACGCCCGGCAAGATGATGTGGCGGGCGTAGCGATCGAGCTGCTCCCTGCTGAACATGCCTCAGTGTACGGGCGCGCGACGCGTCAGCGCAGACCGGTCTCCAGGACCAGGGGAGCGGCCGGGGCGGCATCCGCGATCCGGAGGGCGCTCAGCACGCTCGCGCGAGCGTCGTCCAGGCCGTGGCCGCCGCGGTGGTAGAGGGTGGCCACGGGGTCCCCGGCGGCGACGGCATCGCCGATCTTGGCGTGTAGCAGGACGCCGACGCCAGCATCGACGCTCTCGCCCTTGCGCGTTCGGCCCGCCCCCAGCAGGTTGGCCGCGCGACCCACGGCCAGAGCGTCGAGCTGCGCCAGCACGCCGCCGGAGCCGGCGCGCACCAGCTCGCGCCCGGGCGCGAGCTCGAGCTCGTCCAGTGCGCTCACATCGCCCCCCTGGGCAGCGATCCACCGTTCGAAGCGCTCGTAGGCGTGGCCGCCGGCGAGCAGCTCCTCCAGGCGCCCGCGCGGGGTTCCCAGACCACTGGCGTCGAGGACCTGCTCGGCGAGCGTCAGGCAGAGCTCTCGAAGGTCCTCCGGGCCCCCGCCTCTCAGGCACGTGATCGCCTCCCGGACCTCGAGGGCGTTCCCAACCGCCCTTCCCAGCGGCTGCGCCATGCTGCTCAACACCGCGCGCACGTTCCGCCCCGCGTGGCAGCCGATGGCGATCATGGTCTCGGCCAGCCCCCTGGCCTCCGACGGCGTCTTCATGAACGCCCCGCTCCCGACCTTGACGTCGAGCACGATCGACTCCGCGCCGCCCGCCAGCTTCTTGCTCATGATGCTGCTCGCGATCAACGGCAGCGACTCGACCGTGCCGGTCGCGTCTCGCAGGGCGTAGAGCAGCCCGTCCGCCGGGGCGAGGTCCCTGGACTGGCCGGCCACGACGATGCCGACCTCGCGTGCCTGGCGCAGGAAGGCGTCCTGGGACAAGGCCGTCCGGAAGCCGGGGATGCTCTCGAGCTTGTCGACAGTGCCCCCGGTGTGCCCGAGACCGCGACCGCTCATCTTCGCCACGGTGGCTCCGGCCGCCGCCAGCAGCGGCGCCAGCACGAGGCTGGTCTTGTCGCCCACGCCGCCCGTGGAGTGCTTGTCGACGGTGTGTGGGAGGTCGGCGAGGTCGAGCACGTCGCCTGACCGGGCGAGGACGTCGGTGAGCCCTGCCGTCTCGCGATCGCTCATGCCGCGCCAGCACACCGCCATCAGCCAGGCGGCCACCTGGTAGTCGGGAACGTCGCCGGAGAGGTAGTCCTGCAGGAAGGCCCGGAGCTCGGCGGGATCGTGCTCGCCGCCATGGCGCTTGTGCAGGATGATGTCGACGGGGCGCACGGTGGTCGGTGCCATGCTTCCATGCTACGTTCCCACGCCCGCTGCCCGCGAGGCGGTCGCCTCAGGACTCCGGCGGCGCGCCGCCGAGGCCGCGCAAGGCGGCGGCCGCCTCCTCGACCTCGTTCCAGGGCAGAACCTCGTTGGCGCGTTCGAGCGTCGCCTCGTGTCCCTTGCCCGCGAGCAGCACCACGTCGCCAGGCAGCGCTTCGGCCACGGCCTGGCGGATCGCTCGCCGCCGGTCGGGCACGAGCCGGAACTCCACGCCCTCACGCGCGCCGGCACGGCGCGCGCCGGACGCCATGGCCTCGAGGATCGCCTCGAGGCTTTCCGACCGGGCGTCCTCCTCGGTGAAGAGGGCCAGGTCGGCGTGGCGCGCGGCCGCCTCTCCCAAGGGGGCGCGCTTGCCCGGGTCGCGCTCTCCGGCCGAGCCGACCACCACCAGCAGCCGGCGGGGCGGTTCGGGTCGGAGCGCAGCGAGCGCCTTTGCGAGCGCCGGTGCGGTGTGCGCGAAGTCGACGACCACCGTGAAGGGCCGGTCCTGGACCACCTGCATGCGGCCGGGCACACCGGCGAAGCCGGCCAGCCTCTCCACGCCCTCCGCCAGGGGCACGCCGACCTCGCGCGCGGCGGCCAGCGCGGCCAGCGCATTCCAGGCGTTGTAGCGGCCCACCATGGGCAGCCGCCCCTGCAGCCGCTGGTTCGCGGTCCTCATCGTCAGCGTGAGAGCCCCCGGCTCTTCCTCGACCGCCTCGAGCCGCAGGTCGCTGTCCGGGTGCTCGCCGTAGCCGACCGCCCTTCGAGCGGCCGCCGCGAAGAACGCGAAGTCGGCCTCGTCCCGGTTCAGGACGCTCACCTCGGACCGGCGCATCAGCGTCGCCTTGGCCTCGCGGTAGGCCGCCATGGTGCCGTGGTGGTCGAGGTGCTCGGGACTGAGGTTGGTCCACACGCCCACCGCGAAGGGGATCGCGTCGAGCCGATGCAGCGAGAAGCCGTGCGAGCTGCACTCCAGCACGACGTGGGACAGGCCCCGGTCCCGGCAGCGTGCCAGCAGGGCCTGGATCTCGGTGGCTTCCGGCGTCGTGAAGTGCCCCTCGAGCGCCAGGGACTCGGAGCCGATGCGGATGGCCGCCGTGCTGATGAGGCCGCTCCCGTAGCGTGCACCGAGAACGTGGTGAAGCAGCGTCGCGGTCGTGGTCTTGCCGTCCGTGCCGGTGACGCCGAGGACGCGGAGGTGCTCGGCGGGGCGCCCGTGGAAGGTGGCCGCGAGCTGCGGGAGAGCCTCGCGGGCGTCGGCCACCCGGATGTAGGGCACGCCGCCCCAGGGCAGGGCATCGGGCAGGTCCGCTTCGCCTACCACCGCCACGGCGCCTGCCTCGACCGCCTCGCGCAGCAGGTCGTGCCCATCGAAGCGCTCGCCCTTGCGGGCCACGAACAGGGCACCGGGGGTCACCCGGTCGTGCCGTTGAGCGATGGCGAGAACTTCCGGGCCCTCCGGGAGCGGACCGGGCGCTCCCAGGGCCCCTCGAAGGAGCCGGGCGAGGCGCACGGCTAGCCGACCAGCGGCGCGATGAGGCCGGCGCGCTCCACCAGCTCGAGGACGCGGTCGCGATCGTCGTCGCGGTGAACGAAGTCCAGCTCGGCGGCCGGCACGACCGCGACGGGCGAGAGGTCGTAGGAGGCGACCCACGTCTCGTACAGGGCGTCCAGCCCCTGCAGGTAGGCGTCCTCGATGCCCTCCTCGTACGCGCGACCGCGCTGGCGGATGTGCCGCCGCAGCGTCGCCAGATCCGCGCGGAGGTAGATCAGGAGGTCGGGTGGGCGCAGCGCAGCGCTGACGGCCTCGTACATCGTGCGGTAGCTACGGTGGTCCCGATCGTCCAGAACGCCTCGCTCGTGGAGGTGGCGGGCGAAGACCGCCGCATCCTCGTACACGGTGCGGTCCTGGATGACGCGGCGCCCCGGGTTGACCTGAAGGAGGTGCTGGCGGAGCCGGGTCGCCAGGAAGAACATCTGCGAGTGGAAGGCGTAGCGCTTCATGTCGCGGTAGAAGTCTTCGAGGTAGGGGTTCTCGTCCACCGCTTCGTACACCGGCTCCAGGTGGTAGCGCGCCGACAGGAGCCGGGTGAGGCTCGACTTGCCGGCGCCGATGTTTCCCGCCACCGCGACGTACATCGTCGCCTCAGGCCGCTCGTGCCAGGCGGACGAGGCGGCCGAGCAGGTCACGGCGGTCCGCTTCGCTGGCGACGTAGTCGACGTCGCGCGCCTCGATGACGTGGACCGGGTACGGAGCGTGGCGGAAGAAGGCGTCGTAGGCCTCCCCGATCCGACGCAGGTAGTCCGCATCGATGGCGTGCTCGAAGCGGCGACCGCGCTGCGCGATGCGTTGCAGGAGCAGGTCCGGGTCGGCGCGGAGGTAGACGACCAGGTCGGGGTGCGGCAGGCGCGGCTGGAGCTGCGCGAACAGCTCCCGGTACAACTCCCATTCCGATCCGCTGAGGTTCAGCGACGCGAACAGGAAGTCCTTGTCGAACAGGTAGTCGGACACGGTGTGGCGGTGAAACAGCGCCTCCTGCGCCAGCGCCGTCTGCTGGCGGAAGCGCGAGAGGAGGAAGAAGACCTGGGTCTGGAAGGCGAAGCGCTCCGGCTGGCGGTAGAAGTCGGCGAGGAATGGGTTCTCCTCCACCACTTCGAGCACGGTGCGGGCGTCCAGCTCCGTGGCCAGGTAGCGGCAGAGGCTCGTCTTGCCGACGCCGATCGGTCCTTCAACGACGATGGTGGCCATGACCGTGCAACCCCATAGGCCCCGAGTATACCGGGGGCGGCGGTCGGCGGGCACCGGCCGCAGGAACGTGGAATGCCGATCCGGAGGGCAACGAGCCCTATGCTACAATCCCCCTAGCTGATGGAAGACAACCCAGCGGACCGATCTACTCGTTTTCTCCGGCTCGTCTTCTTGATCCTTGCCCTTCCCCTCCTCAGTGTCGTCATCGCCCAGACTCCGACCCCCCACGGTGGTGGCGTGAGCCTGTCGCAGATCGGCCTCCTGGCAGCCCTGCTGATCCTGTCCGGCCTGATGTCGGGCTCCGAGACGGCGTTGACCGCGTTGGGGGAGTGGAAGATCCGGCAGCTTCGAGAGGACGGGCTCGACCCCACCGGTGCCTTCGCGCTGCTGGAGCGGCAGCCCACGCGCTTCATCACCACGCTGCTCATCGGAAACAACGTGGTCAACATCGCGGCCGCCTCGCTCATCACCCAGATCGCCATCCAGACGGCACAGAACTACGGCTTCGGCGAATCGCTGGCGGTCGGCTATGCGAC